>JAEHON010000028.1:20404-25681 GCA_016112465.1 Candidatus Saccharimonadota bacterium | reverse complement strand
TGATCTCAAAGATAGTTCTTTCTTGCCCCGATCTCATTGAGGCTAATGCATGATTTCTACCGGTATTAGAGTCAAGAGATACAGACCAATCAGCACCACTTCTACTAAATTCGTATATTCCAGGCTCTAAAACTATCTGATAATTGCCAATTGTAGACCAACTAATAGTACTTGTTCCTTTAGACTCAATCGTTCCATCCGGCAAGATCGTATGTGTAATACCATTAGAGGTATAATTTTCTTTTGGTCTGTATAAGTTAGTGTCTAAAGTATATTGTTTATATATTATCTCGTTTACCTTTGCGGGTGCAATTGGTCTTGGAGAAACTACCGAAGTAAGATAAGGGGTGTATTCAGGCAGGTTATTTTCATTAAAAGTACCATAATAAAGTCCGAAGTTACCATATAGAGGTAGCGGGGTGGTATCGTCCTGTTTACCACACATAATTACCATGTTGTAACGGTCGTATAGCGTGAAATTGGCAGTAAAATTATGAATTCTAGACATCTTATTACCAATTACATCATGGCCGCTACCGTCTTTTTTTCGGGCAGAAATTTCAACATAAAACTTAGTATTAGGGGTATTGTATTGGACAATCGTATACGGTCTGTTATTCATTAAAATACCTGTAATATCTCGGCTAGCCAGTTGAACCCAGTCTCTATCTGGCGTGCCAGTGAGTTTTAGAATGCCATCTTGATTGATTAGACTTAGTCCATTCTTATTCACAGGAAGTCCAGAAAACTCATCAAACATATTCCTATACCCAGCAGAGACATCATCACCAATATATGGTTCATCTGTTGGGGTGTCTCCAAATGATAATTTAGGCGTAAATGCACCGAGGTTGATATTTGTACCGACAGGGTCATTAATAACAAGTCGCATTATTTCAAATGGAACTTTGGCGGTAAAAGTCACTTTAGTTTCACCAGCATTCAAATTCGCCCCACCCATAAAACCACCAATACCATTCCCAGCAATAGCGACTCTATGGTTAAGTGGTCTATCTACTGAAAAAGTATACTTTCCAGCAGGGAACAAGACCTCGTCGTAAAATTTAGATACCACAGCCCAACCAGCCGTCATTGTGCCTTTAGCTTCTGTGATACGTCCATCTTTATTCGTTTTGACCGAGATGCCATTGGACGTGAAATTAGCGTTGAACTTAATAAGGTTTTTGCCCAAAAACTTCTCCTGACCAAGCCACCCAGTAGTCCTTCCATTCATCAACCCGCCACCAGCTTGAGCTGACACTAGATCGCCTGGCTTGTACCATCCAAAGCCAGTGGTTTCTGCTTCAAATGGATGATGTGAAAAATCTTTAATAGAGTCGAAAATCGGGGTGATTAGCTTTCTTCTATCATCGTCCAAAATCTCATTATTAGCTAACTTAACCTCGGTAAGTCCATTAGCCGTAATAGAATCATTATCAGATGTTGCAATATTATCTTCTTGAGGCGTACGGGCAAGTACTAAGCTATTCACAGGACCATATTTTGGCTTATACTTTAAGGTCTTGAGATTATCATAAGTCCAGATTTCGTCTTCATCTGGTTTCTTTTTACTATCCCTAAATGATAAGGTTTTGCCATTAAACACCGCAATAGTTGCGGTAGCACCTGCAATCTCGCCTAGAATATCACGATAAGTGCAGTTTGAGATTTTAGCATACAAATCTTCAGAAATCTGGTAGGTAATATTTGGTAGATTATCAAGATTAGTATCAACTGTGAACTCGAAGCGTTCTGCAAGTTGATTAATTAGCTCTTTAACCGTGCAAGGGAACTGGATCGTACCTGAATTATATGAGGTTTTAGCAAGCTTTCCCATAAGGTCATAGCCCTTGATTTTTGTGGTCTTCTTTTCGAAATCCGCAGTGGATTCCTCGACATAAAATAGTCCAAGGTTTGCCTCTTCCCAAGTGTCATTTTCGATATCAATAAGTGTTTTAGCGATTACGTTAAATGTGTGATCGACTAGATTATAGTCAGTACCAAACAGCTCAACATTAATCACAGAAGTAGCAGTACTAAACAAATGCCCAGATGAATCAATGGTGACTTTAATTAGCTTATCGCTACCAGTGATGACTGTTCCGTCATCTAATGCAATAGAAGCCGTAATTGTTTTTACAGGCTTCTTCATGGCCTGTTTAAAGTTATCTGACACATTAATCATTATGCTTTCTCCATTGGGATTAAATTAACCGTGAATGGTTTGTATAGCCCTCTTTGACGTTCTAGGAGTTCTACTGAGTAATCTGAAGCATAATAAGCACCACTTTTAGTAGCTCCAGTCTTAGGGTCATAATACTCAACATTGAAAAATCCTTGATCTAATAGCCCACAGAGTTCAGCAATACGTTCTTTGGTTAAAACCCCACCAATCTCAAGTTCTAGTTTTGGAAATACCCCAATAAAGGTCGCAGAAAGTCCACCATTAAGATTTCGCCCAGCGTCTGAATATAGTTTGGCACGAGTAATTTTATATGTTTTTAGTCCTGCCACTGATTTCCCATTTATTTTTAATAAGTCCCCTGAAATTATCATGATTGCTCCAATAAAAACGACCCGCAATAATTGCAAGGTCGTAGATTTATCTATATTATAGCAGATTTAACATTACCGATGTTTATTTTAACGTAATGATATTGACAATGATATTATTTTTGATATCATTAAATTAAGCAGGAAAACCTCTGCTAGTAGATTTAAAAAGCCGACCATTTAGAAAATATGAACTATAAAACAAAATTTAAGATAGTAGAATTTTCCATTCGTTCCGAAAGATCTAGCGACTGGGGTATAATTCTAAATTTAATCAGTAACTATTTTCCTTACGAGATTTCTGACAAAACAGATGATCATCTACGAGTTTATGTCTTATCTTATGGAAATGAAGATCTTAAAATAATACAAACACTTTCTAAACAAATATATGGAAAAATAATGCCGTTCGGTCACGTGAGAACGGTAATTATAGATTATTAGAACGTGAATCTATTAGTTTAATTTTCCTGCTTGATGGTCGGCAGAATCTACGGTAGGTGAGCAAAGAACAATAATTTTATGGGGGAAAGGAAGGGCATAACAATGAAACCTGTCGCATTAAGAATAATGCACCCAGAATTATATAATAGAATTAATACACTATCTAAGGAACAGAACCTGTCTATCAACATGACAATCAATATGCTACTCGGTTTTGCTTTTAATGAAATAGATAGGCAGGGAAAGAAATTCAAACAAACAGTTGTTTTTGAATCCGAATAGTGATAATATTAAACTAAATTTTGTTTTATACACATATTTTCTATTAGATAGGTATAGTAATATACCTATCTTTTATTGTTTTATAGTAAGTCTGTATAAAATATTTGTACAATTTATCATTCTTTGTTAGAATATATATTAACAATGTAAACAAACAAAAAACAAACACGTTCTTTAATTAGTAAAAAGATAGAGCTTTACAGCTATATTTTTATTTAAGTAAGTATAATGAAAGTATATCCGTGCAGCGCTAGTAACTGCACGGATTATATATTCAGATTAGAATATTTTTTGCACAAGATCTAATCTAGATATTATTTACTGAGACTCGGCTTCTGCTGAGTCTTTGTCATCACTGATTAAGATCGGGAATGGATGACCTGGTTTTGCACGATGAACCACTCCATTTTGGTCAGTGAAGGAATAACGAAAAATTAGTTTCATTATTCTTACCTCCTAATTATTAAATTACTCTGGGCTTACCCCAGTAGCCTGATACATTTTCTTTTTTATTTTCAAGTGTTTATCTTCTAAATACTAGCCTTCTTATTGATGCCACTCTAGTAATAAAAAAGTCCTGTACCAGTATGTGGAGTAGGCGCGTTTTAACTGGCTCGTAAACCAGGTGGTTGTTTAGACCTACGCCACATATTGACACGGGACAAAATCGAGTTGTTAAAACGTCTTACCATCGCCAACCACGGCGAATCGTACCTCCAAGAAGCATTAACTCCTCAGCAACTTTATTATAGCACATTTTTGCACAAGTAAAGACTTTTCCACAGCAATTTTTTAAAGATTACAAAAAAGCATTACCTCAATAGCTTATGGCATTGATTATTGTTATGCTTATTGTCTAGTATATGCTAGGCAAACACGACATTCTGAGGTAGAATGTAAACAAGTGTAAGTCGTATGCTGAGCTTTAGTTAGAAGTGTAGTATATTCCTGCACCGACGTATACGCTGCTACAAAGGTACTCTTCGGAGTACCTTTCTTGATTTTCCCCTTATGCTTGCAAACTATGGGGATTGTTGTATATTTGGGATAATAGAATTTAATCTTTAGGAGATTTCGCTATGGCGGAAGAAAAGTCTAAGACAACCAATAAAAAACCAGTTTACAAAAAGTGGTGGTTCTGGGTAATTGTAGTTATTGTTATTATTGGAATTTATGGGCAGGGGAAGAATAACGATAGTGGAACTCCAATGCACAGCGTAAAACAAGTTACGGTTATCGATTTTAAAGATATGAAATACAATGATATCGCAACATGGTGTGAACAGAATAAAGTGAACTGTACCGAAGTCAAAGAGTATTCAGACACGGTAGCCGCAGGTGGATTTATTAAGCAGTCCATAGCAGCCAATGAATCAACAAGTGAAGGTAGTACAATCAATGTGGTTTATTCCAAGGGCAAAGCTCCTACCGTCAGCCAGCAGAATGCGGTTAAAAAAGCTGAGAGCTATTTATCATTCACCGCATTTTCAAGAGACGGCCTAATCAACCAGCTAAAATTTGAGAAATTCCCAGAAAGTGATGCAATTTACGCAGTTGATCACATTACAGTTGACTGGAATGAGCAGGCAGCAAAAAAGGCTAAGTCTTACCTTGACACTACTTCTTTCAGTCGTGACGGCCTAATCAAACAGCTAAAATTTGAGAAATTTACTCAAGCACAAGCTGAATACGGCGTTAGTAAAGTTGGCTTATAATAATTATACATATCACAGCGCGAGCGCTCTAGATATCTAGGACGCTCGCATTTTTTAGGAATGATTGAGTATTTAAACGGTCCACCATACCATTGAAGTATTCTTCGCCATCAATATTCACAATCAGTGGTAATTTCTGCATTTTTTCAGCAGATTCGTTAATTACAGAGTGTTTAATATCAAAATCAAACCCAGAGCCAATACTGGGACTAAAATCTAATTTACTATTAATCTCGGCACTTAATTCGCTAGCAGACTTCACCATGTCTCCTAGGTTAGACTC
>JAEHON010000028.1:18324-20394 GCA_016112465.1 Candidatus Saccharimonadota bacterium | reverse complement strand
AAAACCAATGTTCATACCTTGACTCATATAATCACCGATCCCCATAAAGAGACGGGATGGAGAGTGAATACCTAAGAACTTTTTAACGCTATCCACGGCACCCGAAAACATGTTTTTCATATTATTGGCGATATTACCAATACCATTTTTAAGACCATTCCAGATATTTCGGCCAATGTCACTGAAAGTTTGCCAAGCCCCAGAGAACGCATTTTTTATATCATTCCAACGCTGGTTAGCCCAGTTTGCAGCACCAGAAAATGCGGAAGTCAATCCATTCCACGCCTCGTTAGCTCTTTTACCTATGTTATTAGCGAACTTACCAAACTCGACAGCCGCACCATTAACAAAATTTGATACCCAGGCGCCAGCTTTACTCAAACTGACCCCCATTGGCCCAAAGAATCCCTGGTCGGCTCCAGTCATACTATCATTATAGGCTTTTGTAATCTCTTTAGATTTTCTTTTAGTTTCATCTTCTAGCTTGCTAATATCATTAGTATTGGCTTTAACCATATTGCCATTTTCATCTTTATACTCCAGGGTCCCATTCTTAAGGGCCTTGATGGCTTCTTCGGTATTTCTATATTTTCCAGAAATAACTGCCTGAGCAGCAGCATTTGCGTATAACGCAGATAGCTCTTCATCCTTTGCCTTTTTGTGTGCTTCTGCAGCTTTAACTGAGTCATTTGTAGCTTTAGTGAGATTGTCTTGAGAAAGCTTGACTTGAGAATTGGCGGAGTCTAATTTTAGTCCAGCTTCGTAAACAGCTTGTTGTGCTGATGTCATATTCTGATAAGATAATGCGCCACCATCCACCTGAGACTTTAATGCTTGATAGGTTAAACCTCGCTCACGCTCTGTCTTTAATAGCTCATCTTGTGCCTGTTTTTGTTCTTTTATAGCCTGAATTTGCTGTAGTCCAGCGTCCGCTAGTGTCTTTCTTGCGTTATTAAGGTTTTCTTCAGCAGTCTGAACTTTTTTTGTTGCCTCAGAGAGTTGAGAGTTGGCAACATTTAGTGCTTTTGCTGAAGATTGCGCTTTTCTTGTAGCACTATCAGTCTGTTCAATGGCAGACTTAACGCTACCAAAAATAAATGCGACACCAGCAATAATCCCAGCACCAGCCAAAATAAGTGGGTGAGCCATAATTGCCGAAAAAGCACCCAAGATCGCTTTATTCACGCCCGTAACAGCTGCAATTGTAGCGGCCTTAAATCCTGCTACGCCACCACCCGCCAACACAAACGCCGTTCCAAGAGCGCCTATTTTAGCGGATACGGCAGCCATAGCCGCAGGAGATGATAACATCACAGCGCGAAGAGTGATTATGCCTGCCTTAAGATCATCAATTGCATTCTTGGCTTTAATTGCAACTACTAACCCACCAATAGCGACGGATACACCAACAATGAACTCAGACAGTCCTTTGTTATTTGCAATATTTCTAAATGCATCACCTATGTCATTTAAAAAGGAAACAATAGCTCCACCTGCCAATTCTGCAAGTGGAATTAAGAAAAAATCAATAAACGGTTTAAGGTAAGCTTCCCAAACCGTTGCTAATACTCTTCCCATCAGCCTGATCGCCCCACCTAAAGTATTTAAGAACGCAGGTAATAGCTCATTTCCGGCCCAATTGATAAAAGGTTTTAATCTCTCCCACACGTCAGACAAGATCTTTTTAGCAGGCCTAACGAACTTATCTATATCATCTCCAAATCTTTTGAAGGCTTTTCCGATCTTATCGAAATTAAAGCCCTTGAGACCTTCCTTCATTTTTTCAAATATCGCATTGACCTTATCAATACCTTTAGCGATATCAGAATTATCAAAACCAAGTCCTGAAGTATCATGGGTTACGCTTCCACCTCCTCCACTTCCACCAGAGCCACCAGAACCGCCTGTATCTTGCTTGGATAGCACATTCATTTCATCGAAGCCAGCAAGCTGTTTCTGAAGTTTTTTGGCGGCTTTAGCAGTGTTTCCAATGTCTTTAGTCGAACCTTGTGCAGCCTTGCCTACATTAGCCATAGAGTTAGCCGCTTGGCCACCAGAAGAAGCTACATT
>JAEHON010000028.1:0-18314 GCA_016112465.1 Candidatus Saccharimonadota bacterium | reverse complement strand
ATCGCTGTTAAAACTAACTTAACAAACGCTGCTACATAGTTTGAAGCAGTTAAAATTACGTCTTTTACAACATTAAAGAAACCAGCAATATTAGATTGCCCGATGGCATCCATACACGCAGTAATGCCACGCACAATAGCATTTTGCATATTTATAAATGAAGTAGCAACGCCACCAGTGGCTCCTGCTGCTTGCTGCTCGAATGAACCTAAACCATTAATACCTTCTTTATTAAGTTTTACAACGGCCCGCATAAAGTCATCCATAGAGGCTTTACCGTTCTGCAGAGAGTTATAAAGCTGTGATGAGTCTACATAACCCATAGCATTAGCAATCTGCTTGAGTTGTGCTGGCATGGCTTGCATTAAGGTCTTCCAGTCTTGTAGCTCAGGCTTACCTTTTGCATAGGCTTGCTGCAATTGCTCCATGGCAGAAGCTTGTAGTTGAGCGTCTGCACCACCGGCTAAAATAGCGTTATTAAGTGCTAAATAGATAGCAGTGGAGGCGCGCAAGTTACCGTTTGTAGCAGTTAAACGCTGGACGGCAGTAGTTGCAGCATCAAGAGTAGTTGGAATCCCCTCAAGTTTCTTGGATAAATAGTCGATTGAATCTTGTGAATCTTTAGTAGAGATCCCGAGGTTTTGCATGACACGTGGGAAGTTCTTGAGCGTATCAAAGCGTTTTACCGCATCACCAGTACTGGCGGCAATTGCTGCCATGGCTTTTTGAGTGACGGCAGAAACAACGCCAATAACGGCACCAGTAGCAGCCATCTTCATTCCCATATTCTTGATCCCACCAGAGATTCCACCAGAAGCCTGTGATGCGGCTTTAGATATACTATTGAGTTTCTGATTGACCTTATCAATCTCTCTCTGGAATTGCTCGGTCTGGGCCTTGATTAAGACGTTAACCTCATCTACTGTGTGTGCCATTATTATTTCTCCTGTTCAATATGCGCCATAATGTACGCATCAAGGTCTTCAGATCTAGTAAATGCTCTACTGGTTATCTCTTTAGCCATGAAAGGCGTTTTTGGATAAGTCTTGGCATGGAATGCCGCTCTTACATATAACCCAAGAGCATGGTTCATTTTATCTTTTTCCGTGATTCTATCTCTGTAACCGTCAAGACAATTTGTAAACTGTCCAATAGTTAATTCCCAGTATTCAGTAGGATGAAGACCTATATGGAATGCTAGTTTTTCTTGGTCTCGCCAGAATTCGCGGAAGCTGCGATAGATTCTACCGACTTCTTGAAGGCTTCTGCCATCATCCTCTTGTTTTGCAGCTCTTCCTCCATATCGCGCCTCAACTGCTTCGCGTCTATGCTCTTGCCTAAAAAACCAGACTCCGCAATACTAGCCACGACTTCAACGGTAACTGCGCCAACACCTTCTTCCTTCATAAATTCATCAAATTCTTCAATGGTTCCACCACCTGCAGTAAAGAGAAACATCAAATCAGAAACTGGCGGGATTCCATTGAGAGTAGATATTTTTTCTAAGAAATTCTCACCTTGTTCTTTTTCAGCCTTTGCGATATTGGAAGCTTTGTAGTTAAGTTGAACCATGATTTATAACCTCGATTAAATAATTTCGTTGTGTGGGATTTACCCCTCCCACAGGGGGTTTAATTAAGCAACTTTGCTAAATGTTGGCTTGCCAGATAGACGAAGAGTTAATTTAAAGCCATCGACACCATCGACAGTCTTCTCACCATAAGTGAAGTTCTTAACAAATGCCTTGTAAGCGATTTTTCGTTTACCTGGAGTTAAAATCTCCCAGTCTCGAACCATGCCGCTATCGAACAATGCACGCATCTTCTCAATTTGAGTATCGTCGTCCATGTAGCCTTCGAGATCTTGCGAACCCCAGTCGGCAGCGCCAGAGAGGAATTCTTTAGCGCCATCTGGACTATCAAGAGTAGTTACATCAATTTCTTCTTTCTCGCCGGTGATTGGACCGATTGAAGTTAAACCTTTAATAACAAGGTTGGTTGGTTCACTTCCTGCCTTAATAAGTGTTAGGGAAGTACCCATAGTTAAGCCTTTGGCCATAACATATTTTCCTTATTTGAACTTTACTGCAGAAAATCTGCAGTTAGAGTGGAAAAGCGTCCCTTCTGGATTGGGAACATCCACTGAATGTACAAGTCGATAATTGATCGTTCTCATCTTAGCCTCGACTTCGCTAAGAATGCGTGATAGGTCAGTGCTCTTGTTTGTAAAAATATCTATAACAACTTCAATATCTTGTTTTGCAATCTGGTTTTCTAGGTTATATTCAGGATTGTTGCTACCAATCCAAAAGGTAATTACTGGAACTTTCGTGAATATTGCTTGAGAACCTTGTTGACAAGCGTATCCTAGACTTTTTAGGGCCTTATAGATCTCTTCTTTTGGTTGATACATTATTTTCTCCCTAGACTAGCTGAGATAGCTTCTTCAATCTGCTTTTTGATATCAGCTTCTGATTCCTTAAAACCCCGATACATCGGTGCTCTCGCAGGATAACCATTGGTCTTGATGAACTTCAGCCCTTTGTCGGTCTCTAGAGGGAACACCCAAGGGGTCATACGATAAGTCATACCTTCACCCTCTGGATGAGTCCCTACCGCCTTCTTGCCAACTCCGTATTCAACATACATTGCGTATTCGGTTGGGTTCATGATACCTCCGACAATCTCAGAGCCTTTCAGTTCAGCCGGAATCACAGTAAGAGCGCCTCGCAGTTTACCTCCGTGTTCGTACCTATTTTCTGGAATCAAAGGTTTAGTCTTCTGTTCCAGAATCGCCGATGCACGGTTTACGCCCCTAATGAGATTCTTAATTACTACTGACTTATCAAGTTTGGATTGAAGCTCTCGGATACCAGTAACGTTAATTGTTACGCTCGCCATTTCACCCCCGTAATGAGTTTGTGTGAGTCAAAGGGAAGAACTTTAGTCACTTGGTAGATCGTTTCTCCTACTTTGATTAAATCGTCTAATTCAATCTCTACAGAAGTGCTACAAGTGATACTAATATCGATCTTCTCGATAAGGCCCATTTCATTCTGGACTGCTCCAAGTTCGTTGAATCTAACATTGCCATTGAAGCTATGCTTAATATTTGAACTTACATCTTCTTGTTTAACAACTCCACCTTCATCATCGATAGATTCTGTCTTATCTAAGATATAGATGTTCTTGTCATAAAAGACATCAGCAATGATATTCTGAGCGACCTTAGGAAACAACATTACATCTCCTGTATGGCTTTAAGATATTAGCAACCCCTCCAAATAGTTCGCTATCTGAAGCAGTGGCAATGTAATTCTTAGCGACATTCGAAAATGTAATGGTTTGGCCATTGTCTGAGATGGATTGAATCTTAGTCTCAGTATTAGAACCTGCAACCTTATCTTTAGCTTCTTGAAGCAAAGATGAAACAACTCTGACCGATATAAAAACTAATCGCTCATCATATTGAAGTTTTTTGTCAGTATCTAAATTGAGATACAAAGATAAACGATCAGCCATCTCAAGAGATAGAAAATCCACTAAATCGTTATTTTCAGTAATTGAATTAACGACTTTAAGCTTTTCTTTTAGCTTTGAAATGAACTGATCTTTATCTAACATCTTATTTTCCTTCGTTTTCTGGTTTTGCTTCAGCTTCAGCTTCGACCTCAGCCACTTCTTCGGCAGGAGCTTCTGCTTCTAATTTGGCTTCAGCTTCTTTCTTAGCTTTCTTTAGCTTGGCTTCAGCTTTTAAATCTGCTTCCGAGATAGGCGTATAAATCTCTGGATAAGATTCATACTGCTCGATCACTACTTCATTTGAAGTGGTTAAGATTGTGCCGTCTGCCATTCTAAACATCTTTTCCATGTTTTTCTCCTAAATTAAAGGGTTGCTACTTTGAAGATAAGGTCTGGGGTGACAGCTTTAGCACCAGTATTCACGAATAGTGACAGTGCATAGGCGTTGGATAGAGGGATTTTCTCTGCATCATAGTCATTGACGAGGGCCAACTGACCGACAGAACCGATACGCTGGATCATAATCTCAGCGGTTTGACGAACAGTGTTGATAACACGAACACCATGGAAGAGTTCGATTGCCTCTGCCTTAGAACCGTCATTACCTGGGATCTTATCAATAAGGTTACGGAGTTTACCATAGCCCTTAGGATTACAAGTAATTACGAGCTCAGAGCGATCCACTCCATCAACCCAGTCGTTAGAGACGGTTTCTGCCTTAGCAATAAGCTCTTCGACCTTTTCTTCGATAGCAGTGACAGTTGGAGTAATAGTGACTGCAGTGGCAGCTGCTTCAGCGACACGGAAGAATTCTTTATCGAGGAAGGTAGCGACACGACCAGCGTGAGATGCAGTACGACGATTTAAGAGACCGTTGATACCACTAAGTGTAATATCTTTTGCCTCAAGCTCTTCGACGATCTCTTTGTCGGTGTCGATGTTGAGAATGACTTTACCGCTGTTCTTAAGTGCGGTACCTTTATTGGCACCACGAGCAGTGCCATAGCTATTAAGTTCTGCATCTTTGAAGCGGTCGAAAGTGACTGAGCCACTAGTCGGATCACCAGAATAGTCATTATTTTTAATAAGTGTGGACACACACTTTGCGCGAATAGCGTCAATGATAGCGCCACGGATTTCAGCTAGTTTATCTTTGGTGGTACCAGTGGTTAGAATTGATAAGGCATCTTGTGCCATTTTAATAATTCCTTGTTTTAGATAACCGCTACACCAGGATTACTCCCAGAGTGCGGTACGGTCGAAGACTTATCAGTTGGGGTAGCCCCTGAAGCTTTAATCTTAGCCTGAACGCCTTCCATGAGCTTTTCTTCCCAAAGGGTAGAGAAGCCCTCAATATTCGCAGCCATTTTTTCGGCATCATTATCGATTAAGTAATCCGCGAAATCTGCTGGAATATTCTTTTTAGATAGCGCCAAGAGACAGTCTGATTTGCGTTCTCGCATAGTGATACTATGTTCGCGCGCTTCAATCTCTTTTAGCTTTTCTTTTTGAGCTTCTGTTGCACGCTCTTCTTCTGTGAGTTTAGCTTTGCGCTCGTACTCTGAGATAGCATCTGCAACTGCCTGCTTAGTCTTCTCATCAGACTTCTTGTTAAGTTCATTAACCCGTTTCTGGATTAGTTTATTAACTTGGTCTTGAGTAAAGGTAACCTGCTTTTCGCCATTATTAGCCTCTCCTGCAGTCTGATTGGCCTGGCTATTGTTAGATTCAGCACCGTTTTGGTTCATCATCTTCCTTTCTTTTACGTTCTTAAGGATTAACTTGAGATTAAAAAACGACCAGCATAAGTGGTCGTGGGACTTCAAATAAAAAAAAGACCAACTAGAACCTATGCAAGTCGTAGATGATCTGATCTCATTATAACATAAAGATTATAGAGATAAACATTAAATTGACAAAAAGTATATTTTGTGCTAGCATAAAGCCAAGTAAGTCGACCGGTTTCGGACGTTAGACTGAGGGCTTGCACACTCTATCCTCGACTTAAATAGAGATCTCCGCCACAGGAGATCTCGTCTTTTTATTTATGCATTTGTTTTTTATAATATAAAAACTTCTTTCGGCTCAAATTATAGGCAGTAACTAGATTTATTCGATTATTTGTCTTCTCAAATTCAACACCTATATAGTGATATCTTGAAGATTGTCTAACGATAGCATATCTTTTGTTTCCTCTCACTGGAGTAAGATAAATAACATCTTCTCTAGATGCTGTTTGAATTAGTCTAAGTATAGAAGATATTTCATATATTCTTAAAGGTCTCATATCGTCATGTCCATTTTTACCATAACCTTTGCCAGTGAAGTGTCCTGAATTATCCATATGTAATAGATAGCTTTTCAGTAATGCGATCTTTGTATTTGGTTTAACCTTTAATGCCTTTGCTGCTCTACCAGAGATAACCCCAAGCATCTCTTCTTTTGATCTACCACTTAAAACATTAGCAAATTTTTTAGTTATTTCATTATAATCTTCCATTTTTTCGATTAATGGAAGTAGATGTTTTCTACCTCCAATATAATCTTTCTGGCTTGTTTTTTTAGTAGTAACGCTAGGTGATATGACCGAATCATTGGAAATATTGTTAGTTGTATTGGGCTTTACGACTATAGGTTCTCGTCCTAACGTTTCATTCTCAATGCGTTTTAGCCACTCATTATAAGGTACATTATCTACGTATTCATTCTCGCCATCTTCATTTCTAGCAATTCTAATTGCAGACTCGTATTCTTCGCCAAGATAAGCAGAGACTGTAGAACGACAGTTGGGATGAAGCGGAGGAAGGTTCTCTCCCGCCTTGGCATCCTCAATATTGTAGACTTTTTTATCATGTTCTCGACAAATGTCTGAGGTTCTTGAATCTAGCGTCGCAATGAACTTATATTTTTCAATCCCCATAGTTTTCAGGGCTTCAATTTCGGCCTGATTCTGAAAATAACAAGTCTCTGTCTGAACCAACCTTGTAGCTTCATATTGCGTAACGCCAAACCTCTCTCTGATTCCTCTTGCAGTTTTTGAGTAGCTTTCGCCTCTCGCAATAGCAGAGCCTATGGCCTCTTTTAATGTATCAGCCAATTTGTCAGTATTCTTCCAAATTCTCTCTGAATAATTACCACCAAGAAACTTGGTATTGAGTACCTGATTAACCGCTCTATTATCTAACTTAGAGAAAGCAGGATTGATTTTTAGTCCTATTCCAGTGTCATAGATAGTTCTATAATAAGCATTTTGGATCGTCTCTCTGTGAGTCTTAGTTTCAATCTGTTGATGTTTAAGGCTAGCTTTTTTACTTTCTGCCCAGCAATCGGCATAAAGATATTCAAGTCTTGTCATACGGGCCTTGTAGTTTTCTGGAAGGTATTCAGACAATCCGGCTTTTTTCATCTCTCTATGAAATCGTTCAAGGTCACCATTAGGGATAATGACCCTTAACTTCTCTTGGTCGAATCCCTCGTCGTCTTTGTAGTAGTTTTTATATAAATTCTTAATGTCCTCAACGATCTTTAATCTTGCATCGTCATAAACTGCGTGAATATCTTCTAAATAGGGAACAGAAAGTTTTTCGGCTTCTGTTAGCCTATCTTCAGCACGTTCTCGCCAATACTCATCAGAAGGCAGCCCACGACGATCCTTCATTACTAATCCTCGTCGTCGTTAACATTATTCTTACTTACATTAGGCAACCCAGTTGCATAATTATCATTGAATTCAGGTTTAGTTTCTTCTTTAGCAAGCTCTACGGTCTCCTTAGCGTCATTTACAAATGATAATTGAGCCACAAGTGTTTCTTTATCGACTAGGCCAACAAGGTTATTAATCATTTGAGACTGTTCGTAGTCGTTCTGTGGTAGGGAACGTTTAAAGATTACATCAACATCAGCAGGACTGATTAAGTTCATATTGTTATTAAGATTGAAGAATCGGTTGTAAATTCTAAACCTATCAATTAGAGCATTTTCAAAGTAGCGCTCTTTATCTTTAATATGCTGTTCAAAAGCTAAGAGTTTATAGAGCAATGCCACGCCGGAGCTATTCCCAGCGAAGTTCTGGTCGCTCATATCTGGTGTCATCGAGATTTTATGGATATCAGAGAGGAGAGAAGACCTTAAGACATCAGCATCAGCCTCATTAATATTCTTAACGATGTATTCGACCTTAGCGTCAGCAGGAATTCCTGCAAGCGTCCTAGATTCTTTAAGAGCTTTTCTTTGCTCTTTCGTAAGATTCATGCCATAAAATGCGAGAATAGCGTCCACTAGACGCTCACGATCAATTACGCGGTCTGATTGCAGGATATTATAAGCGTCTAGGAGGGAAATGACAGGCTCAAAATCACCCATGCGGTCTGAGCTATTCATGTATTCAATCACTGGCACTTCTCCATAACCATGCATAAAGTCTTCAATCTCTGGGATTTGGGACAAATGGCCGTCTTTAAGGTGTCGTTCCATGCAAAGTTCTGAGGTTAAAATGGTAACATCAAACTCATTCTCTAGCTGTTTACCTTTTTCATCAAAGACTGGATTGTAAATCACGGCAAAAAGCTTATTGTGCTGGACGCTGTTATCATAAGCTAGGATAATATTACCCGGATTAATACGAGTAGACCATGGCTCAGCTAATTCATTTGTGTAGACACGTTCAAAAGCATGGCCATAAACTGAAACATCCGTTGCGAGCTCTACATCAAGATTAGAAATAGTCTGTTTCTTGTAATTATCAACGATTAGGTCAATGTTAAGACTATCAGAAACTAGGTATTGAACTGGATTCCCTAAAAGATAGCCCACGTTAGTCTTTGTGATGTATCTGGCGTTGTTGGCCACAACTTTAACCTCATGTGGTGCTGGTCTTGATGTTACGTTTACTGAAGAAAAATAATCTTTCAGTGTATCGTAATATCTGACCTGTTCTTTACGGTTTAATGAAGTTAATAAATTATTCACGATGTCATCTGTTGGCTGTGTTCCTCTCGCGAGAGTGCATTGTTTAATTATAGGCATTTATCCTCCTTTACCTTTCAAAAACCGAATTTCGGTTATACCTAGAGCCATAAAGCTCCGAATCGCTCAAAATCTGAACTTCCATTCCACTGGTAGTCTGCTCATAGATTGAAGCCAAAACATCCACAGCGTCATCATGTGCATTCTTACCTTTACGCTGATAGCTCATCACCTGCTTATAAAATTCAGGGAAGCGAGTTTTCCAATTTGGTGGCATATAGATATGATTTTGGACCCACGCTGAGCTTGCTAGAATGCGAGACTCCTTATTGTGGGTCTGTGGCACGGTATTAATTATCGTGCGATTAGAGCTATACTTGTCGAGTAACAATCTCTCCACATTTCTAGCGAACCCTCTACCGCCATTATTAGACTCGATTGAGCATTCTTGAACCGCCCCAGTATGTAGTAATTCAGCAACCTTTGGCTCTGTAACCTCCATGGCTTCATCCGAGAAATAAAGGTCTAAAATATAAGCTTCTTTCTCAAAAATCACATAGTTAATTGAACATAAGAAGTCTGTACCAGTATCTGCGGTATCTGTATAGTTAAGGATTTTATCTTCTGGAGCTTTCTCCCACTCTTTAAACTCTTGATAGAGACGGCCCTTTACATCAATTGGCGTCTGATTATAGTTAGCCTCGAAGATGTCGACATTCATCTCACGCTTGATGAGGTTCATATCTTTTTCGCTTAAGATGTCTTCACATAGCATTTTGCCGTTTTCATCTTGGACGTGATATTTAATAATTTCACATTCATCTCTGAATGCCTCCATAATACGACCTGCGAGATCGCGAGAAGACCATCTAGTCATAATGATAATGCACTTCTTCTGACCCTCAAGGCGTGAGAGCATAGTGTTTACAAACCACTGGTACGTGTTATCAAGAGCGGTCTCGTTATAGGCCTCCTCAGCCGACTTAATAAGGTCGTCACAAATAAGATAATCACAACCAAAACCAGTGGCTGTACCGTTTGGAGAGGTGGCTAAATATGAAATCTGACTCTGGCCGTCTATGGTCCACTTCTTAGCGCTTGCATCACCGTACTTAACCTTAGTCTTAGGGAACATGTCGGAAAAAACGACACGTTCACCCATCTTTTCGGTTTGGATAGTATTTCTGACATTCTTAGAGAAAACACTAGCGACATCTTCGTTATACGAGGCTGTCATAACTCGACTAGCTGGATTACGTCCGAGAAGCCATGCCGTGAGACATTGAGCCGTTAAAGACTTACCGTGGCGTGGTGGTGCATTAATGATAAGAAAGCGTTTGTCTTTATCATTAATAAAGTTTTCCACAGACTCACAAAATTCTTTGAGATATGGACGCTCATCTTTGTAGAAATTAGGGAACAATACTTGGCAAAAATCGTAAAGATGACGCCTTGCCAGCTCTAATTTAGCACCAAGCTTAATCACCTCGTCTCTAGTCATTTTGCAAGCTTCCTTAATTCATCTTCGGTTAAATTCTCAAATGGATTGAAGATTTCTTTTTCTGAAACATCTTTAGTCTCAGTTGGGTCATAATTGCCATTGAGCTTAATGAGCTTATCAGCAGCCTCTACACACTTCGGGTGATCTGGGTCACTCGCAATAGCGATTAGGTTATTAATCACATTAAGCACAAGATTTGGGTCATTTGAAGCACGAATCTTCACCTGGTGGCGAAAAGACATGTCTTCGGTTGGGCGACCACCATTATTCCCAACGGAAAGTTTATTTCCTTTGGAGAAAGTCCCGTCCGAGTTCCGTCCGACTTGTACGGCTTTAGCTTTCTTTTCTTTTGCTACTTTTTTGACAGTCTTTCGAACTGGTTTCTTCGAAGCAGAAACCTTAGTGGGTGTTTCCTCTTTAGAAACAACCACTTTGTTTGTCGATTCGTCATCCTGTCTTTTTATAGGCATTTTATTGCTTAGTTTTCACCTTCCTGTGTTTCTGGATTATGTTCAGTTTCTTTAGGATCTTTCATTACATCTTCTTCCGCTGGAGTATTCTCATTATTAGAGCCATCTGGTGCATGATTTTCCTCTGAAGCGTTTTCTACTGGTTGTTCTGATTCATGCTGTTCAGCTTCAGCTGCAGGAGACTCTTCATGAGTGGTTCCTTCTGAGGCCCCTTGCTGACTATCGTTATTTGGTTGAGTTTCTTCAGAAGGCTCACCATGTTTTTCTGACTCTTCGGTAGCGTCATCGTGTTTTTCTTCAGAAGTTTCAGGATGTTCTGGCTCAGTAATTCCTTCATGTGTTTCTGGGGATTCTTCAGCAGTATTTGAGTTTTCCACAGTTTCATCTTTAACCTCTGCTCCCTTAAGTACAAATATAATCGGGTCACCAAAAATCACTTTATGACATCTTCCATCAACAAATTCATTCGTGATATCGAAATCTAAACCATAAAAATCAACGATCACACGGCCGTTGCTATCTTTCTCTACTAAAATCTCATATTCCATTTTTTTAATTCCTTGTCTTAAGTCTATCCATTAGTTGGATTCGTCTTGTATTAACATTTCTACTATTCAGTTCACTTATCAATGCCTCAATACTTCTATTCCGCAATCCTACCCCTTTCTTTCCGAAGATAATAATTTTAGGTCGTCGTAACATCTTGTTCTCCGTAGACTCTCCCATTACACCTACTTCAGCTAGAATCTTTCCGAGTGGTCTAAAAACAATGAACACCTGCTCTCTTCTTATCACGGCTCTTAGGCTAGGTATTTTGGCATCAAATATTAACGAGTTGATGGTCTGAACCGCTAAACCCATTAATTCGCTATAACTAAATTCTTCACGGACACGTCGCTTGGTAAAATCAAAAGTACGTTCACATAAGAGTTTTGTTGTTACTAGAGATTCAAGTTCGTTAATTCTAGTTTTCAGATCCATATATTGCTCCGCTTAAATAGGTTCCCGATAAAAAAGACCTCCAAGGAAATACTCCTTAGAGGTCGTAGAAATCTACTTGAATTATAACATAATCAGAAAAAAGTATTGACATTAAACCTAGTTGAGCTATAATCAAACTAAATTTATGCACTTACAATTACCCTAGTTTTCGCTAGGGTTTTTGTTTCCCCAAAATAATAATGGTTTATTTTGGAGGTTGTTCATTATGTTGGACAATAAGAGAATCTCAGTAATGAGAACACGTTTAGGTGAACGTGCTTCGAGATTGATAAAGAACGATAAATTCTTGCCTATGTTCAGAAATAGACAAATCAAGTATCAGAGAGAGTTTGAAGAATCTGTGAAAATTGCAGAGAAAAAGCGAAATCCTGAACACTTTTTTGCAAAAATCTGGTCTTGTGAGAATATAGAGAAAACACTAAAACTAATTCGATCGGTTATTTATAAAGCGATTGAGAAGGTTCGTGAGCTACAAGAGTCAATTAAGAGAGCCAAAAGAGAAGAAGATATCAAGAGTAACTATAATTCTTCTGGCAGAGCCAAAATTGTAGAGCTATTCAAGGCTAAAGGTAAAGACTACAACAGTCTTTTTGGTCTTTAATTAAAATAGGATCTCTTTCTGGGGGGGGTTACTTTTTGACTCCCTTTAATCTAAAAAATGAACTAAAAAATGAACTAAAAAATGTCTTTTTTATAATTTTTTTATAAAAATTGTAGAAAAAACTAAAAATAGCTATTTAAAGAGCCTCAAGTTCTTGTTAAAACGTAATTTTTATAATTCACGTCCAGCAGATATTAACAGAGGCAACGAAAATATCTATATAGATAATAAATTTAATATTAAATTAAAAAAGAATTCTATATAGAAAGGTATTAAATATATCTTAATTATCTATATAGAACATAAATAATAGTTTAAAGCTGGAGGTAAGAAAGATGTAATATGATGTTAATTAGTGAGGCTTTTGAGAATTATAGGGAGATTGAGGTAATATCGAGAGGATTGTCTCCGAAAACACTTGAGTCTTACATTTACGCGGAGAAGCTTGTTGTTGAATATTTCTCGGATACTGATATTATAAATATCACCACGGTAGATGTGTCTAAATTCTATCAGTATCTCTGTAATCATCAGAGGCCAGATACCGCTAGAGGTAATATAATTTGTCTACGATCAGTGCTAAAAAGGTGCGTACGTAAGGGATGGCTCAATCTGGATGTTGAAGATATTAAAATTCCTAAACGCGAGAAGAGAATTATTACCTACTTAACCGAATCTGAAGTTGATAGATTTATTTTCGTAGTTGGTAAACAATGTCGGGGTTATTCTAGCCTTAATAGACTAAGGAATATCGCAATAGTGAGTTTATTGTATGATTCAGGTATTAGAATTAGCGAGTTATGTAGTCTTAATCGTAATAGTATAAAGGATAGACAATTCATCGTAATAGGTAAGTCTAAAAATCCCAGAATTTGTTTTATTACAGAGAAAACTGAGCAAAGAATTAAAGACTATCTAGATCTAAGGGATGATAATAATAGAGCTTTATTTATCGCTAATCAAACTGGTAAACGAATCACTTCCGATAATGTGCGTAAAGTCTTTCAGAACGTATGCAATAGATCTGAGTTCATTAATATTCATCCACATACGATCCGACATTCTTTTGCCACAAGATTATTAGATAAAGAGGTGGACATTAGATATATAGCAGAGTTAATGGGGCACGAGAGTTTAGATACCACAAAGATGTACACACATTTTTCTAATCCTAAATTAAAGAAAATCTACGAAAATGCCTTGTCATAAAAATATATTAGCGTTATAATTAAATCAATATAAATCGTACATTAATATCTATCTTGAATCACAAGATAGTGTAATGCGAAATACTCTGTATACGAGTAGTTATATTACGGTGTTTAGAGCGCTTCCTTGCCAAGGAAGAGGTCGAGAGTTAGAGTCTCTTAGCTCGCACCATTATCATAATCTATATAAAAGATTGTGGTAGGAATTCCCCACTGAAACCCCCCTTTCAGTGGGGAATTTTTGCTCTTAGAGTATTGCAGAAAAAACCATAGACTCTTATAATAGAGTTATATAAAAAGGAGAAACAATGCCAAATCTATTTACAATCGGAATGATCTGTTTAGGTCTCGTGGTAGTATTGATTATTTATCTTATCTCGACCTATAACTCCCTCATTCGTCTCAATGAGCGCGTAAAAGAAGCTTGGTCTGGTATTACCGTCATCTTGAAACTTCGTGGTGACCTTATTCCAAACCTTGTTGCCACCGTTCAGGGTTACGCAAAACACGAGAAAGAAACTTTCGAGGAAGTCACCAAGGCTCGTAGTGCCGTGATGTCTGCTAAGACTGTAGATGAAACTGCTGCTGCCGAAAAATCCCTTCAGGGCGCTCTTAGTAAAGTCTTTGCCATCGCTGAGGCTTACCCAGAGCTCAAGGCCAACGAAAACTTCTTGAAGCTTCAAGATCAGCTCGTTGATACTGAGGAAAAACTTCAAGCTTCCCGCCGTTTCTATAACGCAGGTGCAAGGGACTTCAATACCCGTATTATTCAGTTCCCAGTCAACATTCTCTTCGGTACTCGTTTTGAGAAATACACCTACTTTACCGTAGATGAAGAAGAGATGAAGAAATTGGATAAGGCTCCAAAAGTCGAGTTCTAATCAATACTTAAAGGATATAGAAAAGAGGGGATTAATTCCTCTCTTTTCTTCAAATCAACTATGTATAAACAGATTGATGAAAATAAACGCAACACAGTTCTAATCTTTTTAGGTTTTATTATTTTAATTTCATTTCTTGGTGGTGGTATCGCCTACTTAAATAATGACCCAACCATCGCCATCACGACAACTATTGTTGCTTTAATTTATGCTGCGGTGCAATACTTTTTCTCGACCCAGCTAGCAATTATGATGACCGGCGCAAAAAAAGCTAATCGTCGCGATCATCGTCGCTTATATAATATTGTTGAAAACCTAACCATCACCGCTGGCATGCCAATGCCTGAGGTCTATATTATTAATGATCCGGCGCCAAATGCTTTTGCTACCGGACGCGACCCAGATCATGCTATTGTCGCTGCCACTACAGGCTTAATCGATATCATGGATGATAAGGAATTGACCGCTGTTATGGCTCATGAATTATCTCACGTCCGTAATTATGATATTCGCGTATCCGCTATTGCTTTTTCTCTCGTCTGTATTATCGGATTTCTCTCTGATGTTGGTATTCGTATGACGCGATACACAAGGAAAAATGACGAAGAAAATAGCCCAGTTGGACTTTTAATGATTATTTTAGGTTCCGTTTTTGCTCCCCTTGTCGCCAGTGTTGCACAGATGGCCGTCTCGCGTGAGCGTGAATATCTTGCTGACATTAGCGCTGTCGAGCTAACCCGTTTTCCGGAAGGGATGATTTCTGCCCTCAAAAAGCTTGAAGAGCATTCAAGACCGATGACTAGACAAAACGCCGCCACAGAAGCAATGTTTATTAATTCACCGCTCAAAAAACAAGCTGTCAATCTCTTCAGCACCCATCCGCCAATCGAAAAGAGAATTGAACGTCTTGAACATGCAAAATATAGTTTCTAATAATTTCTAAAATCAAAAGTGGAGGTATAAGTGGTAAAAAATAATAAAACGGAGAAAAATTCTGGGCGCATCAAATTACACCGTTCGTTCAGACGCTCATATCGCGAGGATTATGAGCGAAAAACTGAAACTCCAGGACTAATGGCGCATGCCGCTGCCGCCCTGAGAATTATCCGAAAAAACTGGAAAATCTTTTTACCACTTATTGGCCTAATTGTTTTACTCTACATCGTCTTGGTTGGTTTGATGGCTGAGTCCACCTTTGTTGAATTTAAAGAATCCGTCGAAACCACCAATAAAGAACTCGTCAAAGGTCGTCTTGGTAGTCTCGGTCGTGCTGGCCTCACTCTCATCGGCACGGTCACTACTGGTGGACTAACAAACATGAACGATGCTCAGAAAATCTTTGCCATCCTCCTCTTTCTCATCACCTGGCTAGTTTCCATCTATCTCACTCGTCATCTTCTCGCTGGCCATAAGCCAAAAATGCGCAATGGTCTCTATAACGCTTTGTCTCCACTAGTCTCCACTTTTTTCGTCGGCCTGATTGTCTTCATCGAGCTTATCCCAATTATGCTTGTCATTATCACCTACCAGGCTGCCATCTCAACCGAGTTTCTCAAAACTCCATTTTATGCGCTGGTCTATTTTATTTTCGCCAGCCTCATGACTTTGCTCAGTGTCTATCTTACCTCTAGCTCCATCATGGGTCTAATTGCAGTTTCCGCTCCGGGGCTCTATCCACTCACCGCCATTGAAACCGCCAGAAACCTAGTAGCCGGTCGCCGAATTCGCTTCCTCATCCGTATCATCTATCTCATTTTCTGCCTTGCGTTCTGGTATGTAGTTATCGTTCTTCCTGCTATTCTACTCGACATTCTAATCAAGGGCGCCTTCCCAGTTCTCAAAGACCTCAATATCCCATTTGTTCCGTTTGTTCTTCTTGTCGTCACTGTTTTTCTCTTTGTCTTCATCTCAATCTATTTCTATCTTTTCTATCGCCAACTCCTTGACTATAAAGATGATTTTTATCCAGTGAAGATCGAATCAAAGAATAATCAAAAGAAAACTAAAACAGAAGCTGACCAGGATAAAATCGAACCAGACTCAGCTTCCAAGAAGCCAAAATTTAGTTTGAAGAAATTCAGTTTTAAAAAGAAGGCGGCAAAAAATGAATAATACTAACCGATCCGAAGTACATGAAGAAAATCAAACCGAGCATCGCGCCCCAGCTCTACATAAAGCCCATTTAAATAAAACTGAAGCCAAGGAGCGCATTGAAAAGCTCCGTGAACTTATCAATGACTATCGCTATCACTATCACGTTCTCGATCAGTCCATCATGTCTGAATCGGCTGCCGACTCCCTCAAGCATGAACTAACCTTGCTCGAGGAAGCCTTTCCGGAATTAATTACCCCAGATTCACCAACTCAGCGCGTCGCCGGCAAGCCACTTGATAAATTCCAAAAAGTTACTCATCAGTCCAGGATGATTTCTTTAGCCGATGTTTTTTCCGAATCTGAAGTGCGCGACTGGGTGGCAAGAAACTATAAATTAGTTAGTCCAGACACCAAGTTTGCTTATTTCACCGACATTAAGATGGATGGTTTAGCCATGTCTCTGCATTATCGTCATGGAATTTTAGAACAGGCGGTTACTCGGGGAGACGGTCTGGTTGGCGAGGATGTCACGATGAATGTCCGTACCATTACCAATGTTCCACTTAAGTTAAAAGGAGACCCGAAGGAAATACCAGAAGAGGTTGAAGTACGTGGCGAGGTAATTATTTTTAAAGACGATTTTGCCAAAATTAATCAGCGCCAAATCGAAAAAAAGGAGAAAACTTTCGCCAATCCGAGAAACCTTGCTGCCGGCTCGATCCGCCAGCTTGATCCAAAAGTGGCTGCCTCGAGACCCTTGCGTTTTATGGCTTATGACCTGGTCACCCCTAATCTTGCCACCAATCAGCTAGCTTATCAGACCATTCGCAAATTCGGCTTCCAGACTTCAATGCAGGACCGCACCTTTGATTCGCTCGATCAGGTGATTGCCGAAATTCACCACCTCGGCGAAATTCGCGCCAGTCTGCCCTTTGGTACAGATGGTATGGTGATTAAAATCAATGATCGCAAAATCTATCAAGACCTCGGGATTATTGGTAAGACCCCACGCGCTGCGGTAGCTTATAAATATCCAGCCGAAGAAGCCACCACCAAGGTTCGTGACATCGTTATCTCAATCGGTCGCACTGGCGCCGCAACTCCAGTCGCCATCTTTGATCCAGTTGAAGTAGCTGGAAGTATAGTTCGTCATGCCACTCTTCATAACGCCGACGAAATTGATCGACTCGGTCTTCGCATCGGTGACACCGTTATTATCTATAAAGCTGGTGATATCATTCCTCAAATTAAGGAGGTTCTCACCATGCTTCGCAGTGAGGATTCAGTAGAATTTAATTACGAAGAGGCCCTAAAATCACAATACCCAGAACTAGAATTTGAGCGCCCAGCTGGTGAGGTAGTTTATCGTGTAAAAGGACTCGATTCAAATCTAATCTTAAAACGCTCCATTGAATATTACGCCAGTAAGCCAGCCCTCAATATTGAAGGGCTGGGTGAGAAAAACGTCAATCTTCTTGTTGATTCTAAATTAGTAAATAATCTCTCTGATCTTTACCGTCTTGACGTCACGCAAATCGCCAAACTTGATCGCTTTGGCGAGCTTTCTGCAAAAAAGCTGATAGATGCAATTGAAAAATCAAAATCAATGCCACTCAGTAAATTTATTACCGCCCTTGGCATTCGTCATGTTGGGGTACAGACCTCAATTTTGCTCGCCAATTATTTCAAAACCCTAGACGCATTAGTTGACGCCACGGCCGATGACCTACTTTCGATTCCAGACATTGGCCAAGTGGTTGCAGAATCCATTCTGGCTTATTTTGCCGATGAGGATAATCTCGCGCAGCTCAAAATGATGCAAGAATTAGGTGTGAAACCATATTTTGAAGATAAANCTGGCCAACNACTCGCTGGAAAAAGTTATGTTGTTTCTGGCACACTTTCTTCAATGGGACGCGAGGANGCGGAGGAAAAACTGCGCGCTCTCGGCGCCACAGTTACTGGCTCGGTTACGAAAACCACTACCGCTCTCATTGTCGGGGAAAAACCGGGCGCTAGTAAAACCACCAAGGCGGAAAAATTAGGTATCCCGGTCTTACAAGAAGAGGGA
>JAEHON010000026.1:0-22102 GCA_016112465.1 Candidatus Saccharimonadota bacterium | reverse complement strand
CTGAGATTATTCAAGATAAAGAACTTTGTTCTAAATTAAAATTAAAAAATCAAAAACTTCTAAAAGTAGCTCGTATAAAATATATCGGTAATATCGCATGGGCTCACCAAACTAACTATATTCCAATTAAATATTTACCTGACGTTAATATTAATGATATAGATAGTTTCAAAGAGCTTGCTACTATGATTAGAAAAAAATATCGTATAGATATTCACCAAGAAAAATCTAAAAAAATTATGAATGTTATAGTTGATACTCCTGAAGAAATTGCCAAGTTTATCGCAAAAGATGGTGAACCATGTTTTGAATTCGATAGGTACACTTACTTCGGTGACGGCAAAATTTTTGAATATGTAAAAATATATATAAATTATAAATACTACAGCTTAACCATTAAAGATTAAGCTCTGATTGGAGTTAACTATGGATAAAAAAGAAAGAATCTTAAACCAAATAAAAGGTGGCATTATCGTTTCTTGCCAAGCATTACCTGGAGAACCACTATATGTTGAAGAAGGTGGCATCATGAAACTTATGGCACTAGCTGCTAAAGAAGCTGGAGCCGTTGGTATTCGTGCACAAGGTGTTACAGATATAGTTCAAATTAAAGAAACAGTAGACTTACCTGTTATCGGAATTATCAAACAAAGTTATGAAGGTATGTCTCAATTCATCACAGCAACTATGAAAGAAGTAGACGCCCTTGTAGAAACAGGTTGTGAAATCATTGCCTTAGACTGTACTTTACGCCCTCGTTTCGATGGAACAACAATTAATGATTTTGTTGCAGAAATCAAAGCTAAATATCCTGATATTATTTTAATGGCTGATATCGCTACTTTCGAAGAAGGTGTAAATGCAGAAAAAATAGGTGTTGATTTTGTAGGAACTACCTTAAGTGGTTACACAGAAAATACAAAAGATAGACCAAATGAAGTAGATTTAGATCTTATCAAAAAATTATCTGAAACTATTTCTGTTCCAATCATAGCTGAAGGACGCATCCACTACCCTAATCAAGCTAAAGCAGCTTATGATGCAGGCGCATCCAGCGTAGTAGTAGGTGGAGCTATTACCCGTCCAAAAGAAATAGCAGCTAGATTTATCGATGCAGTGAGATAAGAAAAAACAACTCTGAAGAGACATTTTCAGAGTTGTTTTTATTTTTTAGCTATAATTGATGTTCTATTATCCAAGTTGATAAATCTTCGATGGTTGCTTGACTTGAAGCAATACTTAGGATAATAGTATATAATTCTTCTTGTGAATATTCTAATTCTATTCTATTTAGAGCTAAAAAGACAAGCATAGCATGGACTCCTATCCTTTTATTTCCATCAATAAATGGATGATTTTTTACCAATCCATAGCATAATCGCGCTGCTTTTTGTTGAATTGTTGGATACATATCCTGATAATTAAATGTCTGAAACGAAGCATTAATTGCAGATTCTAACATTCCTAAATCCTTTACACCATCTAATCCTCCGAACTCAGAAATCAAGTCTTTATGAAGTAAAAGTATTTGATTGGTTGATAATTTTATCATTTCGCCAACACCTCATAAGCCTTTTTATTTTTTTCCATTAAACTTTTAGAAAGTGCCAATACATCTTCATCCGAGGCTTGTTGAGTTTTTTCAAATTCATTAAATTCTACTAAAACATATCTTGGTGCATTATTTTTCAATATAACAACTGATCCATTTTCATCTACCATTCTTGCTATCTTAGAGAAATTCTGATTTGCTTCTGTTATTGAAACCAAATTGTTTGTGTCTATATTCATACATAACACCTCCTTTTCATATTATTATAATAAAAAAATAGGATTAATTCAACCTATTTTGTATGATTAAAAAGTTCTAATTGACACTTGATCAATTAGAACTTTTCTTTATATTACTTTTCCCAAGCACGTCCATCGATGTAGCTTGATTTTCTGTAGTTTTCTTTCATCGGTTTTACCGGCATTATTATCGATAACAGTATATATATCAATATCGGACTACCGAATGAGAAGATACTCGCTAATAAGAATAGCACTCGTAAAAAACTAGCACTTATTCCAAATCTTTCACTTAAACCACTACATACTCCAGAGACTATAGCTCCTTCATATGATTTATAAATTTTTTTATCTTCTAAAAAATTAAGAAATTTATTCCATATTTTATTTAATCCATCTATCATAATAAATTCCTCCTGACTTTATTGTTGATATTTTATTATTCTGACTTTATAAATATTATATCACACTTATATGATATATATTAACTATTGTACTCAGGTGACTTTAAACTAAGTTTATATTACTAAGAAAATATCTCAAAAGTAATATTAACAGCGAAATATTTATCTAATTGTTTCCCATCCCCCTTTTTCAAATTTTTCAAATTTCCTTCTTGACAAGTGAGTAGTTACTTACTATAATATTAACTACAAAGTGAGTGATTACTCACTAGAGATTTGAAATCTATTTACAATGGGATATTTCTTAACACCTACCTTGAACTATGCTTTAATAATCGCAGTCCTAAAACATCAGGTGAAGTAATATCTCCCAAATAATCTTATCTATATTTTTTTTAATCACAGAGTGAGTGTTTACTCACTTCGGAAAGGAAGATAATTCTTATGAAAAAACTAATACAAATTACTTCATTATCAAAAAGATTCGGCGATCAAACAGTCCTTGATAACATTGATTTGAANCTGACGAATTATTCAATAACAACAATAATCTTGTTGGGGGCAACGGTACTGCTTTCTCCGGCAGCAATCCAACTAATAAAACTTACGCTCGTATCGACGCCCCAGGTACTCCAGGCTACTTTACTCAAAAACCGTAATTAGCCTAGCGTTAGAAAAATTATTGCCAAAAAACCAGTTTGGCGTTATAATGAGAAAGACTTCTGGGTCGGTAGCTCAGTTGGTTAGAGCACGGGCCTTTTAAGCCCGGTGTCGAGGGTTCGAGCCCCTCCCGACTCACCAGAATTTGAAAAAAACACAGCCGCGAGGCTGTTTTTTGTACTAAATTCCGCTTATCCTATCGAAAAACCGCAAAATATGCTATGATAAATCAAATTTAATATTAATATTCTTATCACAAACTGAAATTTAAGTTGATATTTTGTGGTAATAAAAGGGCGAATCTATGGAGAATAAGGAACAAATTCGCAACGTTGCGATTATTGCGCACGTTGATCACGGTAAAACAACACTAGTTGATGCTTTACTAAAACAATCAAACACCTTCCGCGATAATCAGGCGGAAATGAACCAGACCCTCATTATGGACTCTGGCGATCAGGAACACGAGCGCGGTATTACTATTACCGCTAAGCAGACTTCCGTGCACTATAATGGCTATAAAATCAATATTATTGATACCCCAGGCCACGCCGATTTTTCTGGTGAAGTCGAACGTACCCTCAATATGGCGGACGGCGTGCTTCTTATAGTTGATGCTCAGGAGGGTCCAATGCCACAGACTAAATTCGTTCTAAAAAAGGCGCTCGATCTCAAATTAAAGCCAGTTGTTATCATTAATAAAATTGATAAACCAGCTGCTCGCATTGAGGAAGTTAAGGACGAGATTTCTGATCTCTTCTTGGAGCTTGCAACAGATGAGTCTCAGCTTAACTACCCAATCTATTACGCCGTTGCTCGTGATGGTAAAGCTGGAAAAACTACCGATCTTGATGATAATCTCCATGTCATCTTCGACTCCATTATCAATGATATGCCATCTCCAAAAATCGATGACGACGAGAGCAAAGGCTTGCAACTTCTTGTTGCCTCTCTTGCTGCCGATAATTATCTCGGTAAATACGCCATCGGTAAAATTCATCGCGGCAAAATCAAACACGGTCAGTCCGTCAAAGTGATGAAGACTACCTTTGAAAATGGTGAACCAAAAGTCACTTCTGAAAATGCTAAAATTGACCGCCTCTATGTCTATCGTGGTCTTGGTAAGGAAGAGGTTCAGGAGGCCTTTGCTGGCGACATCGTTGCCGTCACTGGTATTACTGACGCCAACATCGGCGACACTATTGTTACCGGTGACACACCAGAAGCTCTCCCAACCATCGAGCTTGAACCACCAACCCTCAGTATTTATATCGGCCCTAATACTAGCCCACTCAAGGGTAAGGAAGGTGAATTTACCACCTCCAGGCAAATTTCCGACCGTCTCCACAAAGAACTTGAGACCAATATTGCGCTTAAAATTGCTCAGGACGGTCTTGGCTATAAGGTCTCCGGTCGCGGCGAGTTGCACCTTTCAGTTTTGATTGAAACTATGCGTCGTGAAGGTTACGAACTCGAAGCTGGTCGTCCAGAAGTAGTCTATAAAGAAATTGATGGTAAAAAATGTGAACCATTTGAAGATCTTACGATCGAAGTCTCTCCAGAATACGTGGGCGCTGTTTCTCAGGAATTAGGAATTCGCAAAGCAGAATTAATCAGCCAGGAGCTTACTTCTACTGGTGCCACTCGCTTCACTTATGAAATCTCCACCGCCGCCCTGATTGGCCTTCGCAACCAGTTGATGACCGCCACAAAAGGTACCGTCTTGATGTCTTCCATTCCAAAAGGCTACCGTGAGATTGAAAGTAAATATAAGCCAGAACGTAATGGTGTGTTAATTTCTTTTGAATCTGGCACTTCCACTGCCTACGCACTCGATATGGCACAGGCTCGTGGTATTCTCTTTATCCCTCCACAGGTCCCAGTCTATCAGGGAATGATCGTTGGTCTTTCCAATAAAAAAGACGATATCGATCTCAATGTCTGTCGTGAAAAACAACTCACCAACATGCGCACTCACGCATCCGACGGTGCAATCCAGCTTACCCCATATACCAACCTCAGTCTCGAACAGTGTCTTGACTTTCTTCTTGATGACGAACTTCTTGAAGTCACCCCAAAGAGCCTTCGCCTAAGGAAGCGTCAGCTTGACCCAATTAAGCGAAAACGCGAAGCTAAATCTAACTAGGAAAAACCGTGGTGGAACAGGCATATCTTATTGATTCACACTGTCATCTACATGATCAAGACTTTTTTGCGCCAGAAAAGCAGTCCGAGCTTCTCAAGAAAGCTGTCGAAAATCAGGTGCAGAAAATTGTCTGTATCGGCACTGACCACCAGGATTCCTTAAACGCCGCAGAGTTTGTATTGCAAAATCCAAGCTACCAGCTTTTCTGGTCCTATGGCATCCATCCATCCGAATGTGAAAAAGCAAGGCCAGTCGTAGATTTTTCAAAGCTAGAAAAACCACCAATTGCCATTGGTGAAGTCGGTCTGGATTATCATTACGGACGGGATGCGCGCGACGCTCAAATTAAATTGCTCGAAGAAATGCTCGATCTCGCAAACCGCTCTCATCTTCCACTAATTTTCCATGTGCGCGAAGCCTTTGATGATTTCTTTGCTATTTTAGATAACTTCAGCAACCAGGAAATTCGTGGCGTAGTTCACTCGTTTACCGATAATAAAAAGAATTTAAAAAAGTCTCTCGACCGCGGTTTTTATATTGGCGTGAATGGTATCGCAACTTATTCCACCCTTCCGATGCCACCACTAGACCGTATTCTACTCGAAACTGATGCCCCATTTTTAGCACCGGTTCCATTCCGTGGCGAAACTAATGACCCTAGTCATATTAAAGACATTGCAAACTGGCTAGCGGAAAAAATGAATCTTCCTCAAGCTGAAATTGCCAAAATCACTTCAGCTAACACGGAGGCCTTGTTCGGTATCTAAATATTTAGGAAGATAAATTTAAAAAATGGAAAACATTATGGAATTAGGCTTAGAAAATACTCCCAAACAGGTAAAACAGATTTATCTTGATTATGCTGCCGCCACCCCAGTCGATGCGCGGGTGCTTTCCGCTATGCAACCTTATTTTACGGAAAAGTTCTATAATCCTTCCGCCTCCTATCTTCCAGCCAAACATATTAGGGAAGAATATGAGGCGAGAAAAGCCGTCCTAGCTAATTCCATCGGTGCCAAATCTCCAGATTTAGTCATTACTGCCGGCGCCACAGAATCAATTAATCTTGCCTTCACGGTCTTGCGAAATTATCAAATCGCCCATTGTCTAATTCTTGAAACCGAGCATGCAGCTGTGCGTGAATCTGCCAAAAATCTCTCAAGTGACTACGACGAAATAAAAGTTGATCATTCTGGTCTGATTGATCTAGAAGATCTTAAATCAAAAATCAAAGATAACACGGTTTTGGTTTCTGTTGCGCTAGCTAATAATGAACTGGGCACCATTCAGCCACTCTCGGACATTAGCCGCATTTTGCAAGAGGTTCGCGACCAGCGTCTAAAAACTAAAAATCTCACCCCGATCTATCTTCACTCTGACGCCTCACAGGCAATGAACTTAATTGATCTTTCTGTTGCTAGACTCGGCGTTGATCTGTTAACGATTAATGCCGCAAAGGTTTATGGACCAAAGGGAATCGGGGCACTTTACGTTGCGCGCGGGATTAAACTCTCTCCCATTACTTTTGGTGGTGGACAAGAAATGGGGCTCCGTTCCGGTACTGAGAATGTGCCAAGTCTCGTCGGCTTCTCCGTCGCCAGCGAGCTCGCAAAAAAGCATCTCGTAAGTAGTCGTAAACAGTATCAGGTCTTAACTAAAACTTTTCGTGAAATTATTGAACAAAAATCCAAAATTATCCCACTCTGGCTGGGAAATCCGAAACACCAACTGGCAAACTTCATTCCGGTCTGCTTTGATGGGCTTGATGCTGAGCGTTTAATTTTTAAATTAGAAGACCGTGGCATTTATGTTTCCACCGGTGCCGCCTGTGCAGCCTCCAAGGGGCAAAAATCTCACGTCCTTTCAGCTATTGGATTGTCGGATTCAGAAATCGCTGGTTCTCTCCGCATTACTCTTGGTAAAGATACTACCCTCGACGATATCAAGATAGCCGCCGATAATCTTGCTGAAGTAGTCAACTTGGAAGCAAGACGCCTGAAGCTAATAGATTAAAAGTGAATATTTAAAAATCTAAAAATGGACAAAAATTAAGAAAGGAAAGTATGCAGGAATATACCGAAGCCGAAAAACAGGAGAATGCCAAAAAGACAGTCTTTGTTGGTATGTCTGGCGGTGTGGATTCCTCTGTTTCAGCCCTTCTTCTCAAAAATGCAGGCTTTAATGTGGTTGGCGTCTACATGAAAAACTGGTCGCGCAACCTCCCTGGCATGAAGTGCCCATGGGCGGAAGATCTTGCTGATGCAAAACGGGTTGCTACTAAGCTTGATCTCGACTTTCGGATCTTTGATTTTGAGGAAGAATACCACCAGAAAGTCGTAGATTATATGCTTTCTGAATTCAAAAAAGGCAATACTCCAAATCCAGACATTATGTGCAATCAGGAAATTAAATTTAAATTATTTTATGAGGTTGCTAAGGAGCAGGGGGCTGATCTTATTGCCACCGGACACTACGCTCGTACTGATTCAAAAAATCTCTTGAAGGCAGTTGACGAAAATAAGGATCAGACCTATTTTCTCTATCGTATTTCCGAAGACGCGGTGCAACACACGATTTTTCCACTTGGAAATTTCCTAAAACCGGATGTCAAAAAAATGGCTGCCGCGGCCGGCTTAGATAATGCCTATAAAAAAGAATCAATGGGGGTTTGTTTTGTTGGTGAGGTGGGGATTCGCGATTTTCTCAAAGAATATTTTGAGGTTAATCCTGGCGAAATCGTAGACCGTGAAACACAGGAGGTGGTTGGTACTCACGAGGGGGCGATTTTCTATACGATTGGTCAGAGACATGGCTTAAGTCTTAGTGGTGGTCTGCCATATTATATTGTTGATAAAGATATGGATAAAAACATCGTCTACGTTTCGCGCAATATCAATAACCCGGATCTTTGGGCAAAACAGCTGAAACTCAAAGATGTATTTTTGCGCCCACTTTTTGATCAATCTGGAAAGATAGTCGATTTACCGAGTCGCGTCGATGTGCGTATTCGACATCGTGCCAGTCTGCAAACTGCCCAACTAAAAATTGACCATACCACTAAAACTGCCACCCTCGTCTTCGATGCTGAACTTAAGCGTCCGGCCGCCGGCCAATCTGCAGTATTTTATGTTGGCGACGCTTGCGTGGGTGGTGGAATTATTGAATAATTCCGTTAGAAAAAGTCGCTAATGTAAAAAACGAAAAAGTAAAACTGCAAAGCAAAAGTTAAAGTTAAAGTTAAAGTTAAAGTTAAAGTAAAAACCTACCTTTTGAAGCAGGTCCCGCCCTTGTGGATTTCAAAATCGTGGGTAAAATCTTCGATAAAACGCATTACTCCCACTTTTTCGATTTTTTCATCAATCCCCTCAACTACATAATCCGAACCATCCTGACGCTTAGCAGAAATCGCCGTGTCACTAGTCGGGTCAAATTTTAAGGTAATTGTACCCTCTCCATTTTTGCAAATAAGGCTAATTGATCCATCACCAGTAAGCGCCTTTTTTAACATCAGAATCGCAATTATGCCGAGTACTCCAATTATAAATAGGGTTATTAATTTTCTCATTTTTCTCCTTTGACTTATGGATATTTATAATTGTGAAGACTCGCCAGTCGCTATAAACTAATCCCAACATACCATACAATTATGGTTATGTCTATATTTTTACTGAAGCCACTTGGTTTTTGGTTGACAATTAAAATAATTCATATAACATAAGGATTATAGATCAAATGAAAATCATACAGTTAAAAAACATTACTAAAAAATATAAAGATAAGGTTATTTTTAGTGATGTCAATCTCACTATCCCAAGCAGTTCATTTACGGTATTGATGGGTGAAAGTGGTTCTGGTAAAACCACATTACTAAATATTATGGGCGGCTTAGAGCCTCAAACTTCTGGCGAAGTAATTATTGAACATCAAAATATTAAAAATTTCAGTGCACGGCAACGTGCAGATTTTTATCGTCATGAAGTTGGCCTAATTTTTCAGGGTTCATATCTGCAACCACAACTTACTCTTTTTGAAAATATAAGCTTACCGGGTGTTTTTGCTAAAATGCCTAGAGCGGAACGTGATCAGCGTGTTAGAGAACTAGCTAGAGATCTAGGTATTTCAGAAGTATTGAATAGTCTACCGAGTCAAGTTTCTGGCGGGCAGGCCGAACGAGCCTGTATTGCACGTGCATTACTATTAAATCCAAAAATAATTTTGGCAGACGAGCCAACTAGTAATCTTGACGAAAAAAATGCCAATATTATTTTACAGCTACTAAATAACATTAGGTTGCAGCAAGGAATCACCGTGATAGTTTCAAGCCATAGTCAACTTGTGGCTAGGTTTGCTACTCAGCTTGTCACTGTTGAAAATGGAACCATCTATGTTCAGTGAGCTCACTAGAATCTCTCATCGACTATTTGTCTCCAATCTAACCAAAAGTCTTGCTACAATTATTTCGATCGGCATTCTCTATTCTGTGATTGCCGCACTGATTTTTATTACAAATGGTTTAGGGCAAACACTTAAGAACTATTCTAGTGAAATCAATGATGGTGAGGTTTATNTACTNTCGGAATACGAAGGAGAAGATAGCGATTTGATAGAAAGACGAGCTAAAAAATATCATGGCGAAAAGATTGAATTATCCAAGTCCCAGTTAGACAGATATGGGATTACCGTAAATGACTCTGCAGTTATTTTAAAGTTTATAAATTTCGCGCAAGCTGAACAATATTATAACTGTAAGGATACTAGGGAATTTGGTTATGCTAAGAATGAGTATCATGTAACAGAATTATTTAGTCAGAAAATTAGTGCCAAACAAACACTGGAAGATACGAAAAAAGAAAAGATTATCCCTGTTATTGCCATCTTAATCATCGCCTCGATGTTGATTTTTGTATTTGTCATTTCACACATAATTTCTAGTGATGACAAAATAATTTTCATGTATCGTTCACTCGGTGCCACCAAAAAACAGATCTTTTTTATCTATTTTAGCTATATACAAGAAATCTGCTTTTATATCATAGTCATGATGTTAGTTGTCGGAGGCATCATGGCAGGTTTGTCGAAAATTTGGATTGGATCCTACTTTACAGACTGGCTCTTGTCATATTTTCCTGGCGGCACTAATCCCAAAGTCAGTACTTTTGGGTTCAATGAAGACTTCATATACTTATTTATTTCTCTTTTTGCCTCATCGTTTCTTTCGTTTCTTCTGTGTATTGATCAATTCTTCACTAAGAAAATTTCGCAGCGCATAAAAGGAGTATAAATGTATTTTACTGATGTTTTAAAATTAAGTTTTCGGAAATTTATTAGGCAGTTTCGTCGCAGTTATAAACTCGTCGTTGCTATGTCAATAATATTTTGTCTCATCTTTATCTTAGAGCTCTTTTTTAATGGACTTAGGGACTCTTACATTAAATTTTCGCAGTCAAAAGTTGGTGGCCAAGTTATAATTTCCGCAAATAACCTCAGTCCATATATTAGCCTAAAAGAAACAAAAGAGACGAAAGAAATTAGTAGCGCTGAGATGATTCAAGATATTGAAAAATTTGGTGGGAAGATCCTCAAAAATACCAGATCCGTTACTAGATATTATATCCCAGTTCTGTCAAAGCCCTCTGTCCAGAATTTAATCGAAGTTGATCCATCGAATGCACCAAAAGATGCTATTCCGATTCTTACTACCACATCCTTTGGCGAATTACTATTAGGTAAATATGATAATAAAATAAATAAACTCACTGCCGTCGAATACCTCTCTAGATATCAGGATTATCGAGATAAAGTGCTAGGCAAAACTTTTGAAACTGATAATGGTGAGAAGTTTTTTGTTGTTGGACTATTGCCAGGTAGTTACCATCTATCCAACTATTCATTTTACACACTAGAAAAAAATGTAGATACAACACTCTTAAATGAGTTACTTGATGATATTCCTCTGCAGGGTTTTGAGCCAATTGCGGTCGATAATGGCAATCAAGATTCCTGGCAGACTGGACAAAATGTTAAGCAAAATGTTAAATACGAAATGGTTTATGCGGTCTTTGACAATCAAAAAGACGCCCGCCATTATCTCGAACAGGGGAAAGCTAGCTTCCGAATGGTTACACTAGACGACAGAAGCTATAATGCAAATGTGATACTCGGTTTATCTCCAGAAATTACCTTTATCTTCAATTTCTTCCAAATTATAATCAGAATCATCTCTTTCATATTATTTATTGTCGCTACAGTCGTTATTCTCTCCACAAATACCAGGTTAATTGCACAAGATGAAGAAGAAATTGCACTCTATTGCAGCCTCGGTGCCACAAAGTCTCAGCTAAAAATATTTTACGGTATTTATTTCTTCATCTTAATCGTCAGTGCGCTCATCTTTGCTTATTTCATTACTTCGCTTGTCCTTATTTTCTTTCACCTATTTCGTGGTCAGTTAATTAATATTCAAGCCGCACTAGCCTTTAGCTTGAAAGATGTTCCGCAAGTTTTTTGGTATGGTGTTAGTTCTGACATTCTCGTTATTATCGTCGCGACACTGCTTCTTGCTCCACTCTCTACTCTCTTGAATTCCAGAAAGTTCTCCCCTCGCGTGGTATAATATTTGCTATGAATGCAAGTGAAATCCGTCAAAAATTTCTTGAATATCAGCAAAAACTCGGCCACCAGGTAATTGCTCCGGCTAGGTTAGTACTGGAAAATGACCCTACCACCCTGTTCACGGGTTCTGGTATGCAGCCACTCCTACCATTTCTTCTTGGCGAGCCACATCCAGCTGGCAAGCGACTTTCTGATTCCCAACCATGCTTGCGTCTGCAGGATATCGAAGATGTTGGCGACCCAAGACATACCACGGTTTTTGAAATGCTTGGTAACTGGTCGCTTGGCGATTACTTCAAGCAGCAGCAAATTCCGGCCTTCTTCAAATTTTTGACAGAAGTAGTTGGGCTTGACCCACATAAAATTTATGTCACTTGCTTTATTGGTAGTGAAAAATATGGTATTCCAAAAGACACGGAAGCAGCTGAAATTTGGCAGCAAGTTTTTAAAGAGGCCGGTGTCGATGCCAAAATTGCCGAAATCGGTAGCGCAGAAAATGGAGCAGAGCGTGGAATTTTTGACGGTGAACACATTTTCTTTTATGACGACCATGAAAACTGGTGGAGCCGTGGCGGTGGTGTAGAAACTACACCAATTGGTGATCCATGTGGTCCAGATTCTGAGGTCTTCTATGATTTTGGTGAAGATAAACAGGATATTGTAAAGTATGGTAAGTCTCATCCAGCCTCTGATGGTGCACGCTTCATGGAAATCGGCAATCAGGTCTTTATGCAATATAAGCGTAATGAGGATGGTAGCTTCTCTGAACTTAAGCACAAGAATATTGACTTTGGCGGTGGACTTGAACGAATCGCGGCGGCCGCCATTGATTCCTTTGATGTTTTTGAAACCTCGCTCTTACGCCCTCTAATCAAAAAACTTGAAGAAATTTCTGGTAAAACCTACAAAGAAAATACATCTGATATGCGCATTATCGCCGACCATTTACGCGGCGCTTATCTCTTAGCTGCCCAGGGGCTTACGCCAAGTAATCGTAAACAAGGTTACGCTATGCGTCGCCTGATTCGTCGTGCTATTCTTAAAGCTCTCAATCTTGGTATTGAGCAGGATTTTCTTGCTCAGATGATCCCGTTGATTGAAGCAAATTATGCTGACCTCTCTGATGAAATTCTTGACAATAGAAAAGATGCGCTCGCTGTTCTTATTCGTGAAGAGCAGGCCTTCCGTAGAACTTTAAATCGTGGACTTAAAGAACTCAACAAGATGAAAGTTTCCGGTCTCTCTGGCAAGGAATTATTTACGTTGCAGGATACCTATGGTTTTCCACTTGAGTTATCCGTAGAGGAAGCCCAGCGAGAAAATATTCAACTTAGCGAGAACTGGCAGGCAGAATTCGAGCAGTGCCTTGCTGAGCAGCGTGCACGCTCTAAGACGGCTTCCGAAGGTATGTTTAAAGGCGGCCTCGAGGATCATAGTGAAATGTCTACCAAATATCACACCGCAACGCATCTACTCCTTGCCGCCTTGCAGAAACTTATCGATAAAAATATTGGTCAGTCTGGCTCCAATATCACCTCTGAACGTCTGCGTTTTGATTTTAATCTTGACCGAAAACTAACCCCAGGGGAGATTAAAGCACTTGAAGATCAGGTCAATCTCTGGATTACGGAAGATCATCCAGTGGTATTCGCTGAATATGATAAGGAATACGCAAAAAATACCCTAAAAGCCCATGGTCAGTTCTGGGAAAAATATCCAGAAAAAGTCAAAGTCTATACAATTGGCGATTTCAATCAGCCAGTCTCGCGTGAAATCTGTGGCGGCCCACACGTTGAACATACCGGTTTGCTCGGCAAATTCAAAATCAAGAAAGAAGAATCTTCCGCCGCGGGCATTCGCCGCATCAAGGCTGTCTTAGAATAAATAATTAAAACTGAAGTGGAGGCATATGGAACGATTAATTGAATATCTCATTCCTGAAAATTATCAACTTGAACTACGTGTTAATAAACAAACTGAAGAAGTACAAGGGCATGTAGTTATAAAAGGACAGGCGGTTAAATCAACCCTCAAATTGCATGCCAGGGAATTAAAAATAGCGAAAATTACAATTAACGACCAGCCAGTCGGTTTCCACCTCGATCAGGAAAACCAATTACTTCTACTTGATTCGGAGAAAATCCTAACTACAAGAAGTTCCAAAAAGTCTGTTTCGGATTCTACCGTTCCCGAGGAGAATAATTCCAAAAANGCAAATCCTAGCCAAATCCCCATAGATAATCCTAGCCAAATCACCATAGATAATCCTAGCCAAATCTCCATAGATATTCGCTATAGCTTCAAGCTCAGCCATAGCATGATCGGCATGTACCTCTCGACTTATCAGTATCAAGGAAAAGAGGAGCGGATTGTTTCCACTCAGTTCGAGTCACATTACGCTAGAATGATGTTTCCATGTATCGATGAACCAGAAGCTAAGGCCACTTTTGATGTTAAGGTCATTGATACTGACGTCGAAGATACGATCCTTAGCAATATGTCAGTAGATACAGAACGAGTCTTGACTTATACCTCTGTTAATGCGGACCTTAACCCTAAAGATGATGCAAATGCTTTAAATCTTAATACAGAGGTTTCGCGTAAAATCGTTACCTTCAAGACCACGCCAAAGATGTCAACTTATCTTTTGGCTATTTGTATCGGTAAATTTAACAAAGTTTCTGGAAAAAATCAGCACGGCATTGAAGTAACAACCTATGCGGCACTCAATCAACCAAAAGAGCGCCTCGAATTCTCCAATCAGATCGCTATGGAGTCTCTTGATTTTTATGATCAACTCTTCAGTTTCCCATATCCTCTACCAAAACTAGACCAGGTTGCTATCCCGGATTTTGATGCTGGTGCTATGGAAAACTGGGGTCTTGTTACCTATCGTGAATCTTGTCTTCTTGCGGATGAGAATACTCCAAAAACCACCAAAGAATATATCGCCACGGTTGTCACTCATGAACTCTCGCACCAGTGGTTTGGTAATCTCGTGACCATGAAATGGTGGGATAATCTTTGGCTTAACGAAAGTTTTGCCAATATGATGCAATTTTATGCAGTTGATCACCTCCGTCCGGATTGGCAAATTTGGCAGGATTATTTTACGGAAGACTGTCTCTATGCCCTACGACGCGATTCCTTGAAAAACGTTCAGGCAGTTCAGCAGCCAGTTTCTGATCCCGCTGAGATTGATACGCTTTTTGATGGAGCCATTGTTTACGCAAAGGGCTCACATCTAATATTTATGTTGATGCGCCTAATGCCTGAGGAGCAATTCTTTAAGGGCTTAAAGGACTATTTTAAAAAATATCAATATCAGAATACCACCGGTGACGATCTCTGGGCTTGCTTACAAAAATATGCTGACTTTGACGTAAAAAAGATGATGGATTCCTGGATTTTGCAACCAGGTTTCCCAATGATTAATGGTAAAAAACAACAACGCTTCCTAGCAGATGGTTCAACCGATGAAACTACTTGGCTTTTACCAAAAATCACCGACGATATGTCTGGTCATTACTTAATCCAGCTTTCCGATGCAGAATTCAAGTCAAAAATCGCTAATTTCAAGAATCTCAGCTTCGAACAAAAGCTCCGACTTCTGATCGATCGCAGCCTTATGATGCGTACTCCATATATTAATACTAGTAGTATTCTCGATCTTCTTCCTGAATTTAAGAATGAGAAACTAGAATCGATCTGGCAACTAGTGGTGACTTTGATTGCGAATCTTAAAATTTTCTTCCCTCCAGATTCTCCATACTATGCCAAATTTCAGCAATACGTAATGCAGTTGGCGGAAAATAATCTCCAAAGGCTGGGACTTTCTCCAGCAGAAAATGATACGACTGATGATCTTAAACTTCGTCCTCTCATCTTGAACTTTGCTATCTATGCAGATAATTCAGAAATCATAAGGCAGCTGGCTGACCTTTATGATCAGAAGATTGGTATAAAACAAGATTTTTCAATGGTCTCACCAGAACTTGTCGATGTAATTGTGAATGCCAAGTTTAGATTTAGCAGAGAAGAGGGTTTTTCTGAGCTCCTCGCGCGATATCAAACTGAGTCTAACCCAAATTATAAATCCATTATTCTTGACACGATCACAGATAGCCGTGAGCAAAAGCACATCGAACAGCTCGTTGCATTACTTGAAAAGCAGGATATTGTGCGCTTGCAAGATCATGTATCTCTCCTGGCTAGCCTCCTATCTAATTTCTGGTCCAAGCGGGCAGCCTTAAACTGGTTCTATGGCCACTGGGACTACATTAAGGAAATCACTGATGGTAAATCTATCGACGACTATATACGTGTTGTTGGAGCTAGAATATCCACTGAAGATGAGGCCAGAGAATTTAAGGCATTCTGTAAGCGAATAGAAAATGATCCAGCCGTGGCGCGCGCGATCAAAATAGCTGAATTTGGTATCGATCTAACCTTGAAATGGAAAGAGCGAGAATCTAGTAATGTATATAGTAAATTGTCTGAAATTCTGTAACTGAATTCATATATATCTGCAATTAAAATCATATATATTATAGGATTTTAAATATCCTTAAAATCGGGCGTATAAAGTACAAAAAATATATATAAATAACGCATAAATGATGCATAGATAATACGTAAATAATGCCAGCAATCGTAAAAAACATTGAAAATCACGACTAACAGGAGTGAATATTAAAAAATCGGTCAAGGAAAAGGCGAAAAATCTGAGAAATTTGAAGAAAATTAAAAAATCTTAAAAAATCTTTCAAAAAACCCTTGCAAACTTTCAAAAGCTGTACTACAATACTAAACAAGTTCAGCAAGTCAACAAGTTGACCACTGCCATGAAGAGAAAACTGCGAGGTAATCTCCTTGGAAAAATCCAAGCGAAGATTTCTAAGGGTTATCGAATCGATAATCCGTTCATTGCAGAGTTTCAATTAACAATTTGGACAACGATGAAGATAAAATAGACTTGCATCGTATTTATCCAAATAAATCCCTTCTCGGGTTTAGGAAGATAGATACAGAATTAGTAATTGAACTTCGATTACTAGTTAAGTCAATGCATAAAAAGGTAAATAAGGGCACTAATAGTGGATGCCTTGACAATCAATACCGATGAAGGACGTAGAACTCTGCGATAAGTCTTGGGGAGCTGAGAGCAAGCTTTGATCCAGGAATCTCCGAATGGGGCAACCTAATACGAGTCATGTCGTATTGCAATTACTTGAACACATAGAGTAATTAGACGGGAACCAGCCGAACTGAATCATCTTAGTAGGTTGAGGAAAAGAGAATAAACAATGATTCCGAAAGTAGTGGCGAGCGAAATTGGAACAGCCCAAACCTTAACATAACCATACGGTTTAACGGCCAGAGTTATGAAAGGGGTTGAGAAATTAGATAATTTTTATGTATAGCAGTTGAATAAAATCGAAGCCTACTCACTTATAAGGACTATCAGCTTGGGCAAACGCCCTTGAGTGTGTCCGAAAAAGTGAGTAGGCGACGATTCGACAGTTATACATAAAAACCAACATCGTTAAATGAGTGGATAATGATAAAATCCTTTAGATCATAGCAGAAGTGTTTGAATGGCACACCAAAGAAGGTGAGAGTCCTGTACGCGAAATGGTCTTAGGCATTATATATCTTTTTTCAAGTAGGACGGGGCACGAGAAACCCTGTTTGAATCCGGCAGGACCACCTGCCAAGGCTAAATATATTGATTGATCGATAGCGAACTAGTACAGTGATGGAAAGGTGAAAAGAACCCCGGGAGGGGAGTGAAATAGAACCTGAAACTTAGTGCCTACAAGGTGTCGGAGCAGCTTCGGCTGTGACGGCGTGCTTTTTGTAGAACGATCCAGCGAGTTAATGTTGTCGGCGAGGCTAAGTCAAATGATGGAGCCACAGTGAAAGCGAGCCTTAACAGGGCGAACAGTCGGCAGTATTAGACCCGAAACCGGGTGACCTAACCATGTGCAGGTTGAAGCTGCGGTAACACGCAGTGGAGGACCGAACCAGGGCACGCAGTAAAGTGCTTGGATGACATGTGGTTAGCGGTGAAATGCCAATCGAACTCGGAGATAGCTGGTTCTCCTCGAAATAGCTTTAGGGCTAGCGTTGTGTTAGTAATCATCAGGGGTAGAGCTCTGAAAAGGTTCGGGGCCGGCAACGGTACCCACCCTTATCAAACTACGAATACTGGTGGTGTAACCACAGCAGTCAGAACGGCGGGGCTAAGCTCGTCGCTCAAAAGGGAAACAGCCCAGATCATCGTCTAAGGTCCCTAATTAACACTAAGTGGGAAACAAAGTGAAATTTCTTAAACAGCTAGGATGTTGGCTTAGAAGCAGCCATTCATTTAAAGAGTGCGTAACAGCTCACTAGTCAAGAGATTTTGCGTGGAAAATGTAACGGGGCTAAAGTGTTAAACCGAAGACATGGACTTCTGCTTATGCAGGAGTGGTAGAGGAGCGTTGATATCGCAGTGAAGTCAGATTGTAAAGTCTGGTGGAGCGTTATCAAGTGAGAATGCTGGAATCAGTAACCTTAAGACAGGTGAGAATCCTGTCGGTCGTAAGAGCAAGGTTTCCAGGGCCACAGTAATTGTCCCTGGGTTAGTCGGTCCTAAGCCGAGGCGTATCAGCGTAGGCGATGGACAACAGGTTAATATTCCTGTACAGGTAGTAGTTGTGAACAGTTCACGGTGAATGACCGGAGCGGATTAATGGTTTATCCGTCCAAGTCTCTAGGGAACTAGAGGTGAGTGAAAGGTAATCTTCGGATTATTAATTCCGGGTGAAGCACTGGCTAGAAAAGCTGGTTCACTTATGCTGCTGCCTACCGTACCGCAAACCAACACCGGTGCTCGGGTCGAGTAGACCAAGACCTACGTGAGAACCTTCGCTAAGGAACTCGGCAAAAAAGCGTCCGTAACTTCGGAATAAGGACTGCCCTCTCATTAAGATGAGGATTTGCTAGAAACTCAGCAGAAGATTCAGCTTATAATGTTTGGTTATTTAAAATTACATTTTTGAGACCATAAGCACGGGCGAGCGCCCTTGAGCGTGTCGAAAAAATGTAATTAAAACATTTACCTTAATACTGAATTTTTCGTTGAGACAGAACACAAATCAGGATTTGTTTTAGCAAATTCGTGTCTTTTCTAGTAGTCTAATCGTCATTTTGATGAGAGGGCCGCAGCTAAAGAGCCCACGGAACTGTTTACCAAAAACATAGGTCTCTGCTAACGCGAAAGCGGATGTATAGGGGCTGACTCCTGCCCGGTGTCGGAAGGTTAAGGGGAGAGCTTTACGGTTCAAACTGAAGCCCCGATGAACGGCGGCGATAACTATGATCGTCCTAAGGTAGCGAAATTCCTTGTCTGGTAAGTTCAGACCCGCACGAATGGAGTAATCATGTGGGCACTGTCTCGGCGAAGGCCACGGTGAACGTGCATTGGCGGTAAAGATGCCGTCTGATCATGCCAGGACGAGAAGACCCCATGGAGCTTTACTACAACTTTGCATTGATTATTGGGACATTTTGTGTAGAATAGGTGGAAGACTTTGAAGCAGATACGCTAGTATTTGTGGAGTCGAAATGTGAAATACCACCCTGAATGTTTTAGTAATCTCACTTTTGACCTGATCGGCCAAAAGGACCGTGCATGGCGGGTAGTTTAACTGGGGCGGTTGCCTCCTAAAGAGTAGCGGAGGCGTTCAAAGGTTGGCTAACTACGGATGGAAATCGTAGTGATAGTGTATGCGCAAAAGCCAGCTTGACTGTGAGGGCCACAACCCAATCAGACACGAAAGTGGGAGCAAATGACCCGCTGTACAGAACTTCGGTTCAATTTACGTGGGAAAGACAGCGCACACGGATAAAAGTTACCCTGGGGATAACAGGCTGATCGCGCCCAATAGTTCACATAGACGGCGCGGTTTGGCACCTCGATGTCGGCTCATCACATCCTGGAGGGGGAGCACCTTCCAAGGGTCCGGCTGTTCGCCGGTTAAAGTGGTACGCGAGCTGGGTTCAGAACGTCGTGAGACAGTTCGGTTTATATCCGGCATGATCGTTAGGAATTTTGAGGAGATCTACCCTTAGTACGAGAGGACCGGGGCGGACGAATCTCTAGTGTATCGGTTGTGACCACCTGTTGCATCGCCGAGTAGCTATGTTCGGAAGAGATAAGCGCTGAAAGCATATTAAGCGCGAAGCCCACTCCAAGATTAGAATTCCCTATGAGATCCCAGAGAGAAGATCTGGTTGATAGGCGCAAGATGGAAGTACCGCAAGGTATGGAGTCGAAGCGTACTAATAGATCCATCGCCTTTTTATGTTCAAACTATCAGGGTTTATTTAAAATAGACGCAGATAGTTTGATAGACTTAACTAGTAATCGGTGCTCGATCAGAACACCGCAAGTTTATTAATTCATCACACCTAATGGACATCAATCAGCGCACATTGAATATTTCAATAAGCGAAATTGGTGCCCATAGCACTGAGGAAATACCTGTTCCCATTCCGAACACAGAAGTCAAGCTCAGCAGCGGCGAGAATACTGCAACAGCGGGAAGGTAGCAAGGTGCCAAATTATACGGAATAACCACCCTAACGGGTGGTTTTCTGTTGTCTATGTATATTATTGCGAGTTAAGATGCTTATAAAATATAACCGCAAAATAAATTAACCTATAATATTAAATCTGTCATAATTAATTCTGTATTAATTAGTTCTGTAATAACTTTGCTAGCTTAGCGCGCAACCCAGCTGGCTCATCGGTGCCCGCAAGCGTATCGATTGCAACGCGAAGTAAACCAAATGCGGTAATAAAAGAATAATCAAGATCTTCAGTGGTTGCATTCTCGATACCTGGGATGTCAACATCGTCGAGTAGATGCACAAGTGGGCGACGAGAAAAAGGTAGATCTGTGTACCAATCAGAGGTAGCTAGTGACTCCTGTAATGAAGCTAAGCCTGCACCACCTCCGCAAAGTAGAATTCTGGTAGGAAGGGCTTCCACTAGTGGAAAATCCTCGAGAGCTACCGCAACTCCACCTAGCCAGACCTCAACATTATCAGAAATCGCCGTATTGATTTTCTTGGCGCGCTCAGGTGTCGCTAAAATTTGCTGGATTTCATTTTTCTTCTCAGCCTCTGCTACTGTTTCCTCCTTGTGTTTCAGAGTCAACTGGTCCAGTGATACCCCACCAAGCTGTAGTTTTACAGCTTCGGCAGTGTCATAATCTAGTCCAGTGCGTGTCGCAATCTGGTGGGTAAAACTACGCCCGCCAATTCCAAACATCTTTGTTCCTTCGACACCACCATCATCAACTACTGCAATATCAGTCGTCCCACCACCAATATCCATCACAATTGCAGAAAAATTCGACTCGAGTTCATTTCCAAGACAAGCGCGACAAACCGCAAAAGGCTCTACTGCCACCGCTAATAGATCAAGATTTAACTCTGCACAAACCTTTTCAATCGCTGAAATATGCACAAGTGGTGCAAAAGCCGTATAAAACTGGATCATCAAATCTGATCCCTTGAATCCAATCGGATTCGACACTTTATATCCATCAATCGACAGGGAAACAATCGCAGAATTAATTAGGCGCACCTCAACTTCAGGGTTATCGGTCTCAAGTGCAATTTCTTGCTTAGCCTGCTCGCCAGCCTTATCTTGTACCCGCTGAATAATCAGCTGCATTTCTTGGTCAGAAATTGGCTTATTACTATCCTTGCGACGATACCTCACAGTTCGCGTATTGCCTTTAATTAGTTCGCCAGCAATCCCCACTACGCAAGTCTTCGAAATCACGCCAGCCATCCCCTCAGCATTAGAAAGCGCCTTCTCACAAGTCGACACTACGGCCGGAATATCAGCAATCGCACCAGCATACATATTGCCCATATTCTGATGTTCTTTACCAACTCCGATCACAATCAGATTATCGTCCTCGGTTCGCTCAGCAATCACTGCCTTCACAAACTCCGTACCAATATCAAGCGCCAAAATCACGTTCTCAGGTTTAATTTTGCGCGGTTTTTCGTTTTCTAAATTAATCTCGGACATATTGTATAAGCTTATTTGTAACTATTATATCACAGACTTTTCCCATAAGGCTGTTGCTATTTTATTTATGGCTTGCTATAATATAAACATACTTGATACTTGAATCATCCGGCCGAAAGGTCGGATATTTTAGACTCAACTCAAGCTTTAGTTCAAATATAAAATTTCATAGAAAGGAAATATGGAAGGTTTAGACCTAAAACAAATGTCCTCAATGGTTAAGGTGATCGCTGAGGAAAAAGGACTTCCAGAAGAGTCCGTCCTCAATATTATTGAAACTGCCATTGCCGCTGCCTGGCGCAAGGAAAATGGTGATAAAGATATGAATGTCCGTGCCGTGCTAAATCTTGACAACGGTGAAGCCGAAGTCTTTGTTGCTANANNAGTGNTCGA
>JAEHON010000003.1:0-42341 GCA_016112465.1 Candidatus Saccharimonadota bacterium | reverse complement strand
TCTTCCCAAACGTATCTATTAGCATTGATCATGCCGACTAGTCAAAAGGCATGTTTGCTATATATAAAAACAGACTATAGAAAATAAAAAAGGAACACNNTTGTGTTNTCCTATATCATCTATAACCTTTAATTTGGTGGCGGGGGTTGGATTTGAACCAACGACCTTTTGGTTATGAGCCAAACGAGCTACCAGGCTGCTCTACCCCGCGACGTCTATGACTATTATAGACACCCAACAAAAAACTGTCAACCCTTAGAATAATTTTCTTGCCGTTACCCTTATTGCCTCAGAGAGGCTCATCCCCACATGTGGTGCGGCGGCAATATCTACCACTGACAATTTATTTCTCATCGCCAGACTAATCTCCTGCATTAAAATATCGGCATCCGGTGCCACTATTGTCGCACCAAGAATTTTCTTTTCACGGTTACAGAGAATTTTTACAAATCCATCCTCCGCATTTGGGCTCCAGATTGCAGTTTTTTGTGTTAATCCTGATATTGCTGCCGTGTATTTTACCCCCGCCAAAATACACTGATCCTCCGTCATCCCAACACTGGCAACTTTCGGATAAATATTAGTCATCCGTACAAAACCATTATTTTCAACCACGGTCTTACTACGTCCATTAAATGCCACGGATGCAGCGATCGCCCCTTCATAACTATCTTTTTCATAGGAGCTAAACGGATTATCGCTAATTTTCTTACCTTCTTTTACAGAGGCTACTCCGCCTGCTGCAAAGATATTTTTATTTGAAGTCTGCATCTGATTTGAAACAACAATACCGGACTTATCGAATTTAACATTCGCATTCTCAAGACCAAGCTCGGTCTCTGGTTTCTGTCCAGTCGCCAAAACAACACACTCAACTCGTACAGACTTTCGCTGTTCACCACGAGAGAGAATCGCCTTCACGACCTTAGTCTTTCGTCCGGTTGGTAATGTCTGTACCCCATCATTTTCAAGTGCCAATACCTTAGTTTCTGTTAAAATCTTAATCTTTTTCTTCTTTCCCAGTTTTGCTTCGATAATCTTAGCTACTTCAGGGTCTTCCTTCGGTAGAATTCTTTCTGTCATCTCAACCAAAATCACCGAGCTTCCCATGTTCGCTAAGAACTCTGCTGTTTCAATACCACTCTGGCCAGCCCCCACCACCAGCACAACCTTCGGAATCCTTGGTAAACCTAGATAAATTTCGCCAGGTGTCAAAAACCCAACTTCATCAAGACCAGTAATCTCACCTGTGTTTAAGCTGGTTCCAGTTGCAATTAAAAACTTACGTGAAGTTATAGTTCCATTCTCAATAGCTACCTCAATTGGAGAGATAAACCTTGCATTACTTCGAATAATCTCAACCTTTGCCTCCTCCAACTCGGCACGTTTCAACTCGATGTAAGTCTCAGCTTTAGACTGAATTTCAGAATACATTGATGGTAAGTTGATCTTTAAATGGTCTGAATTTAGTCCAAAGCTAGCCCCCTCACGGGCTCGAAATAGCAGCTGAGATATCCTCGATGCCACTTGTTGTGTATAACTAATAATCGTATTTTGTCCACCAATCAAATCACGCTCAATAATTGCAACTTTCTTTTTTTGTGAAGCCGCCATCAAGGCTCCCGCCACACCAGCCGCACCGCCGCCAATCACAATTAAATCATAGTCATATTTTCTCATATTAGCTTATTCCTCTCCCCTAAAATAAAGGCTAGGTCCTTGTTATATTTTTTTACTTCCATCACAATTCTTCGATCTAAATCAGATTGCGTAATCGTTGGCTTATCTTCTAACCATTTCTCTAATTTTATGGCCACCTCTCCGGCAATTAAATCTGCTGCGCCCTGATGAATATTAAGAACTCTGGCCTCTCTGCGTAAATCTTCGCGCAACTGCTCCTCTGAAAACTCAATTTGCTTCGGACTCTTGACTCGTCTCATTTTTGTATAATCCTAAAAGCAATTAGAAAAATCGCCAGTGTAATAAACAGAGTACCAGAAAGAATCTTGAGGAAGTTTTTATTCTTCAGGCGCCATTTCTGAATTTCAACTACCGTCTTACCATGCCTTACTGCAACTCGAAGAATTACTAAAGGTAAAATGGCAATAAATATATAGCCTAAAAACATCCCTATCTGCAGCAGTAAAGGTAATTTCAATAAGCTATCTGCACTTACTAGTATCAACACTACTACAAAAGGTGTTTCCGCAAAGCTCGCGAGCAGCCCCAAAGCAAAGGCCTCAATGTTACTATCCGTTTGCTTTGCGCGCCTTGCGATATAATTAGCAATTGGTTTTGGTAGCCATAATTCTGTTGATCGGCCACTTCGATAATAGAATAACCAAATACAGATCGTTAAGGCAACTAATAGCGAGGTTAAAATTGTTAAGCAGATTACAGATAGATTAGCCCCAAAGAACAAATGGATAAAATAGGCGGTTGCTGCCAGGCTTGTAATAATTAAAAACGTCACGCCAGAGATATAATTTGTTACCAAAAACTTAGTTCTTTTCTTAATATGTTTCCCGAGACTCTCGTGATAAAGCAGTAGTAGTGACCCTAGATTCATCTGTAACGAAGCGTGCGCCAATGCTGCTAAAATAATCACTCCAACTGCAGAGAAAATAGTAAGACCTTCCATAGCTAAATTATATCATATCTTGCTTATGCTAGATTATATCTTGCTTATGTTATTTTTTAAAAACCAGGTTCTTTCTCTGTAGTACATAAAACCAAAACTCTCATGCTTGCTAATATTTTATCAGAAGGGTACATTGGCCTCATTAGAAATTAAATGAGGTCATACTATGCGAGCACTGCCAGTCAGTATCAGAAAAATCAAAAACCATCTTAATAAACAGTCTTCTTCTGATTGTGAAAATTTAGACGGTAAATTCCCAAAATCACCAAAAACTCAACCAAAAAGTAAAAAACTGAAGTTTAGGTATCTTACATATGTCTTCTTTCTTTATGCTAGTCTCCTCTTTCAACCAGTGATGCGGCCAGTTTCTGCTCTGCAGCCGCCTTCTGATGCTAGAGGTAAAAACATTGTTCAAGAAGAAAAAACTTGTCCAAAAGGTCATTATCTTAACCCTGAAACGAAGCGGTGTAGGAAATTTCCTGATCAAACTCCAAAAACCTGCCCCAAGGGATATTTTCTCAATGTCAAAACTAACCGCTGTAATAAAAATCCTGTACCTAAAAATCCAACACCTAAAAAACCTAGCTCGGAAAAATCCAAAACCAAGAAGCCTGACACAAAGAATCAGGCCCAGGACCATCATGATGTAAAACCAGAAGAAAACACAGCAGATAAAACTAAGGAGCCAAAAACTTGCTTGCCCGGATATTTCCTTAATAAAGTCACTAATCGTTGNAATAAGGAAATCGTGAAAACTCCAAAAACCTGCAAGGATGGCTACTTCATGAATAAGATTACTGGCCGTTGTAATAAAAAGGCGGAACCTAATGAAAAGAAACCATGCAAGTCTGGTCAAACACGAAATCCTGAAACTGGCCGCTGTCATAAGGTTGTAGGTCCGGTAACTCCAAAGGCTTGCGCGGAAGGCAAAACTCTAAACCCAGAAACTAATCGCTGTAAAAAAGTTGAGCAAGCACAAGAGAAAAAGCCATGCAAAGAAGGCTACGAGCGCCACCCAGAAACTAACCGTTGTCGCAAGAGTCATCAAAATACTGGTGCTGGTAACCCTGTTGAGGTTCCAAAGACTGGAGACGCAAAAGAACAACCAAAAAAGGAATTTAATGGTACCACCGCGGTCGCTGGCTCTGCCGCTATAGGTTTGGGTATTGCCATCTTCCAATTTAAGGACGAAATCTTTGTAATAATTCGTAAGATTTTTCTCCATAAATAGCATTTACCTCTGTTAAAAATCTCCAAAAATCTTAATTAGCAGTCTTGACATGAGAGTGCTAATGGACTATACTCTTATTAACTTAGCAATAAAACATGAAGAGTGCTAAATAATTTAAAAGGAGTATTTAATGAGTAAAATTATTGGAATTGACCTTGGTACTACGAACTCTGCGTTCGCGTACATGGTCGCTGGAAAACCAGAAGTTATTACAAATGCTGAAGGTGATCGTACTACTCCATCAGTAGTAGCAGTCACTAAAAAAGGCGAACGTTTAGTGGGGAAAGTCGCTCAACGTCAGCGTGTCACTAACCCAAAAAACACAATTTACGGTATTAAGCGTCTTATCGGTCGTAAGTTCGAAGACAAAGAAGTTCAACGCGACCTCGATATCATGCCATACAAGATTGTTAAAAAAGGTGACGGTGTTGCTGTTGAGATGGATGGCAAAACTTATACCCCAGAAGAAGTCTCCGCTATGATTCTTTCTAAAATCAAAGCTGATGCTGAGGCCTTCTTGGGTGAAAAAGTTACCGAAGCTATCATTACCGTCCCAGCCTACTTTGACGATTCCCAGCGCCAAGCAACCAAAGATGCAGGTAAAATTGCCGGCCTTGAAGTAAAGCGTATTATTAATGAGCCTACTGCAGCTGCCTTGGCCTACGGTCTTGAGAAGAAAAACGAAGAGAAAATCGCAGTCTTCGACCTTGGTGGTGGTACTTTCGATGTCTCCATTCTTGAATTGGGTGACGGTGTCTTTGAGGTACTTTCAACCAATGGTGATACCCACCTTGGTGGTGAAGACTTCGATAATATTATCGTTAACTTCCTCTGTGATCGCTTCAAGGATGAGTCCGGTATCGATATTAAAAACGATGCAGCCGCTATGCAGCGCGTGAAGGATGAGGCTGAGAAAGCTAAGAAAGAGTTGTCATCAGCCAAAGAAACTGAAATTAACCTCCCATTCCTTTCCGCTGATGCTGACGGTCCAAAACATTTTGAATATACTCTCACTCGCTCCAAGATGGAAGAGTTGGTTGCACCGCTCCTAGACCGTCTTGCTGGACCAGTTGAGAAGGCCCTCAAAGATGCAAAGCTTCAAACTTCAGATATTAACGAAGTCGTGATGGTTGGTGGTATGACCCGTATGCCAGCTGTTGTAGAGAAGGTCAAGAGTATCTTTGGTAAGGAACCAATGCAAGGCGTGAACCCAGATGAAGTTGTTGCTGTTGGTGCGGCTATTCAAGGTGGTGTCTTGCAAGGTGATGTTAAGGATGTTCTTCTCCTTGATGTTACCCCACTCTCTCTAGGTATCGAAACTATGGGTGGTGTCTCAACTAAGCTTATCGAGCGCAACACTACTATTCCAACTTCAAAATCAGAGACCTTCTCAACTGCTGCTGATAACCAGCCACAGGTTGAGATTCACGTCCTCCAAGGTGAACGCGAGATGGCCGCTGACAATAAATCACTTGGTCGTTTCATTCTTGATGGTATCGCTCCAGCTCCACGTGGCGTCCCACAAATCGAAGTAACCTTTAATATTGATGCTAACGGTATTCTTAACGTTACCGCTCGCGATAAAGGTACCGGCAAGGAACAGAGTATCACTATTCAGAACTCTGGCAACATGTCGAAAGAGGATATTGAAAAAGCTCAGAAAGATGCTGAACTCCACGCTGACGAAGATAAGAAGAAGCGCGAAGCTATTGATGCCAAGAATAAACTTGAGCAAACAATCTACCAGACTGAAAAAATGCCTGAAGAATACAAGGATAAGATCTCAGACGAAGATAAGGAAACCATCAAGAAGGCTGTTGAGGAAGCTAAGGAGGTCCTTAAGGACACCTCTGCGGATACCGAAAAATTTGAAGCAGCCGCTAAGGAACTTTCTAACAAAGTCATGCCAATCGGCGCAAAACTTTATCAGTCTGCTTCAAACGACAAATCAGCGGAGGCTGATGCTTCCAAGAATCCATCAGATGGTGAACCAGTTGAAGGCGAAGTGGTTGATAAGTAATCAGATCATCCCCGGAATTAAAACAGCTTAAAATGCTAATTTAAAAAAATACCCCGCAAGGGGTATTTTTGTTTGATTCAAGTAGCGGTATAATACAGATATAAAAACTCTAATATGATATATTTAATCTAATTGATTTAAGGTATTATCTATGAACAAAATTTTCAAAAGATTTTTTAATCTCACAAAATACGAACGCATCAACTGGCTACTCAAGCTTCTCATTAGTCTTAGTGGTATTCTCCTAAGTGTCCTTCATTTTATTGATCCAGTCACCTGGCACAAATTCCCAAGCTACCTAGTTACTATTATTCTGCCATATGCGCCAGAACTGCTAAAAAAACTAGGCTTTGCTACTACCACAAGATTACAGATCATCTATGGACTATTCCTCGTCATTGCTATGGTACTAGGCATTGATTTGGATTGGTATAAGACCATCATTATTATGGGCTCCCCAAGTTATGATAAAATTGTCCACACTCTTAGTGGCGTGGTGGCTGCCTTTGGCGCGAAAGAAATTCTAGATAATTTCTATGACGGAAAAGAAGCTACCGATTACTCCGGAAAAACCTTAGAGGCAAAAACTGGCTCCTCTGGGAAATCTACCATTAAACGAAAGGTCTATCACACCGGCTTCGCCTTTCTCTTCATTATTTGTTTTGTCGCCTTCACTGCCGCAACGTGGGAATGCTTTGAATTTACTTATGATAAACTCTGTGGTGGCCACATGCAGGAGTTAAATGCTCCAGGTATCGACGATACCATGGGTGATATAATCTCTGCCACCGTCGCTGGTGTTATTACGGCCATCTTCCTGAGAAAGAAATAAAAATGTCAAAAAATGCCCCACAGAAATCGGATGAAGTTTCACAAGTTTCTGTAAAAGAAACAGAAATCCTCTTAAGCCTCCTCAATCAGAGTTTATCTGCAAACACCCCTGGCGATGTAGTTGAATTAGGCTGTTATAGAGGAGATACTTCAATTGTTTTCCAGCGAGCATTACAAAATTTCACCAAGTTTTCAGGAGGCTTAAGCAAAAATCTCTGGCTCTATGATTCATTTGCGGGGCTTCCAGAAAAGTCCAGGGAAGATAGTTCGGCTGCCGGTGATCAATTTAAATCTGGCGAACTTTTTGTTACAAAGCGCGAGGTTATCGAAAAGTTTAAGCGTCAAAACCTTCCTCTACCAAAAATTAAGAAAGCTTTCTTTGAAGAACTAGACCCAGAAACTGATCTACCAGACAAAATTAGCTTCGCCTTTCTCGATGGTGATCTCTATACCTCAATCAAAACTAGCCTCACCCTCGTCGAATCAAAAATGCAGCCAGGTAGTATCATTATTGTTCATGATTATAATAACCCAGAACTCCCAGGCTCCGCTCGCGCCACTGATGAATGGTTAAAATCACACGCAGCAAAAGTTGCAAAATTTAAAACTCAAGAAACTCTTGCGATTATAGAAATTAAATAGTTAGCAGGATATCAAAGATCTATTTTTCATGGCCAGATTTATTTCTCATGCCCGCCACCCGGTATCTTCATTTTATCCAGCGCATATTTAAACTCTGAGAAATCAAGCCCTACAAAAAATATCCCAACTTCTCTGGAGTGACTTAGTTCCCACAAAACTGTTTGCGCTGACCGGTCATCTCTGGTCCCATTCAAATAGGTCACCACGGCTGTATAAAATTCACCATCCTCCATCATGGCCTTATCAATATTGTATTGAATATTCTCTACTAAATTCATTCTATGACTCGCTATCTATAAATCTATTCTAAAACATCTATAAAATAAATCCACCCCTTGGGACGTTCCGCAAGTTCGCAAATTATAGTTAACATAAAAAACGACCACCAAGTGGTCTTTTTTTAAAAAATGGTATGTTTTTCTGCTTTTGTAAAAAACATTCCAATCTGCGTCGGTTCAATAAAGAAAAGCATACTTTTCTTTATTTCTCCTCCTTGATTGGTCGGGGTGACAAGACTCGAACTTGCGTTTACCCCTTGGGACGTTCCGCAAGTTCGCAAATTATAGTTAACATAAAAAACGACCACCAAGTGGTCTTTTTTAAAAATGGTCGGGGCGACAAGACTCGAACTTGCGACCTCAGCGTCCCAAACGCCGCGCGCTACCAACTGTGCCACGCCCCGCTACTGTTAAATTTACCACACATACCCCAAAAATGCAATGATATGTTAATATAATTATATCTGTACTTGTCAGCTCCAAGCGCAGTCCAAACTAACAGTCTCTGCAATCAGAACTAATAGCTACATAAGTCATCCTTGGAGCACTGTAAGATATAGTAATTTCTATTTCAAGACCAATTTTAAGGAGTTTAATGAACACGCAAAATTCTACAGGGAATAAATCAAAAACCAGCTCGGGCAAAAGTACCAAGTCAAACACCATCCGCTCAGTTATCTTTACAATCCTTTCCATTCTTTTTATCGTCTACTGTCTAAATCTTTTTAGCTCTCACAATTTGAAGATTAAGGAAGTTCCACTTTCTGATGTTATCGCTCGCGCCAATGATGAAAACGGCAACATTAAGAAAATCACCGTCTCTGGTAGTGAACTTGAGATTACCCTCAAAGATAAAGACATTCCAACCGAGGTTTCCAGAAAAGATGCATCCGGCACTCTCTATGAACAAGGACTCATCAACCACTGCGCCAATAAATCCGGTGAAGATTTGAAAAAATGCCAAGAGCATTACCCAGTTATTAATTACGTCGAGCCAATCAATTATTCTGAACTTTTCATTAGTATCCTGACCATCGCAGTCCCGATTATTGTCGCCATCTTCTTCTTTAGCCGACTCCTAGGTCAAGCTCAAAGCATGAATAAGGAAAATATGGGTTTTGGTAAGGCTCGTGCAAAACTATATGGCCCAGACAAAAAACGCGTTCTCTTCACCGATGTTGCTGGTAATGAAGCTGCAAAGCAGGACCTTGCCGAAGTTGTTGATTTCTTGAAAAACCCTAAAAAATATGAAAAACTTGGCGCAAAAATCCCACGTGGCGTACTTCTCGCCGGTGATCCAGGTACTGGTAAAACTTTGATGGCTCGTGCAGTTGCTGGCGAAGCTAATGTTCCATTCTTTAGTATTTCTGGTTCTGAATTTGCTGAAATGTTTGTGGGTGTTGGTGCTTCTCGTGTTCGTGACCTCTTTAGTAAGGCAAAAAAGAATTCCCCAAGCATCATCTTTATCGATGAGATTGACGCCGTCGCACATAAGCGTGATGCTAGAGGTGGTGCAGGTCGTGAGGACGAACAGACTCTCAATCAGATCCTCGTCGAGATGGATGGTTTTGATAATGAATCTGGCGTAATTGTTATCGCCGCTACCAACCGTGTTGATATGCTTGATAAGGCACTCCTTCGTCCAGGTCGTTTTGATCGTCATGTTGACGTCACACTTCCAGAACGCAAAGATCGTCTTGAAATTCTTAAGGTCCATTTCAAAAATAAACCAACTGAAAAATCTGTTGACCTTGAGGCCCTTGCAGCCAAAACTGCTGGCTCCTCTGGTGCTGACCTTGCCAATATTGCCAATGAAGCTGCTATTACTGCTGCAAGGGAAGGCCACAAGGAAATCACTAGCGCTGACGTTACCGAGGCTTTTGAGCGCGTTGCGATCGGGCCTGAGCGCAAATCAAAAGTTATGAACGAACAGGAACGCAAAATTACCGCCTATCACGAAGCTGGTCACGCTGTGGTTGGCCACGTTCTTCCAGATTCTGACCCTGTCCATAAGATTACGATTATTCCTCGTGGTCACACCGGTGGCGTCACTTGGTTCCTCCCTCCTGAAGACCGCAGCTATAAGAGTATTTATGAACTTAAAGATGTTTTGGCTCGTGCCATGGGCGGTCGTATCGCAGAAAAAATCATTTTCGGAGCCGACAACGTTACTACCGGCGCTTCTTCCGACCTAAAGCATGTAGCTGAGCTCAGCAAGGAGATGATCACTCGTGAAGGTATGGGAAATAAAACCAGGAATCTTGTCTTCCCAGCTGAAGAGACCGGCTATTATACAATTAGTACTGGTAAGCCATATTCGGAAAAAACTGCTGAATTAATTGATGAGGAAATCGGTGAATTCACTACCGAGGCTGCCAAGCGTGCGGAATTAGTTCTTCAGGCTAATCGCAAAGTTCTCGACCGTGTTGCGAACGCGCTTCTCGAAAAAGAATCTCTTGAAGCAGAGGATCTAAAAGATATCTTTGATGGTGCCACTCTCCCGGATCGCGCCAAGCTTCATGATTAACTAGTCCGCTCCTAAAATAATCATAAAAACTCCCCGTACTTCAATAAAAATACCCCAATCGGGGTATTTTTTGTGGAATTAAAAAGATTTAAAAAGACTTAAAAAATTAAATAATCACGGGATAAAATTGCGCGCTCTTTAGAATTGATACTGAAGCTCGCACCTTCAGGTTTGAGGTGACTTCTTGTATTGCGCAAACCTTGTCGGCCAGCACCACAATCCAGCTCTCGCGATATTTTGGCATCACAATACTAATAGGGAACATATGGGCCTGAATAATATTTTTTTCAATCGCGTTCAGCTTAAATTCTTTTTTCGCATTGTCATAAGCAATTAACGGATGTAAGTAAGCATGTGCTTTTGGCATTGCCGTCTTGTCATGCCAGTCATATAAGAAAAAATCATGTAGTAAAGCGCCGCGTATCAGGGATACCTTGTCAACCTTAGCTCGCAAAATCTGTGCAACCACAAGGCTCATTCTTGCCACGTTTACAGAGTGTTCATAAGTAGAAACATTGGCATGCTGAATAAAGCGTTTCTCGCGCTGCATATTCTCAGATTTTAGAATCTCATCCCCGATTTTATAAACTAAAGTAAGATTTTGTATTCTCACTCATATATTATACAATATTCGTCGCAATTTTAAAATCCCCCCGCTCATGCTTTATCATGTATAATAATAATTAATGAAGAAGTTTCAGTTTCGATCAGTCGTGGCTATGGCTAATAGTAAGCTAAGTGTGAAATATGCCGCAATATTATTAAGCTTCAGCACCCTCATCTCGGCCCTGCTCGGTATCTTCCGCGATCGCCTCTTGAACTCATACTATCTTGATACTTATCCAACCGGCATTGACGCTTATACCGCTGCCTTCACCATTCCGGATTTCATGTTCTTCGTATTAACCTCTGGGGCGCTCGCCGTCAGTTTTATTCCGGTCTTCAACCAACGTCTGGTTGCTGGTAATAAAAAATCCGCCTGGGAGCTCAGCTCTTCAATTCTCAACCTCATGGCCATCGTTACCCTAATCTCCAGTATTCTTATTATGATCTTCGCCGATCCACTCGTTCGCTATATCGTCGGCCCAGGTCTCGATGAATCCGGTACCACTCTCGCCATCAACATGATGCGCGTTATCGCCATTAATCCATTTCTTTTTAGTATCGCCACCGTTCTAAACTCCATCCAGCAGGCCGTCGGTCGTTTCGTCTTCTACTCCCTTGCTCCAGCTCTCTATAATGTCGGTATTCTTATCGGCATTACGGTCTTCACAAATGGCATTAATATTTTTGGCCTCCAACTTTTTGAAGGTGGCATTATGGGTGTCGCCATTGGTGTGGTTTTTGGCGCCGTTCTACAAATTTTTATCAGCCTCATCGGTCTCTTTGGCCTCGGTTTTGATTATCAATTCAAAATCTATTGGAAAAATCTTGGCTTCAAAACCGTCTTAAAACTTCTTCCCGCCCGTTCGCTCGACCAGGGAATCGACTATGTTTATTCCATCCTCGCCACCAACCTCTCTTCACGCATGGGTAAGGGTGCACTACGTTCTTTTCAGCAGGCCAACAGTCTCCATCAGATGCCAGTCAACCTAATTGGCGTCGCTATTTCAACTGCATTCTTCCCAAAGCTTACCGAAGAAACTAATAGTGGCGACACTACTAAATTTGATGATGTCTTCCGCCGTGCTCTCCGTATGATTGTTTGGATCTCTCTTCCGGTTTCCGTTATCGCCTATTTCGCCCGCGGCTATGTTGTTAGCTTTGTTAAAAACGGCGGCCAGCCAGTCATCGCCAGTATTCTCGGTTCTCTCGTCCTTGCCATTTTTGCTCAGTCCATTTTTCACATCGCCTCACGCGGTTTTTATGCCAGACAAGACACCAAAACTCCATTTATCGTCAGTATTATCGCCGTTGGTTTTACGATGGTTCTCTCTGTCGTTTTTAGNATTATCGGCCTCGGNCCAGACGGCCTGGGTTGGGCTCAGTCCATCGGCGCCGTTCTTGAGATCTTCATTCTCCTCTTCATCCTGCAGAAAAAATCCCGTCAGAATCTCCTAAATAAGGACTTCTGGTCCGCCTTCTTTAGGATGCTTGTCGCCACTGTTGTTACTTCCGTTTCCGCCTATATTTTAACCAAACTTCTCCCACTCCGCTCTACGGATGTTTCTGTTTTTGTTACGATTCCAAAATTCCTCGCCATTTCACTTGGCTCCATGGCGATCTATTTCGCTGCCAGCTTCCTCTTAGACTTGGAAGAGGTCCAGCCGTTCTTTGAGAAACTCAATAAAATCCTCTTCCGAAATCTCAAATCAAAAGACAAGTAGTTTAGCACAAAACCAAGGACTATAATCCAAAAGATAAGTAAAGCTACTCCTCTCGTGTTATAATCATTACCATGACAGAGCAAAACAAGAAAGTCGTTTCCGATTACAACGGCTATGATTACAAAAAAATCTTCTGGGAAGATGCAGACCGTAAATACGAAGACATGGCAGATCGTCTCGCCATCCGTAGACTCCTCCCAACCAAAATGGATACTTTCGTTGACATCGCTGGTGGTTACGGCCGTCTCGCTAAAGAATATCTTGATCGCGCCAAAGTTGCCACTCTCTTTGATTATTCACAAACCGAGCTTGACCAAGCCAAGGAAGAATTTGGTGACCGCATTCGTACTGTTCAGGGTGACATCTATCACACTCCATTCAAGGATGATGAATTTTCTGCACTCTTGATGGTTCGCGCCACTCACCACTTTGCAGATCTTCCAGCTGTCATCAAGGAACTTCACCGTATTCTTGAGCCGGGTGGTGTTGCCGTGATTGAGGTCGCCAATAAGCGCACTCTTCCAAAAATGTTCCGCTACTGGTTTAAAAAATCTAAGGTCAACCCATTCGACAAAAAACCTTCCAACCTTAAAAACATTGATAAAGATGGTTTTTATAATTACCACCCAGCCTATGTCGAAGACCTCTTTAGAAAATCCGGTTTCGAAATTGATAATATTCTTTCAGTTTCAAACTTCAGGAGCCAAACCATGAAGAAAATCTTTAAAACCAAAGCCCTTGTTGCTCTTGAGAAAAAACTTCAGAAGCCTCTTGCCAGTCTTCGCTTTGCTCCAAGTATCTACTATCGCCTAATCAAAAAATAATCAATGAAACTATTCCGACTCAGTACCTACCGTCTTTTTCGCCCTGATTTTTTTGCGCACCACAAAAAAGTCTCTGATCCGTTCAAGGTCATGGTTATGTCGGATCTTCATTTTAGTTATCAAGTTACAAACCAGAAGCTCCAGGCCATCATCAAGCAGGCCAAAACTCTCGCACCAGATTATATTCTTATGCCAGGTGACCTCATCGACACTCTAGATATGGTTGATGAAAATTCTGAACGTCAGCGCCTCCTCAATTTTCTCAAAAAGCTCGGCCAGCAAGCCAAGGTGATTCTTAGTGTCGGCAACCACGATATGTATCGCAAGCCAACTGAAGGTCAGACTGGCTGGCAGTACGAAGTTGCGTCAAAACTTTTTGACGAAATTCGCGCTCTCGACAATGTATTTCTCCTCGATAATCAGGTCTATGAAGATGAAAATATCTATTGTCTTGGTTATACTCAGTCGCCAAAGTATTATCGTGCAGACAAGGGAATCGTCGAGGATATGCCGGTTCTGCTCTCTGAACTCGAATCTCTGTCAGAAAAATATTTGACACATCTTCCTGAAAAGAAGCTTAAATTTGCTCTCATCCACTCGCCAGTCTATCTCAATCAGCCTGAGGTGAAATATCTTCTTCGTGAATTCGATTATTTTATCTCCGGCCACATGCATAACGGAGTTATGCCGCCAGTCCTCGATGAATTAATCAATAGCTCTCGCGGCCTCATCTCCCCAACCAAAAAATGGGCTCCGGAAAATTCCAGGAATACTCTCAGGACCTATGCTGATAAGCTACTAGTAGTCGGCGCTCTCACCACTTTTCATGAATGTATCAAGCCGTTCAATAAACTTAACGCCTTCTTTCCATCCTATATGGCGCTCATGGAATTCACCAATAAAAAAACTTACGCTAGAAAACCCTACATCAAGCACACCTATAAAAACTGGTAAAAACAGTAAACAAAAAAGATGATTAAGGCAATCATCTTTTTTGCGGAAAAATAAATGCAATTTGGTAGCGCCAGTAGGGTTCGAACCTACGACCTTGAGCTTAGAAGTCTCCTGCTCTATCCAGCTGAGCTATGGCGCCAAGTATCTCTTTAACTATACCACAAAAAATTATTCGTGCTATATTATTTATAACTAACAAGGTGTCATATTATGATTAGCAAAGAGCAGGTTGAGAAAATCGAAAAGATCAAGAAGGAGATTAGTGCCCTTAAAAAAGACAATCTAGCTCTAGAAAAGCAACGTAATGACCTCTCTAAATTCAAAAGAATTGACGGAATCGGCGGAATCACATTATTCCAGAATAGAGTTGTTGGATCCGGCCGAACCTTAAGTCTTGACTCTGAAATCTCTGCAAAAGTTGAAACCAGCGGTCAAGTATCCTACTCCGTTGAGAGTAGTGGTGGCGGATCTCGTCCTACTCTAACTAGAATCGCGCTTGGCGCAGCGGTCGCGGGCCCCTTAGGTGCTGTCATTGGTGGTGCAGCACAAAAGAAAAAGAAGATTAAATCTACGACTGTTCAGCATGACGACCGCACACTTAGAATTATTATATCAAGCAACGAGGGGATTATTGATGCCAACATTAATCCAGCTTTAGAATCTCGTGCAAGAGAATTTGCTCGCAATGTCTTAAACGCAAAGACGGATTATCCTAAACTAAAAAAGGAATTAGAGAAAGAAAAGAAAAGACTAGACAAAGAGATAGAAGATTTAAGAACTAATAGTCCGATAGATAAAAAAGAAAAAGAGCTGGAATCTTTATTGTCTGAAATGAGTGATGATGATAGGCGTACTCTTAAAAAGATAGAAAAGGAAACAAAGCTATATTTCTTTGTAAGTATATTATCTCTAGTTTTATTTTGGTTTCCGATTGGCCCTACTATTCTCTCCATACTTTCCGTTATTGAATCCAAGAAGAATCAGAAATATGGTTTATATGAGAAAAGAATAAAATTAACAAAGAGGCTAGGTATTATCGGTTCCATCCTGAGTGCCATAACTTTTTTGGCTATAGTTTTATATAATCCAAATAAAAATTTTGACATCAACGGACAGAAGGTTGAGCTTGTTTGTAAAAACAGTGTATGTACAAGTTTAGATAATTATGGTGATAGTAATGCAACTAGATTGCTTGCAGAAATTGGCGTTCGAAAAATCGACAAAATAGAAAAATCAACTAATAGTGTGATTGCGAATGTCTATGAAAATGAAACATCCACGGACGGAATAAAGATCCTAATCCAATATGCTAACTCCAATTTTAGTAAAGTCACCAAAATTGTAAGCAGTGAAGCGGATAGTATCGTATATTATTCCAGTAATGAAACTCTACAGACCGTACCTTTTCCTTCGTTGACTAAGGTAGCCGAGGCCAAAGCAAAAGCTGAAGAAGAAAAAAGAAAAGCAGCTGAAGAGGAGGCAAAACGACAGGCTGCGGAAGAAGCAAGACTGAAAGCTGAAAGGGAAGCTAAGGCAGCTGAAGATGCTAGATATCCATCTGAAGGCGGTACCCGTGAGGTGTGCGACCAAGCCTTTCATAAAATGTATCCATATCGCGGCTCAAAAGTACATTCAATCCTCGGCGTTCACGTCATTGGCAGAAGCGGCACAAATAAGATGGTTTATAAAGTTGATGTTACCGTTCAAAACGCTTTCGGCGCAGAGTATGGCGCTGTCATGGAATGTGTAGTCTCTAGGGATGCTGGTTCAAATATAATTAGAGTAGATAGTTTAATCTTATATTAAATCAAACGCCGTCCATCGATGCGGTGGACGGTAATGCTGTTGACCCAATTAAGCGCAGAAACGAAGATATATTGAAATTAGCAATCGAAATCTTAAATCAAATTTAAAACACAAAAAAGAGCCATCCGGCTCAAATTCATAAAATGGTGATCTCTGCGGGAGTCGAACCCGCGTTGACGGGATGAAAACCCGTTGTACTAACCGTTATACTAAGAGACCATACAAAGATTGTAATAATCCTATTCTAACAGAAATTTAATTTTTTTCAATAACAGAATTAAAAAAAAATGCAGGGAAAATCAGAAAAACCAGTCCAGATGCCCCAAGAGAAAAGACAATCCTTAATGATATTCCCGCGGCTCTATCCCCTCTTTGTCGCGATTCTATCCCTCTTTGCAACTAAGCGCGCTTTTCAGCTCGTAGTCCTTCTCCCCAAACGGCTGCTTAGGCTTAATAATTACATATGATCCATTAGTATCACAACTAAACTTCTCGTGCTCGAAATATTTTTTCATGTCCTTATTGTTTCGCTCACTATAGTCAAGTAATTTCCTTAATTTTACCGGCGAAAATCCCATCTGTGTGTATTTCTCAAAATACTGCCCAAGATCCTTCTCGTTTTCATCCGCCACGTGATCTCTAATAAACCGCTTATAAAAATCATTTTCATAGTAATCGCGCGCCAGCTCTCCGAATTTCTGTTCCGCCAGCTTGCTACTTGTTATATTTTTACGCACAAACAGCGCCGCAACTACAACAATCACGCAAGTAATTACAATTAATAAGCTAATAATTCTCATTAATTTTACATTTCGATTGCCACATCTCATAGCTGAATTATACCATAACAATTTTATATTTCTCTCCCGTCATTATATAATATGACTATGCAAAAATTTTCTTCTGAAGCAGAGATGATTGATTTTGGCGAAAAGCTCGCCAAGACTCTTAGTTTTCCTGCTGTCATTGAACTAGTTGGCGACGTCGGTGCCGGCAAAACCACTATCACAAAAGGTCTTGCCAAGGGTTTTGGCATTGAAGAAGAAATCACTTCGCCAACTTTCACTCTGTCAAAACATTATTATTTTACTCATGATGGCAAGAATCGATCTCTCGTACACTATGATTTTTATCGCCTTCAAGATCCGGGTATTATGTCCGAGGATCTACTTGAGAACATATCAGACCAGAATACGATTACCGTGATTGAATGGGGGGATTCTGTTGCCGACCTCTTGCCAGCCGGTCATCTTCGCTTTTTTATTACGATTAATGACGACGGCACAAGGAGTATCGAACAAAAATGAAACTCTATCTCGACACTTCCACTCCACAAACCATTCTCAGACTTGATGAAACAGAATATCGCATCGATCTCGGCAATCAGTTAGCGGAAAAACTTCTTCAAGTGCTCCATCAAAAACTCCAGGAAAATCATGCAGACTGGACTGATATTTCTGAAATAACCTTTATGGCCGGGCCGGGTTCCTTCACTGGTCTTCGCATCGGCGCGGCTATTGTTAACACCTTAGCTGACCAGCTCGATATTCCTCTTTTCAAATCAACTGGCGAAAAAGTTCCTGTCATTCTTCCAGATTATGGTCGTCCGGCCAATATAACACCACCCAAAAAATAGTATTTTTTGTTATAATAATTTAAGAATAAGGGTTTTGCATGGATCAAGAAAAAAATACTTTTAGTTTCAACAATTTAAATAACTCAACTACCATCGGTGGCGTAACTTTTGGCGGTGGTATAAATCAGTCCGCACATCCTGCGGCTGCCGCAAATACCAACCTCCCACCAGCTTCAAATAATCCGTTTATGGCTTCAGCTTCCAGTAGCCCGTTTGGCGAAAATGGCTTTTCTCAGGCCGCCAACTCTGGTAACCCAAACTCTAACAATCAGCTCACTCAACAGGCCATTGCCAATGCTGCTGAATTAGCCGCAAAACAAGCCAAGGATGCTAAAAACCCAGAATATCAGAATCTTGAAAACTTTGGTCCGCAGACTTCACTTAATGTCCCAGTGGTCTCTCCAACCCATTTTGATTTTCAGACACAAGAAAATCCAAGCCTCAACCAGATTCCTCAAGAAGAACTACCACAACCAGTTGACCCTAAAACTGATCCAAAGGCCATCGCTCTTAAATCTCTCAAGAAAATGACCACCATGTCGCTTGTTTTTGGCATTCTCATGGTTATCTTCCTTGTCTTGAGTATCGTTGGTCTTGTTTTTGGCATGTCGCAAGGAGATAAAATCACCACCCTCACTCAGACCGTTGCCGCGAAGGATAAAATCATCAAAGCCGTTGAGGAAACTACTGGTGTTTCAAAAATCGCTAAACCCGAAGATGTCCCGGTCTATAAAGCCACTACTGGTTATATTTATCTCAACGACTGGAATATTAAGATCAAAGTCCCAGATACTTTAACTACCGTTAGCTATGTTTTAAATAGTTATGAATTCAGAAATTCCATCTGCTTTAATGCCGTTCAAAAAGGCGTGCAATATAAGCCAGCTTTTGCTGACCCAGGCAAAAATCTTGGCCGCCAGGGTTGCCTAAGGCGCGTACCAGTCTCTGATGGTGATTTCGATACTCAGTCCGGTCTTCGTTTTGGCACTAAAGTTTTCACCTATAAAGACTACAATTATTTCTATGTCGACCCAACCATGTATAGCACCGATGGCGCTGAACAAGGTCTTGAAAACACTGCCAACCAGCTCATTCGTAACATGTTGACCGACAACATCGAGCCATACGAATAAATAAAATAAAATAATATGTTACAATAAAAATATCCGGGGGAATTTTTATCAAAAGTGTAATTATTATATATTTTGTTAATCGGTCAATATCAGGAAAATATTGACGCTTCCAAAAATAACAAAAAGAAAGAGGAATATGGAGTTAGTCCCTGTGATTATCGCCGCAGTAGTTGGGCTTGGCGCTGGTGCTGGAGTGGTTTTTGCTTACGACAAAAAGAATGAAAATGGCGGAAAAAATCGTGCTGACGATCTAGTACGCAAGGCAAAAAACGAGGCATCGGACATTATCTTGAAAGCTAGAAAAGAAGCTGCTGATCTAGCAGAGAAATCAAAAAATGAAGAAGACAATAGACGTAAAGATTGGAAGCAAACCGAAAAACGTTTGAGTGAGCGCGAACTCTCTCTCGATAATAAATTTGACCAAATTGAGAAACGCTCCGAGCGTCTTTCTCGCCAGGAAAAAGAGATTGAAGAACTCAAATCTGAAATCCATAGCATCCGCGACAAGCAACAGGAAAAACTAGAAAAAATTGCTGGTCTTTCAAAAACTGATGCCAAAGAAAAACTCATCGCCATGACCGAAAAGGACATTAAAGACGATCTCGCTAATCTCGTAGTTAAACAACAGCGCGAAATCAAACGCGATATTGATGAGACTGCCCAGGCACTTCTCGTCACTGCAATGGAACGCATGTCCTCAGAGGTTACAGCTGATCGTACCGTTACGGCTTTGAAGCTTCCCGACGATGAAATGAAGGGGCGCATCATTGGTAAGGAAGGTCGTAATATTCAGGCTCTTCAGCGTGCCACCGGTGTTGATATTATGGTTGACGATACTCCAGGCATGGTCGTCCTCTCCTCTTTCGATCCTATTCGTCGTCAGGTTGCAAGATATGCCTTGGAGCGCTTAATGAAAGACGGCCGCATTAATCCGGCCAGCATCGAAGAGGCTGTCAGCAAGGCTGAGCGTGAAATTGAAAAAGAAGTCACGCGTGCTGGTGAAGACGCTGCTCGCGAAGTTGGTATTATCGGTATCCCACACGAAATGTTACACCTCTTAGGTGAACTAAAGTTCCGTACTTCCTATGGTCAAAATGTTTTACTCCACTCTATTGAAATGGCCCATATGGCTGGTATGATCGCTGAAGAAATCGGTGCGGACATTCGTATCGCTAAGACTGCTACTCTTCTCCATGATGTTGGTAAGGCGGTTACTCACAAGATTGAAGGTAAACATGCTGAAATCGGCGCTGAGTTAGCCAAGAAATACGGCATGTCTGATCCTATCGTTCACGCCATTGCTGCTCATCATAATGATATTGAACCTACCACTCCAGAGGCTATTATTGTCAAAATCGTTGATGCCATCTCTGCTGCTCGCCCAGGCGCCCGCAATATTTCTGCGGAAAACTTTGCCGAACGCATGAAGGAGCTTGAAAATATTGCTACTAGCTTCCAAGGTATTGATAAGGCTTATGCTATCTCTGCTGGCCGTGAAATCCGTGTTGTGGTTGAACCAAAACAGGTCGATGACCTTACTGCTTTAAAGCTTGCACGTGATATCGCTAATAAAATTGAAGCCACGATGAGCTATCCAGGCATCATCAAGGTTAATGTTATCCGTGAAACTCGCGCCGTCGAGTACGCAAAATAATATAAAAGTAAAACTTCAAAGTAAACTAAAAAAATAATCTTCCACTAAAAAGACACCAATGCGGTGTCTTTTTTGGTCATATTAAATGGTCTGGGCGACCAGATTTGAACTGGCGTTTACCCCTTGGGACGTTCCGCCAGTTACTCAGCAGGATTATTTTAATAAGAATGAGTACTTAAAAATTCAATCAGTGGTCTGGGCGACCAGATTTGAACTGGCGTTTACCCCTTGGGACGTTCCGCCAGTTACACAGAAGGATTATTTTTATTAGGAATGAGTACTTAAAAAATTCAGTAAGTGGTCTGGGCGACCAGATTTGAACTGGCGACCTCGCAGTCCCGAACCGCGCGCGCTACCAACTGCGCCACGCCCAGATATTTTTATCTTATCATGATTTTTCTATCTTGTTCGATATTTAATGGTCCATTCATTAAAATGTTAACAAGTATTGAATCCTCAAAGTGATAAAATAAATATAGAATGGAGCAAAAATCACATTTCAAAATCTCTCACTTCTTGTCGCTTGCCGGCCTACTTCTCATCTATTTTCTACTCTGTTCTCAATTTATTCTCAAACAAGTTTCAAACACTGAAGCTGCCAACTACCTAGGCTTCTTCCAAGTCCCCACTAGCGGCCAAGCTTTAGTGAGACCTCATTACAACTTTTTTCCACAAAATATTTATTTTAGTTCACTAAGCTTTTGGACGCAGATTTTTGGCAATACCCTCACCTCGGTTCGTTCTTTTTCTGTATTTTGCGGTGCAGGTATTATTCTCGTCCTCTTTTTTATCCTAAGAAATAAACTGGATGCAAAAAACACATTCTCCATTATTTCAATTAGTGTCCTAAATCCCGTCTTCATTTATTTTGCCACCGAGTTTGATTCAGTTATGGCACTGCTTCTTGGTATGTCCATTACCTATTCGGCCATTTTGTTACTTTATCAACTGAAGCTTAAGGAACTGATCAGTTTTAGGCATCGTCGACATTTAATTAACTGGCGCTCGGTCATCCTGGAAAGCGCACCTCCATCCCGTGCAAAAACTTTTTTCACACTAATCTCGTCTATTTTTGCTATTATCGTTATTATCAGTACTCTCCTTGTAGGTCTCAAACAAGACGTCTCCATTCGTAAAATCTTCACCGCAATATATCAATCCGATCGTAGTGAACAGGTTGAAGTCTCCCAACCTAGCCAAGCGAACCAATCTAACCAAGCAAATCAGTCTGAAAAATCTACTCCCACGGTTTACGTTACACAAACCCCTTCAAAGTCGATATATGTCGAAAATCTGCTTGTAGCAAAAGAATTAAATAAAGTTTCACTTAGTCTCAGTTGGCAAGATGCCCTGGATAAATCTATAGACACAAAAAATCTGCCGGTAAAGTTCTGGATCATTAGTTTTAAAGACCAGCAAATAGACGACGTCCAAAAATTTCTTCCAAGCCAGAATTCTTCTAAAACAGAACCAGCAAAGAAAGACCAAGCTTTATATCAAGAAATCGAATCGTTAAAAATTGATGATATTTCAGCAAAATATTTCAAAATTACGAAAGGGGTAAAATAATTACTCTATAAATATGATATAATATCTCAGATATGAGTAGATTATTTAAAAGAACAAAAATCTTGGCCACGGTAGGCCCTTCTGTCTTCTCAGAAGAAAAAATTACTGAATTAATCATGGCTGGCGCCAATGGTTGCCGCCTTAACTTCTCCCACGGTAGCTACGAAGAACGCGACCAGCAAATCCAGTGGATTCGTAATGCTGCTGCAAAGAAAGGTCGTTCAGTTGCAATCTTGCAAGATCTTCAGGGGCCAAAAATCCGTCTTGGTATCTTAAAGGACAATCGCCTCGATGTTAAAACTGGTGATGAACTCGTTCTTGACTACGCCGTCAAAGAACACGATGGTTCAAACGTCCTTCCAGTTCAGTACAATCTTGCTGAACGCATGAAAGTGGGTGAACCTCTCTTCATGTTCGACGGTAAAATCCGTTCCCAGGTTATCGAAATTGTCAGCGACACTGCTATTCGTGTTCGCATCGAAAATGACGGTTTCATTATGAGCCGCAAGGGTCTCAATCTTCCTGACACTGACTTCGGTGGCGATGTCATTACTGAAAAAGATATGGCTGACATCGAATTTGGTGCCACTCGCGATTTTGACTTTGTCGCCATGAGCTTCATTCAGAGTGCAGAAGATGTCGAAAAGCTTCGCCAAATTCTTCTTTCTCACGGTTCAACCGCACAAATCGTTGCAAAAATCGAGACTAAAAAAGCTATCGAAACCGATGAAAAACTTGAAGCCATCGTTAAGGCTACCGATGCTATTATGGTCGCCCGTGGTGACATGGCAGTTGAAGCCGGCAACGAAGTCGTTCCTATCGTTCAGCGCAAACTAGTCAATCTTTGCCGCAAGCACGGTAAACTTTGTATTGTCGCAACTCAGATGCTTGGTTCTATGGTAGACAATCCTGAACCTTCACGTGCTGAAGTTTCCGATGTCGCCAACGCCGTTATCCAGGGTGCCGACGCTGTGATGCTTTCAGATGAAACCGCTCAGGGTAAATATCCAGTTGAAGCTGTTAAGCAGATGAAGAAAATCATCCTCTACACTCAGAATCATATCGGTGTGGCTCCACTCGATACTGATCCAAAGGGTGATAACGAAAGCTACAATGCCGTTGCTAGCGCCGCTGTTAAACTTGCCGAAAAAATCAATGCAGATGTCATCATTTGTGAAACCGCCTCTGGTGCTACTGCCGACTCAATCGCTACCGAGCGCCCAACTCTCCCAATTATTTCTGTTACTAGCAGCCCACGCGTTGCCGGACAACTCGCTTTGACTTATGCTAACGCTGCCTTTGTCCGTCCATACTCTGATAATTATGGTGTAGAACTCGTTAAGGAACTTAAGGCTTCTGGTTATGTTGCTCCAAAGGAAGGCGCCAGCCAGGTTCTCGCAGTCATCGTCTCTGGACAACCAAACACCGTTTCCGGCACCGACACTATTCAGATCCGCAATATCTAATTGCGACATGATTTGAGTTTATAAAATAATACCCGCACAGGGTATTATTTTTTACTCATCTTGAATATTCTGCGCATCTATTAAATAATATTCATATGAAATATATTGTTGTTTATAATATCAAGAATTTTGAATCCGCCTACTGCTTTGATTCGATTTCTGCCGCCAATCACTATATTAATGAGTGCTCCGAGTTTCTCGGCAAAGACTTGAAAAAACTCAAGAAAATTAACGACCATCAATTTGAGATGCAAGTCAGGCAATTTGAACAAAAAATCCTCATCAATATTTTAGAATGTCAGGACTCAGATGTTAGCTTCGAACTTACGATCTCAGAAGGTGAAAAAATCACAGAAACTAAACAATTCAAAAGTCGAGAAGAGGCTGTCCAGTTTGTCAAAAAAGAGCTAGCAAAATTTGAAGAAAAAGCTGAGGAGAGCGAAGACGAAACAGGGGATTGGTCTGTCATCAAAGATCATAAAGTAACTCACCAATATATCCTTACTCTGATCCTTAAAAATCAAAAATCTAGTACAGGTGAAAACGTCAAACGCTATGCAAATTCCAATATGAATTACTTCCTCAAACAACGCAAAGACGGCCTTAACCAGATTGCCAAAAATGATAAAGCTGCTGCCAGGTCTGGCGGTGTTAGTAGTATCCTTGTTGGTCTCGCCATGGCCATAATTGGTGGCGCGCTCACCATCCTTTCGTATTCCACCACGCGTGCAGGTGGCAAGTATTTTGTCTTCACCGGTCTGATTATTTATGGTGTCCTCTCGGTTCTCGCCGGCATCGTCCAACTTATCCGAGGAAAATAGATTTAGGTATATACTATTAATATGTTTACCAAAACCACTATCAAAGATGTTCAACTTGAAAACAAAAATATCTTAATTCGTACCGACTTTAACGTTCCGATCAAAGATGGTCGGGTGCAAAGTGATTTTCGCTTGCAGGCTGCCATTCCCACTCTGAAATATATCCTCTCAAAGTCACCTAATCGTCTAGTGATTATCTCTCATCTCGGTCGCCCAGATGGTAAAATCGACCCGGCCCTTTCTCTCGCTCCTGTCGCAATGGCACTCTCCAAGCTACTTAACCAACCTGTGAAGTTTATTCCAAAAACGGTTGGCCAAGATGTTAAGACTGAAATTGAGGCCATGCCAAAAGGCTCTGTTGTTCTTCTGGAAAATTTGCGCTTCTCGCCCGATGAGGAAGGGAATAGTCTCGATTTTGCTAGGCAAATCGTTGAAGATACTGGTTCCGAACTCTTTGTGCAGGATGGTTTTGCCGTAATCCACCGCGCCCATGCTTCCACTGCCAAAATCCCCACTTTACTTCCAACCGTCTCTGGTCTTCTCATAGAGAAGGAAATTAGAAACCTCCAAAAAGTCCTCGAATCCCCAGCTCATCCCGTTACCGTCATCATCGGTGGCGCTAAAATTTCCGACAAACAACCGCTAATCGATCGTTTTCTTCCACTCGCTGACCACATCATTGTCGTAGGCAAAATCGCTGCCGATGGATTTTCTTCTGATAATCCAAAAATCTATGTCGCGGAAGATTTTCGTGAAGACACATCTGGTAATAAATTGGATATCGGTGATCTGTCGCTAGCAAAAATTTTACCGCTCATCGCAGAAAGCCAAACCATCATCTGGAACGGCACTGCCGGCAAGACCGAGGAGCCTGGCTTTGATCTCTCTTCAAGAAAAATCGCCGAAGCTATCGGTCTCAAGGACCCTGACACCACTCAGTCTGTTATCCTAGGTGGAGATACGGCTGGCTATGTTGAAAAACTTCTTGAAAAACACTCTAGCTCACTTCATTTTACGCTAGTCTCTACCGGTGGTGGCGCCAGTCTCGAGTTTCTGCTCGGTCTCCCACTCCCCGGTCTCGATGCGATAAATTAGCACTCGCTACTTGACAGTGCTAGTTTTTCCTTTACAATAGAACTATGCAAGATGATTTTACAGAAATTATGAATAATTTGACCGAGAACGCCCGTTTTGCACTCCAAAAATCTGATTATTATGCCAAAAGATATAATAACGGTTACATGAGTACAGAGCACCTCCTTCTCGGCATCCTTTCTCAGGATACTAGTACCGGCGCCCGCTTCTTAGCGGATGAAGATGTCAATCTTGAGTCGGTTGAAAAGACTATTAATCATACCGCCGTCGAGGTTCCTGGTTCTCAGATGGCCATGATGTCACTTTCCGAGGCTGCTGTCCTTACACTTCGTATGGCCGCTAACTTCACTAAGGAGCAAGGAATTAAATTAATTGGCACCGAACATATCCTTTATGCTCTTTTACGTCAGCCAAACTCGCGCGCCAGCCTCATTCTGCAAGGCCTTAAAGTTGACCTCAATAACCTTACGAATACTATTGAAGAATACACTGAAAAGCAGGCAGAAGACGCTAAAATCGACCAGAAAAAAGCTGGATTTACTCGCAAAGCTCCACTCAAATGGCTAACCAAGTATGGCCAAGATCTTACCGAGATGGCGAAGCAAGGTAAACTCGACACCGTTATCGGTCGCGATCAAGAGATTGAACGCACCATTACCGTACTCTGTCGTCGCACAAAGTCAAACCCAGTCCTCATCGGTGAGGCTGGTGTTGGTAAAACTGCCATCGTTGAAGGTCTAGCTACGCGTATTGCTAAAAACGAGGTTCCAGGCAGTCTCATTGGCAAGAAAATTTATCAAATCGACCTCAGTTCCGTTGTAGCTGGCACTAAATTCCGCGGTGAATTCGAGGAGCGTATCAAGGGAATTATTGACGAAGCTGCAGGAAACAAGGATCTGATTCTCTTTATTGATGAAATTCACCTCCTCTCCGGTGCAGGATCTGGTGAGGGCAGCCTCGATGCGGCCAATATCTTAAAGCCGGCTCTGGCCCGAGGTCAAATTCGCCTCATTGGCGCCTCAACTATGGATGAATATCGTAAAACTATTGAGAAGGATAAGGCTCTCTCTCGTCGTTTCCAGACCGTCATTGTCGAAGAGCCATCTGACACTGTTGTGTTACGAATTTTGAAGGGCATCAAATCCCATTACGAAAAACATCATGGTGTAGTCATTCCTGATGAAATTCTTGAAACTGCCGTTAATATGTCGAAACGCTACATTAATGACCGTTTCATGCCAGACAAAGTTATTGATGTTATCGATGAAGCCAGTGCGATCGCAAAGGTTGCCGCTGATAAAAAAGGTGGCGGTGAATATAAGAAATTAAAAATCGAACGTGAAGATCTTCAGAAGAAAATTGAGGAAACTGCCGAAGCGGAAGATTTTGAAAAAGCAGCACTCTACAAAACTCGCGTCGCCAAAATTGATGAAGAAATTGAAAAACTCGAGAAAGCTGGACTGAGTGACGATATTGCTCCAGTTCTTACCGAAGAGAATCTCGCCACCGCCATCAGTCTGAAGACTGGTATTCCAGTTTCCAAGGTCCATGGCTCCGAAATGAAGATGTTAACCGATCTTGAGAAACACCTCGATAAGGCTATTATTGGACAAGATGATGCCATTAAAGCTGTCGCTAAGGCAATTCGCCGTGGTCGCTCCGGCATCGGTGATCCAAAACGTCCAATCGGCTCCTTCCTCTTTATGGGCCCAACTGGCGTTGGTAAGACCGAGCTCGCTAGGGTAATCGCGCGTGAAGTTTTTGGCGGCGACAATGCCTTGATTAAGATTGATATGTCTGAATTTGGCGAAAAACATAATGTCTCTCGTCTAGTTGGCGCACCTGCTGGTTATGTTGGTTATGATGATGGCGGAAAACTCACTGAAGCCGTGCGTCGTCATCCATATTCTGTCGTCCTCTTTGACGAAATTGAAAAAGCCCACCCGGAAGTCTTTAATATGCTTCTGCAGATTCTTGAAGACGGCGTCTTAACTGATGGCCAGGGTAATCACATTAAATTTAATAACACCGTTATTATCCTTACCTCAAACCTTGGCGCCGATGAGATGTATGATGATACTGAATTTGGCTTTGGCACTAAAGATAAAAAGAGTGATAAATTTGTCGAAGAAGAATATGAAGCCAGTAAAAACGCTGCCATGAAGGCTCTCAAGAAATCCATGCGCCCAGAACTCATCAACCGTCTTGACGCCATCGAGGTCTTCCATGCTCTTACCAAAAAGCAGGTTGAACAAATCTTTGACAATATGATCTCCGACCTCAAAAAACGTCTCGCCGTCAAGTCATTCGGCCTCAAGCTCACCAAAAAAGCCTCTGATTTTCTTATTGAAAAAGGCTTCGATCCAAAAAATGGCGCCCGTCCACTTCGTCGTGCCATCGAGGATTACCTTGAATCCATTCTTTCCGAAGCTATCATTTCTGAGCAAATCAAAAAAGGTGAGATCGCTGTAGTCGACCAAAAAGGCGACAAGCTTGTCCTAGAAATTGAGAAGAAAGAGAAATAATGAAGCAGAAAAGAGGGTTTGGTTCGTTTCTCATCTGGCTAGTTATCGTCGCCATCCTCTTTTTCGCCTATTCATACCGAGATGAATTTAAGGCCAGAGATTTTATCCTCACGGGTGATCTCTCCGAAATCGTCTCCTCGATTAAGCTAACTGGCCGTGCCGACACGATTCTCCGCGCCACCCATCCTGAGCTTCAGCAAAAAGATGCGTTTAACGAGAGTTGCCATAGTCACAGCCAGGAAGTCTACGTCTTGGGTTGTTATCGTGAGGACCAGGATCGTCTCTATGTCTACAATGTTAATTCCAAGGACCTCCCTGGTGTTCGCGAGGTGACAACTGCGCACGAAATGCTGCACGCTGCTTATCATCGCCTCTATTTCTGGGAGAAAGCAGGTCTCGACAAGGAACTAAAGCAAGTTTATGATCAGCTTCCACAAGATTCCGAGCTTCGTACCTCCATGCAGTCCTATCCAGCCTCTGAATTCTCAGACGAGTTGCACTCCCGTCTCGGCACCGAGATCGCTGACCTCCCCGCTTCTCTTGAAAATTACTACAAGCGGTATTTCACAGATCGCCAACGTATTGTTGAATATAATACAAAGTATCATGCCGTCTTCACCAAATTAAAAGATGAAACTGAGCGGCTCAAAAAGTCTATTGAGTCAAAGAAACAAGCCATCGAAACTCGCACGAAGAACTATCAAAACTCCCAGCAAGCCCTCAGTCTCGATGTTAATCAGTTTAATAATAATGCTAACAATGGTAATTTCATATCTCAGACTGAATTCTATCAGCAAAGGCAAAGTCTCATCGATCGCATCCGTAACCAGAATACTGAGTATAATGAGCTACAAAAAGATGTCGAAAGTCTCAATGCCGACATCGCAAAATATAATCAGACCGTCTATTATAGTAACCAGCTGATCAACCAAATTAACTCGAATTCTATCCCCAAAGCCGAATCAGGTTTAACGAAAATTAATAAATAAAGGAGTAATATGACCAGACAATTCACAAATGATTATCTCGTCCCAACTGTAATCGAAACCACCAATCGTGGTGAACGTTCATACGACATCTACTCTCGTCTCTTGAACGACCGCATCATCTTCCTCGGCGAAGATGTTAACGCCCATACCGCTAATCTCGTAATTGCGCAGCTACTCTTCCTCGCGCATGAAGATCCAAAGAAAGATATTAAACTCTACATTAACTCCCCTGGTGGTTCCGTTTACGACGGTCTCGCCATTATTGATACCATGAATTATATCGAACCAGATGTTGAAACGATTGGTATCGGTCTTCAGGCTTCTATGGGTGCCATGCTCTTAAGTTGTGGTGCGAAGGGCAAACGTTTTGCTCTTCCAAACTCCCGCATCATGATTCACCAGCCAAGTTCTGGCACTGAAGGTAAAATTACCGACCAGGAAATCATGCTCCGCGAAGGCATCTTCTTGAAGAAGCGTCTCGCTGAAATCATGGCCAAGAACACCGGTAAATCTGTTGATCAAATCATCAAAGACATGGATCGCGATAACTGGATGTCTGCCGAAGAGGCCAAGAAATATGGTATCATCGACCAGGTGATTGATAAGTAAATTATTAAATTATTAAAAACCCATTTCAAAGAACTTGAAATAATCAGAAAGATTAAACTGAATACTTGAGATATTAAAATATCCACTCGATGAAGTGGATATTTTAATATTAGCGATTTTTCTTGATGTAAGTATCTTCCTTTTCTAGCCTTGCCTTCAAGGTATATTCCTTACATTTACCATTCGTACAATTTGCCGCCTCATAAGTATAGTCGCTATCTTCCTGGCCGAGGTTAATGCCGCTCGGGTCGGTAAACAGACTTGGATCCATCACCTTTAAATTCTCTTCAGAAATATTTTCCGGATAGTATCCATTCTTCGCATGGAATCCTTCTTCAAGCGCATAGTACATCGCATTGATTGCCTCTTTGCGCTGTTCGTCACGATGCATCGCATCGAGATTTAGTTTTTGTAAAAAGAATAAAATCAGCAGCAGAGAAGCAAAGAAAATCACTACCACCAGCTCCAGGATTGTAAACCCGCGCTCACGTTTCATTTTCATCATACTCATATTATACATGATATTTTGCTAAGAAGTTTTGCACCTTAGAAGATATTTTCTTAAAAGTTGGTAGCTCATAAAAAACCTCAAGGTCGATCCATCGAAACCCATTTGATTCATCCTGGTCAATCTTAATCTCTTTAATACAATCTGACACAAAAAGGTATCCAAAATCATGGTGCATGTGTGCGCCTTCGTGTTTTTTTACTATTTTCTGGAATTGAATGTGAGTCAACCCTAAAAGGAACTAAATAATTCTCAGGGTCTACTTGGATATATGTAAAATTATCAGGATTCTGGCCAGTCTCTTCTTTTAACTCGCGTAGTGCTGCATCTAATGGAGTTTTATCGTACTCCTCAATATGGCCACCAGGCTGTAGTAATTTTTTTAGTGACTTATGTTCTAATAGCAGAATCTTTTTTTCTTTAGGACAAATAATGAAAGACGATGCAGTAAAATGTCCAGTAAAGTTTTTACGATTAGTAATTTCTAGGTCAGAGCTCATTTCTTGATTTGCTAAATTTATCGCATCTTTAAGATCTTCTGCTTCATCTGGAAAAATCCTTAAATATCCATCAAGTAATTCTTTAATCATAAAACCATTTTATCATTAAACCCTGCTATAATTTTCTTATGGGAAAGATTTCGAGTCAGTTTGTCTGTCAGAATTGTGGTGCCAAATATTCGAAGTGGGCCGGTCATTGTAGTAATTGTGATGCCTGGAATAGTATCGTTGAAGATCTGGTTGTTCCTGAGTCTACAGGGAAGAATGCGATTTCTCAAGCCAAAACTAGTGGCAAGATCTTACAATTCACCAAAATCAACGAAATCGCCGTCGATAATGATAAAGAGCGTTTAAAAACAGAGTTCCCAGGTCTTAATGAAGTTTTGGGCGGTGGTATTTTGCGTGGCTCAGTCACTCTTCTTGCTGGTCAACCTGGTATCGGTAAGTCTACCATTCTTATGCAAATTTGCGCCGAAGTTGCAAAACAACATCATGTCCTCTATGTTTCCGGCGAGGAGTCTGCTAGTCAGGTTAAAATGCGCGCCGCGCGTCTAGGCGCTGATTCTGAAAAGCTTGTCTTTGCTAGTTCCACTTCCGGCAACGATATTGCCAAGACCATTTCGAGTGGGGATTTTGATCTAGTAATCGTAGATTCCATCCAAACTCTCGCAATCAACGAAATCTCCTCCGCGCCCGGTACCGTCTCGCAAATCACTAATGCCGGTAATCTTATTATTCAAGCTGCTAAGTCTACAGATACTGCTGTTATCATTGTTGGACATGTAACTAAAGAGGGTACTCTCGCTGGACCTAAAGTTCTAGAACACCTAGTCGATGTTGTAGTTAATTTTGAAGGTGATCGTTACGGCGGCTTCAAGACTATTCGTGCCGTGAAAAACCGCTTTGGACCAACCTCCGAGGCTGCCATTTTTGAAATGAATGAAAAAGGCTTGAGCGAGGTGCAAAACCCTTCTGCTGCCCTCCTTTCCGAGCGTCAAAATACCGATGGCTCGATTATTCTTGCCACCCTTGAAGGTACGCGTCCACTCCTAGTTGAAATTCAGGCGCTCTGCACGCCAACTAATTTTGGTTATCCAAAACGCGCCGCCTCCGGTTTTGACCTTAATCGTCTCAATCTTCTTATTGCCGTTATCGAGCAGCGCACCAAGCTTAACCTCAGTGATAAGGATATTTTCTTGAACGTCGTTGGTGGAATTAAAATTAAGGATTCGGCTGCCGACCTTGCGATCTGTCTTGCCATCGCCTCTGCTGCTGCCGGCCGCAAACTTTCCGAGGAATATGTTGTTTTTGGTGAAGTTGGTCTTGGAGGGGAAATCCGCTCTGCTTTCCGTCCAGATCAACGCATTAGCGAAGCGAAAAAGCTAGGCTTTAGGCATGCCATCGCTCCTGCCACCATCCGCGATCCATTTGTCATTCCAGTCAAAGATTTACGCACCACATTGATTAAATATGTTAATGAATAAATATATCACCAGATGAATATTATATCCACAAAAACTTTTACTATAAACTCAAGTCAACCCGCAAATTTGCGAGGGAACTGTTTATGAAAATCCTCGGCATTGACCCAGGTACTGGTATTTGTGGTTTTGGTGTCATCGATGTAAAAACTCAAAACGGCCGCGCAACTGGCCGTGCTAAGATGTTAGATAACGGTGTAATCACTACGCCAGCCCACACTCCTCTTCAGGAGCGTCTTCTCGATATTTATGAATCACTCCATGAAATTATCAAACTTAATCAACCGGATTGTGTTAGTATAGAAAAACTCTTCTTTACAAAAAATATCACCACAGGTATATCTGTGGCAGAAGCCCGCGGTGTAGTTTTATTGGTTTGTCGGCAACATAACCTCCCGACTTTTGAATATACACCAAATGAAATCAAGAAAACCATGACCGGATATGGTGGTGCCGATAAGAAGCAAATGCAGGAAATGGTCAAACTCCACCTTAGCCTCAAAGATGTTCCAAAGCCCGACGATGCTGCCGACGCCCTTGCCGCTGCCATCACTCATTCGCTTATGAATCTCGGAAAATAAAAATAGGCTCGATAGGAGCCTATTTTTATTCTAGAATGCGGCATTAACTTAAGAATGTAGTACTAACTTATAAAATCCCGCATCAATTTCAAGCAATAACTTTTAGTAATTAATTGCGCGAATCTCAAAGAAAGCCTGAGGGTGTGAACAAACTGGACAAACTTCAGGAGCTTCCTCGCCCACAAAAGTGTAGCCACAGTTACGACACTTCCAAACAGTAACTTTTTCAGACTTGAACACCACATCATCGTCAATATTTTTTATCAACTTTCGGTAGCGCTCCTCGTGCTGCTTTTCAATAGCTGCCACACCCTCGAATTTTGCAGCAATCTCATGGAATCCCTCTTCATGCGCAATTCTTGCGAACTCAGCATACATATCGGTCCATTCATAATCCTCGCCAGCAGCTGCAATCTCAAGATTAGTTCTAGTGTCAGCAACCTTGCCACCATTGAGGTATTTGTACCACAATTTAGCGTGTTCTTTTTCATTGTCAGAAGTTTCTGTGAAAATTGCTGAAATCTGTTCAAAGCCGTCCTTCTTGGCCTGTGAAGCAAAGAATTGGTACTTCACGCGAGCCTGTGATTCACCAGCGAAAGCAGTCTGCAAGTTTTCATAAGTCTTACTGGACTTAAAGTTCTCATTATCAATATCGGACATAAGCCTCCTCTTAATTAAACATAAATGATACAATATAATTATATAACAAAACGAGGTAATATAGCGAGGTATTTAAAACTGATATGCCTCACTGCTTAATCGAATATCCCAATAAGTCTGTATTGAAAGAAGTAAAATGGCAATTGAACGCGTAATTGATAATGTCTCACACGAGGACGATACCGAAGAGCAGGTTATTGAGGTCAGTCTTCGCCCAACCAGTTTTCAGGAATATGTTGGCCAGGAGCGCCTCAAGCGCAATCTTAAAATTGCCATCGATGCAGTCAAAAAACGCGCCGATGGCACCTCTTTAGATCACGTCCTTCTTTATGGCCCTCCAGGTCTTGGCAAAACCACCATGGCAAATGTAATTGCGCATGAGTTGGGTGCTAATCTCCGTGTCACCTCTGGTCCAGCTATTGAACGCGCCGGCGATCTCGCCTCTATTCTGACTAATCTTCAAGATGGCGATGTGCTTTTTATTGATGAAATCCACCGCCTACGTCGTGCTGTTGAGGAAATCCTTTATTCTGCTATGGAAGACTATAAACTTGATATTGTTATCGGCAAAGGTCCAGCCGCCCGCTCGGTTCGTCTCGATCTTCCGCATTTTACAGTCATCGGTGCCACCACTCGCACCGGCTCCCTTGCCGGCCCACTCCGTGATCGCTTTGGTATTACTCATCGTCTCGAATATTACAAAGTCCCTGAAATTGAACAAATCGTTACTCGCACCGCCGCAATTTTGAATACCGAAATCAAACCTGAGGCCACAGCGCTTCTTGCCACCCGCTCTCGACTCACTCCCCGCATCGCCAATCGCCTTACAAAGCGCGTTCGTGATTTTGCCGATGTGAACGGAAATGGAATTATTGACGCCCCAACCGCCACACGCGCTCTCGCTCTCCTTGAAATCGATGACCTCGGTCTTGACCCTGCCGATCGTAATATGCTCGAGCTTATGCTTGAAAACTATGACGACCGCCCGGTCGGACTCACTACTATTGCCGCCCTTACTGGCGATGAAACTACCACCATCGAAGATTATTATGAACCGTATCTCATTCAGCTTGGTTTTATTGAAAAGACTCCACGTGGCCGTCGCGTCACCGAAAAAGCAAAAAAACATCTCAATGCTTTAAAGAATCAGTGTTAGTTTAGGCTAAAATTTGCAAAAACCTCTCTAAAATGCTATAATAATACAAATTAATTGGGACCAGAATATGGCAAAAAACTCCAAAAATCAGTTACCAGGCATCGCCCTAGAAAAAGGGGAACACCTTGTTCTCGTCATTAAACGTTCAAAACTTATCCCAGTTGGCTTTTGGGCTGGCGCGTTTTTGTGTTCTGCCATCCTCATTGCGGCAAGCATTCTAGTTAACGGTGGCAGCTCGCTCCTCTTTAACATGGATGCCGCCTCTCGCTCATTCTTCCTCATGATTATCCTTGTCGTCCTTGGTACTATCTGGATTGCCACCCTCATTTCTACTCATGTCTACCTCGGCAACTGCCTCTATGTCACCAATAAGCGCCTTATCCAGAACACTGTCAATTCACTCTTTTCTAGTTCCACTAACGTAATCGATCTCGTGGCTGTTGAGGATGTCAGTTTTAAACAAGCTGGTATTTTCGAGCATTTCTTTAGCATCGGTACCCTCCGCATGTCGACCATCGGCTCTGAAACGACCTATACTTTTACTCATGTTGACACTCCAACGGATGAGCTTGAGACCATCACACATCTTGTTCATATTGAAAAAGGCGAGGCCTCTGACGCCTGCCCAACCGACAGTCTCACGGCTTTAAGAAATGCTGGACGTGTTATTCGTTCTGCCACACAAAATAATGCAGGGAACACTTCAGCAAGCCAAAACGAGAATCTTGAGGGCACCACGATCGTCGCAGCTAATACCGCAATTATTAACCCAGCTGCTGGAACCGTATCTGTGGAACCACCTATGAACACTACTACAAATAATGCTCCAGACACTAGTAGCAACACTTTTAATACTCCAAATACCTTATCTTAAGTCTAAACTAGGTCGGAACCTAAGTCTAAACAAAGTCTAACGAAACCGGAACTAAAATTAGCGCCACCAAGCGCTAATTCTTATAATCAGTATTCGATCAACATAAGACTCGAACAAGCCCCAGCCTATCTCTGTTTTAAAGCAAGGCGAATTCTTTCTTCAACGCTAAGATTTGCGTCAACTTTTGCCAGCGCTTCAGTCGCCTCTTTCAATGGGAATCCTAAGGCCATCAAAGCGTCCAACGCCTCGTCATCTTCTGGCACAATAGCGGTCCTTACTTCTGTCGCGCCATATTTTGTAGGAAGGCCCACCTTGTCTCTTAAATCAACAATTACGCGCTCCGCGGACTTTTTCCCAACCCCCGAGGCCTTACTCACGAAAGCTGTATCTGCATTTGCAATTGCGTTACGCACCTCTTCTGGCGTAGCTAAGGATAAAATTGCCATCGCCGCCTTAGGTCCAACTCCGTTGACGGAAATCAACAGTTCAAAAATCTTCTTTGCCATCAAACTGGAAAAACCATAGAGATCTTCCGCGTTCTCCCGAATCGCATGGTAGGTATAAAATTTCTTCCTCTCACCCACATTTGTCGCCTCTGCGTCAATCTGCGACAATCCAATCTCATACCCCACACCATGAACATCAACAATAATCGAATTTAGGAATTTCTCAGAAACTTCACCTTCAATATGCGCAATCATATATTAATTTTAACATAAAAAAATAACGAATTTCTTCGTTACTCTATCAATAATCTGGTAGCACCAACTGGGATCGAACCAGTGACCTTAGGCTTATGAGTCCTACGCTCTAACCAGCTGAGCTATGGTGCCACTTGGCGGAAGGGACAGGATTCGAACCTGCGAAGCGTTAACTTGCTGGTTTTCAAGACCAGTGCCATCAACCACTCGGCCACCCTTCCGCTAACTATTTTAACAGATTATTCTGCGTTCGTAAATACGTTTGTTACATCGTCGAGATCGTCAATTGCGTTTAACAACTTATCGACCTTCTCGGCATCTTCCTCACTCACTGGAACAGAGGTATTAGCAATGTAACGAAGCTCGGCATTTTCTACCGTTAAACCAGCATCAATCAGTGCCTGCCTGGTCTTCATCAAGTCGGCGGCTTCTGTAATAATTTCAATGCCGTCCTCATTCTCGTTTGCATCCTCAGCGCCGCAATCAAGTGCAGTCAGAAGTGCCTCTTCGCCTTTTTCGAGAATCTCAATTACGCCCTTTCTTGCAAACTGGAACATCACGCTTCCAGGGTCTGCCATGCGTCCGCCATTCTTAGCGAGAGCGTTTCGCACCTCTGGCATTGTACGGTTTTTGTTATCAGTTGCAATCTCAATAATGATACCAATTCCAGCCGGACCATAAGCTTCATAGGTTTCTTCAATCATCGCTGCAGCACTTTTATCAGTTGCACGTGCAATCGCGCGCTCGATATTTGCCTTTGGCATGTTGGCCTTACGAGCCTTCTCAAGCACCATCGCAAGAGTTGGGTTCATAGTCGGGTCACCACCACTCCTCGCCGCAATCGCAATTTGGTTTGCAATCTTCGTGAAAGCCGCCCCACGCTTGGCGTCGACGATGGCTTTTTGACGTTTGGTTGTCGCCCATTTACTGTGTCCTGACATTTATTGACCTTCCTGTTTTTATAATTTCTTCTCTATATTATACCATTAAAGCCCTATAAAATCTCTACCAATCACCGCCATTTTATCTTTTGGCAAGTTAAATTTTTTGTTCGTACCATAGGTCCTAATCGCCCCCAGAAAATCTTTCAGCTGCACTCGCGTCAAATTCACCCCAATCTTTTCACATATAAATCGCAAAACCTCTTCAATAGTCTCCTCTGTATAATCCTCATTATTTCCTAGAAGGGAATTTCCCAGAAAGAAATCTTTACGTATTTTTATCTTACTTAGAACCTCACTTTCCGCACAAAAAACTGATGTGACGTCTGCGCCGCCATGTGAATCTACTCCCCCATTTATCTCATCAGAAGAATTTTTTATTAGCAAGAAATTGAATATGGATTCACAAAGTTCTTCAATCTCTTGTCTAATAATGGCCTGCCTTTTATAAAAATCAATCAGCCTTTCCTTCTCCACTCGTGGCATAATAAGAAGCTTCGATCTCACCCGATTCCTTAGATAGTCGTCCGTTGCATTTGTTGGGTCTTCTCGAAATAACACCTTATTTTCAGCAGCGAATCGCAAAATATCTGTCTTATAAAACCCCATCTCGATAAATGGTCGATGGATCCGATTATCCGAAAAAGGAGTCAATCCTCGCCATCCTGTCCCTCGAATTAGGTTAATGGCAATCGATTCAATCAAATCATCTAGGTGGTGTGCCGTATAAATCTCCCCACCATATTTATTCGCTACATGATATAAAAAGTCATATCGTTTTTGACGCGCCAGTTCCTCAGAAACTCCCTCCCCCAGCATAACTTTCATCGTTTCAAATGGTACTTTCAGCTCTTTGCATCTTGAAAAAACAAACTGCTCGTCTAGGTCCGCCGATGTCCTCGTCCCGTGATTGAAGTGTGCCACCACGATATTTTCCGGCTCAGCCCTAAAAAACCTCTCAAGAAGCACCATCGAATCAATCCCCCCCGAAACTGCCAAAATTTTCTTCACACCCTGATTATAGCAAAACACCGCATCATATCTGTTATAATATCTCTATGAATTCAGACCACATTCGTAATTTCTGTATTATTGCTCACATCGACCACGGCAAGTCCACGCTTGCTGATCGCATGATGGAAATCACTGACACGGTAGAGAAGCGACAGATGAAGTCGCAGCTTCTTGATTCCATGGAGCTCGAGCGCGAAAAGGGCATCACCATCAAGCTCACCCCTGTGCAGATGCATTATAAAGGTTACGAATTAAATCTTATTGACACCCCGGGCCACGTCGATTTTTCCTACGAAGTTTCTCGTTCACTCCAGGCCGTCGAGTCGGCCATCCTGGTGGTTGACGCCACTCAGGGTATTCAGGCTCAGACTCTCGCCAATGTTTATCTAGCCCTCGAGCAGGATTTGACCATTATTCCGGTAGTCAATAAAATCGATCTTCCAGCTGCCGATGTTGAAAAAGTCTCCAATGAAATTATCAATCTCCTAGGTTGCAAAAAAGAGGAAATCATCCCAGTTTCCGCTAAGACCGGCCTCAATGTCGAAGCGGTTCTTGAAGCAATTATAAAAAGGGCTCCAAGTCCAAAAACTCCAGTCGATCTTGAAGCTACCGCCGCTCCCGATGAAACTCGTGCCCTCATTTTTGACTCCTATTTCGACGATTATCGCGGCGTTGTTCTCTATGTCCGCATCTTTAACGGTCAAATCAAGAAAAACGACAACATCCATATGATGGCCTCAAAAATTAATGGTATCGCTCTTGAAGTTGGTGTCCTCACCCCTGGCATGCATCCAAAAAATGATCTCTCTGAAGGTGAAGTTGGCTATATTGTGACAAACTTAAAAACCACTCGCGAAGCCAAGGTTGGTGATACTGTCACTCTAACCAAGAAGCCTGCCGCCACCCCGCTTCCAGGTTATAAAAACGTTTTGCCTTTTGTCTATGCCGGCTTCTTCCCAGTTTCCAACGACCAGTATAAGGACCTCAAAGAGGCGATTGAAAAACTCTCCCTCAGTGACTCTGCCCTCCGTTTTGAACCAGAAAATAGCCCGGTCTTAGGTTTCGGCTTGCGCATTGGCTTCCTCGGTCTGCTTCACATGGATATCATCAAAGAGCGCCTCGAACGTGAATTCAAGCTCGATCTAGTTGTCACCAATCCATCCACCAACTATCAGGTTCGTCTCAATTCTGGCGAGGAAATTGAAATCAAGTCCGCCTCTAATCTCCCAGATACTAGCTCTATTTCTGAAATCCGTGAACCTTGGGTCAAGGGTGAAATTATTTTGCCAGTCTCCATGGTTGGTAACGTCTTGACCCTTATTGTTGAGAAACGTGGCTTGCAGAAGAATATCTCCTATCTCGAAGACCGTGCTGTTATTTATTTTGAGGCCCCGATGGCCAACCTCCTGACTGATTTTTACGACCAGCTCAAATCTCTCACCTCTGGATACGCCAGCTTTAACTATGAAATCTCGAATTATCGCGCCGAGGATCTGGTTCGTGTTGACTTCCTAGTTGGCGGCGAACGCATTGATGCGCTAGCTCTTATGTGTCATCGTTCTGAATCTGAAGCCATCGGCCGTTCTATTACTAAGAAACTGAAAGAAGTTATTCCAAGGCAGAACTTTGAGGTGGCCCTGCAGGCAGCCATTGGCGCAAGGATTATTTCTCGCGAGACTATTGGAGCTTTCCGCAAGGATGTGACAGTGAAAATCCATACCGGTGACCGCGACCGTAAGGCAAAGTTGCTTGAAAAACAGAAGCGTGGTAAGGCAAGGATGAAACGCTTTGGCAAGATTGATATTCCATCCGAAGCCTTCACTGTTATGTTAAAACGCGATTAAAATTAGGGTGATATTTGTTTTTCTTCAGCACGCTCAAGGGCGCTCGCCCAAGCCTACGGCTTCAGAAAAACAAACATTCACCCCATAATTCGTTCTCTGAGACCATAAGCTTGGGGAGTTTATCTGTAGACGTAGCGTATATTCTTTTTCTGAGACTATATGCTTGGCCAAACGGCCTTGAGTGCGTCGAAGGAAAAGAATATACGCGTACTTTTTACTTAATAAACTCAACCAGCTTATCAACTACAGAAGAATAGACCTCATCGCGACTTCCATCAGCCGGCACCCTAATCAACAGTTTTAACTCATCGTAGTGATTAAGCACTGGTACAGTTTTTTCATTAAATTCACGAATCCTCGTCTCAAAAATCTCTAAGCTAGCATCATCAGCACGCTCACCACGATCATTCAGCTCCTTTGCCGCCTCAAAGCGATTCTTCACATCTGTCTCTGTCAAATCAAGCAAAACAACTGCCTTGATCTCGTGTCCCCCATTTTTTGCAGCCTCCATAATCTTATCTTCTTCACCAGCCCAGCGCCCGACACTCGACAAAATCAGGGAATCATTCTTCATTTCTTCCCGCGAAAAATAAGGCAAAATTATATCATAAAAGGTATTTGTTGGGATTAGCTGTCCGCTGCCAGTCATGTTCTGATTTTGCTCTGCTTCAAATGCGCGGATGATAATTCCCGAAGATAAAAACTTTGCGCCAAGATCTTTTGCTAATCTCTCACCCACGGTATCTTTTCCACTCATCGGCAACCCAAAAACATTCAAGCTCCCCGTTCCGAGCCAGGCCTTAATCTTTGCTAATTTATCAATCAGATTTTGTTCTTCCATAACCTAGTCTACCACGAATTTAATCCAGAATTATATGTTATAATATAACCATAAAAGGTATCGGTCATATGCAAATCAAAACACACAAATTTTTCTCACACAAATTGAGTCTTCTTGCGCCAGCCTTAGCTTTCTTTTTCTCCATCGCAAGTATTTTTGCACTCATTTTCTTAACTTCCAATAATTCCACTTTCGCCGCCCCAGGTGCTGGCGGCGCCCCTACAACGGTTTCATTTGCCCTAGATGCTATGAGCGTAGATTTTCATTTTACTCCAGCCGAGCTTTCTGCCTCAACTTTTAAACAGGATAATGTCAATGCCTCCATTAGTACCAACAATCCTACAGGCTTCACTTTTTATGTTTCTAGTATTGATGAGGATACAAATCTAAATCACACTGATTCATCCGTAACAACCAAGATTGCATCCATCACCTCTCCTCTAGTCGAATCCAATTTTACTCCAAAATCCTGGGGTTATTCCGCAGATGGTGTTAACTTTAAACCAATCCCAAAAGCAAGCACTCCAGATACTGTTCTCACTACAACTAACACTACTGGTCAACGTGTCAGGGTTGATTTCGGCGTCAAAGCCTCCCCGGACCTCAACTCCGGAACTTACTCGAAACAAGTGTTATTTACTGCAGTTACTAATGCCGCCCCAGCAACTGCCACCTTCTTGCCAGGTCCTCAATTTAACAATTTACTAGCAAACATTGCGCCTCCATCAAGTACCGCTCCTGCCAAGCATTTTAAGAAATCGACGACTGCTCCGGCAAATATCGCTATGGCGACAGTAGTATCCACGGCAGACTCTGGTCGTCCAATATATATGTGGTACGATAGTGCTGATCAAACAATCTATTGGTGGAGTGAGGCGGATGATGTCTTTGCAAATGAGAATTCATCATCGATGTTCGAATATACTCATGGCAGACATTCTAGACTAGACACACTTGACCTATCTGGAATTAATACTATTAATGTAAAAAATATGAGTAGATTCTTCTTTAATAACGGATTGAAGAGTCTCGATCTGTCAGTTCTTGATACAAGAAATGTTGAAAATATGAGTTATATGTTTGCGGGATTTGAAGCAACTATCTTGCCAGATCTAACTAGATTGAATACCGGAAATGTAAAAGACATGTCTCATATGTTTTCAAACGCACATTTTCCCTCTCTTGACTTGAGACATTTTGATACACATAATGTGGAGACAATGTATAGGATGTTTAGCCAAGCAGGAGCAACCTCGATAAATCTATCAGGTTGGGATGTAAGAAAAAATCGTAATGTATTCATGATGTTTTGGGATAATCGTACCGTTAAAACCATAGATATGTCTGGTTGGAAGAATGATTCACTTGAATTGATGGACGATTTATTTAGCGATCTGCCTGCGCTAGAATCGATTAATCTAACCGGTTTTACGACCAATAATGTGCGCTCATTTGATCGAACATTCAGTAAATTACCATCATTGACGTCTCTTGACTTATCAAGCTTTGATACTAGCAATGTTGAGCAAATGAGGAATATGTTTGATGGTGCTTCAGGACTTACTTCTCTTGACGTATCGAACTTTAATACAAGCAAAGTATTTACTATGGAATATATGTTTAGAGGACTAAAGGTCTCCAGTCTGGATCTTCATAATTTTG
>JAEHON010000029.1:41453-44192 GCA_016112465.1 Candidatus Saccharimonadota bacterium | reverse complement strand
GCCACATCGAAGAGCAAAAGCCATGGCAAATCGCCAAGACCGATATGGCAGAAGCTAAAGTTGTTTTAATTAATCTCGTCGAAGAGCTCTTAATTGCTAATTATCACCTCAAGCCATTTCTCCCAATCGCTGAGACAGTTGAGCAGATCTTTGCTGGTAGTGGCGAGATCCTTCCGCCAAAGACTCCACTCTTTCCAAAAGACTAATATTTATAAAAAATAGCTTATAAAAAAATAGCCCCGCGGGGCTATTTTTTATGAATCAAATGTCCATTATTTGCAACACTTACTATCGCAGCACTTGTCACCGCACTTAGTGTCGCAGTAGTCTTTGCAGCAGCAGTCGTCCTTGCAGCAATTATCGTCACAGCAAGCTTCATTATCATCAGACAATGCAGTTGCAACATCACCGAGGAAGAATGCTAGAATACCAGCAATTACTGGGGTGAGAATGTAGACGAGAATTTCAAGACCAACCTTGCTAATCAAAGCACCAAAGTTCTCAGCAGAAGTTGGGAAAATCTGGTACATAATGGCAATAGCTGGGTTCAAGATAAAGTTGTTGGAAATCTTGAGGAAGTTGCTTGAAATGACGATTGCAAAGAGAACTGCAAGGGTCATACCACCACCGATGATTGCAGCGTAGGTGAATGCGTTGCGGCGGGTTTTGTATTCCTGTGCGCGATTGAAGAAGAAAGCAAAGGTGAATACACCAAGGAACTCAATGGCAGCAAGTGACCACATTGCGCTTGCCTCAACAGGGTTCAATGCAGGTAGGTCAACCTTAGTTTCACCAGCCATGCGGAAGGCATTGATGATGATAAGGCCGAGCCATGCACCAATCACCTGAGCGACCATGTAAAGTACGCCACGGATAGCTGAAATGCGGCGAGTTGCCATCATGCCAGCAGTGATAGCAGGGTTAAGTTGTGCGCCTGAAAGTGAGAAAACTGCAAGAGTCACACCAATCACGCCAAAGAGTACGTAAAGTGGTTGATAAATGCCAAGAGTCAAAAGTAGCATAGTGAGGAACATGGTTCCGAGTAATTCACCGGCTACAGCGCCCCAGATCTTTGGTGATTTAAAAATAGTTAAGATATTTTCGTTTGGATCGCCTTTTTTGGCAAAGAAACCAGCAAAAATGCATTTGCCATTCTTGCAGCTCTTGCATTCTTTGGCTCCGAAGGTTTTGACTTCTTCAGTCTTGACTTCTTCAATTACAGTTGTTTCTGGTTCGGCATTTTCAGCTACGGTCACTACTTCTTCGACGACGGTAACTTCAGCCTTCTTGTTAGTATTTTTTGGCTTGTCAGCAGACTTTTTAGCCTTCTTGGACTTACTTGTTGCCATTATACCTCCTTAAATAATATTGAGAAAATTATATCACATCTGTGGTAAAATACTTAAAGTTTAATTCAAAATGAAAGGTATAGGATGGGAGTCATCGTTCATAAAGAACAGGAAAGAAATACAGAATTAAGTCGTCGCATTGCTGCAGACTTAAAAATTAAGGCGGAGCAAACAGCCAAGGGCTCTGATCCAGATCTCGTGAACGATTCTGATTATCTAGAAGGCTCCAAGACCACTGGTCGTTATGGTTGGTTTTGGCTTGTTCTGATTGGTCTTGCCATCCTCTCACTCATCCTTATTGTCGTCATCTAGTCTAGCTAGTTTTTTACTCTGATTCCCGTAAAACAGGTTATAATAGAAGGGAATATGAAACTTACAGACTTAAAACAGGCATTAAAAGACCTAAGCCTTGAATACAGTAAAATCAAAGATCTCCCACAAGAGGAGCGCAAGGCTTTTGGTCAGGAAATTAACCGCAAAAAACTGGCCATCCTTGCTGAAATCGAGGCGGAAGAGGCTAGACTTGAAGCAGTCGACATTAAACCAATTGATCTCACGGCCCCAATGGCAGAGAATGTCGAGGTTAAACCAAAAAGGCATGGCAGCAAGCACCCACTCATGGTTGAGCTTGACAAAGTAATAGATATATATTCTAATATGGGATTCGAGGTCATGGAGTCCACTCAGCTTGACGATGAATTCCATATGTTTGAGTCACTCAACTTCCCTGAAGGCCACCCAGCCCGTGACGGCTATGATACCTTCCGTACCAAGGAAGGCTTCATTCCTCCAGCTCATACCTCCACGATGCAGTACCGCGCCCTCACTTCTCGTCTTGACCAGCTTGAACAAGATGGTCAAATTGCGGTGGTGATTCCTGGGCGTGTCTTCCGCAATGAAGACGTCGACGCTACTCATGAGCATACTTTCTATCAGTGTGAAGGTGTTTTTGTTTCAAAAACCGCCACAATGGGACAGATGCTCGGTGTGCTCAAGAATTTCTTTGAGACCTATTACGGCCAATCTCTTAACACAAAAACTCAGCCAGGTTATTTCCCATTCACTGAGCCATCTCTTGAGTTTCAAATCGAAAAACCAAAGGCTCTCGGCGGCAAAGGTGATGGCTGGCTTGAGATGATGGGCTGCGGCATGATTCATCCTAACGTTCTCAAGACCGCCGGTATCGACCCAACCATCTATAAGGGTTTTGCTTGGGGTGGTGGTATTGACCGTCTAGTCATTCTCAAGTATCAGCTTGACGATATTCGCTTCTTTGAATCTGGTAAACTTAATTTCTTGGAGGAATTCTAATGCTTATTTCGCTAAACGCCATTAAACGCTATGTCAATATCCCAGATTCACTCTCAAATTCCGACCTCATGAGATTGAT
>JAEHON010000029.1:15821-41360 GCA_016112465.1 Candidatus Saccharimonadota bacterium | reverse complement strand
TATCAAGGTGACTTTAGGTCTCAAACAGAGGTCTTTACCCGCAAAAATAACGAGTTGTCTATCGAAATTACTGATTCAAAACTCTGTCCACGCTATTCCTGTGTTGTTTTAGAGAAGTCAGACTTTATTAAAGAACCTACCCCAGAGGTCCCGGATAATCGTCCACTCACCAAAGATAGTATTTTCCTCTACAAAGCGGGTATGCGTCCAGTCTCCCAAATTGTTGACGCCACCAATCTCACCATGCTTGAAACCGGTCAGCCGCTTCACGCCTTTGATTATGATAAATTCATTGCCGTCGGTGGCAGTGACCAGCCAAAAATTCTAGTTCGCCGTGCTAAGGAAGGCGAAAAACTCACTCTCCTTGATGACACGGTCGTCGATCTAAATGAAAATGATATTGTGATCACCTCAAATGATATTCCAGTTGCACTTGCTGGCGCTATGGGTGGCAAAAATACTGAGATTGACGAGAATACGACGCGTATCTTACTTGAGTCAGCCACCTTTAGTCTCTATAATCTCCGCAAAACCCAGATGGCTCACGGTATTTTCTCTGAAGCTATCACACGTTTTACGAAGGGACAGCCAGCTTTTGGCACCGTCCCAGCCCTGCAACTCTGTCTTGAAAAACTCGGAGTCAAAAATCTGGATCAAGTCGCCTTTTTTGACCAAAACTCGGTTGAAAATCAGCCTAATTCGGACAAATCTCTAATCGTCATCTCCCTTTCAGATCTCAATCAAACTCTCGGTGCAAATTTCACCGTCACCGAAGTAAAACAGACACTCGAGAACGTCGGATTTATCGTCGACACCAACGCCGAACAGCTTGTCGTTCAGGCTCCACTCTGGCGCACCGATATTCATATTAAGGAAGATATTTATGAAGAGATGGGTCGCCTCACTGGTTTTGATAATATTCCAAAAACCTTGCCAATTAGATCGTTTAAAGGTAGTCCAAAAAATCCACTTTTCGCGATCAAAACAGAGCTACGCAATATCTTGTCTGATACCATCGGCGCAAATGAGCTGTTAACCTATAGCTTCGTCTCAAAATCTCTTCAACAAAAAGTTGGTGAAAATATCGAAGACAGTTATGAAATTGTCAATTCGATTTCACCAGAACTCCAGTGCTTCCGTCAGTCCATCATTCCAAGCCTGCTTGAAAAAACCTATGAAAATCAAAAAGCCGGCTTTAAGGATTTTGTACTCTATGAGATGAACCAGGTCGCCAAAAAGAGCTTTGGTATGCAACCTGATCAGACGCCAAGTCTGGAATCGCACCTCGCCATCTGTCTTGAAGGTGATTATTACCAAATCAAACAAATTTGTGAGACACTCGGTCGCCGCCTCGGCTTTGATTTTAAATTTACTGACTTCAAGTCCGCCCAATATCCATATTTTGAGCCACTCCACTCTGTCGATATTAAAGTTGGCCAAACTGTGATTGGTGCCCTTGGTGAAATAAAACACACCGTCTTAAAAGGTATGAAGTTAAAAAATATCGCCGCCCTCGAAATTAACCTCATCCCATTACTCTCTCTCACCCCAATTCTTCGTGGAGCACAAAAAATCAGTCGCTTCCCATCCGTCACCCGTGATCTTACCGTAAAAACACCAGATCAAGTCTCGTTTGCAACTCTAAATCAGGAGATCGAAAAAGCCTTGAAGCGTGACAATTTTGTCTACGAAATTGAGCCAGTTTCTATCTATCGTCAGACTGAAAATAGTGAAACCAGAAACTGTAGTTTCCATCTCAGCTTCGCCAGCACCGTAAAAACTATGAGTGCGGACGAAATCTCTGATATAATGAAGCAAATCGCACAAAATATTACAGAACTTGGCGCAGAGATCATCTAATCCTACGTCCAGACTTTTTCCAAGGAGGTATATGCAAGAAAAAGAACTTAAAACCAGCCTAAGCCAGCGCATCATTATCGGTATTATCGCCGTATTACTCTTCGCTTCGACCATCGCCATCTATGCTTTAATTGTATTAAATGGTGAGAAAAATAAGGCCACTAGCTCCGTTAAAAAAGAAGAGCTTGCCGCCGTGACTAAGGAATTAACTGAAAAACAAAAACAACTAAAAACCGCTTCCGAGAAGATGTCGAAGCAGTATTTTAATACGCTCAGCTCGTTCAGAAACAAAGTTAAAGCTTATAATGCGGAAACTGTTCAGAATGCCGGCCTCAAAGTTTACGATCTCAAGTCCAGCGACGGTGCTGAGATCACCGACGCCACAAAGTCTTACTACGCTTACTATATCGGTTGGTGCCCAGACGAGTCTGTCTTCGACTCATCTTTTGATGACCCAAAGAAGCCGACCACGCTCAAAGAGCCTCTCGCCGTCACTAATCCAGCCAGCCTCATCGCCGGTTGGTCAGAGGGAATTAAGGGCATGAAAATCGGCGCAGTACGTGAAGTCGACATCCCGGGTGCGCTTGCTTATGGTAATGATCGTGAAATCTGTGGCGCCAAAAACTCCCCTCTCAAATTCATCATCCTCCCAATCAGTGTAACCGATGAATATAAAACTCTAAACTCTGAATACAGTAAACTCTATAATAAATATCAGAAAATTCAAGCCGAAATTAACGGCCTCGGCGCTTAGAAGAAATACTCCTGGAGGACCCAGGAGTATTTTTAACATAAGCCTATTGACAAAAAACCAGAAGTATTATATAATAAAAATGTCCTGTGACGAGTGCTCACAGGAAGTGTTATTCTCAAACAAAGGGGGAAAAATTATGTTTGCTTCTAGTTTTAACAAGTTTGTTGCTATTTGGTTGCTTCTGCTTCCGTTCCTTTTTGGCTTCTTTGATTGCACTGGTAAACCGGTCATCGTGGGAGAGCCGAGAAGACTTGAGATGAGATACAGAGCGCGCTTCCCGCAGGCATTGCGCAGACGTTTTGACCATGCAGTCTTGCTGGCAAACACCGTCATCGCAATACTCGGTTGGATGAGATACTGGGACGCATACAGAATACCGTCTGTTATGTCCTTAGGCTGGTCCGTGGTTTGTGTGTGGATCTTTCTGGTCCTCTTAGTTGCGTTTCTGACTCGTTACATAATGGGGCAGTTATATCTCTATGGATCATCTTTGAAGATGTTCATTATGGAGAGATTTGCAAAGTTCAACAAGCATCACTATAAGATCGACAGAACTGGTACCTACATTATTCTTCCGATAGATGAATATCTTGGAAGAAAAGTACGTAAGTGCAGAAAAGTCGAAAAAGGTGAAGGATCTAATGTTGTAGATATTCAGTCTAGAAAGACTGGACGTCACACTTCAGACCGTGAAGCAAAGTAATTTTCTCTCTTCACAAAAAGCCCCACTTCGGTGGGGCTTCACCTTTTTATACACTCGTCTTGTCGCTAATTATCCTATACCACTCGCGTAGCTTCTCTAAAATCTCCGGATTGATCGGCCTTCCATCGGTCGTTTTTTGTCCTTCTTTCGCCAAGGTTTCCAGATTATTCAAACTAGCAAAGAAGCGTCCGCTTTGATTTTTAATCCGCTCCAGGCGGTCGGCTTCCCAGAGTGAAAGTTCTGCAGCCGACAATGATTCCTTAAAATTGCGGCCTTTATAATGTAAAAATAGTTTCGGTAGTCGCTCATCGACAAACTCGGGATGAAGATCACTTAGGCCATTAATATCAGACGCTTGAATCTTACGGCAAATTCGTCTATCTCCATCCGGCAAAAAGCCATCATATAATCCCGCCTCCACGTCAAGAGACTTCGGAAAATCACTCTTCTTTTCGTATAAACTACGCATCCTTTCGGCGAAATCAGGATGTGCTAGTAAAATCTGCAAGTTCTTTTGGATCAGTTCATGTGTTAAACCAATTTTCTCCCAACCGGAAGTCCCCCGAGGGTGTGGCGCCACAGGATCACTTGATGCCTCCTCCGACACCGCGTCAAGGACTGAGATCGGGGCCACCGTCGGGCATTTATTAAAACATAATTCCTTCACCGCTACACCGAAATCAAACCAGGTCTGATATTCCTTACCAGTGCGGCTGATTTTAGTCTCGGGCACAAAATTCTTTTCCGCCTCCAGCAATTCCTCGAGATTATATCTTAAATTAAAGACCAAAATATTACCATTCTTACTGGGCGCCAGCGGAAAAGTAACAGACGTATTCAAAAAATCTGAACTATAGCGGCCAGAGGTATAAACAAATGGCTCAGGGTTTTGCAGGTTCACTAGTTTCTGCACCGCTTTTTTATCGCGCATCTTCAAAAGATAATTAAAGATCTGTGGCTGTTTATCACGCAGTAGTCTAGCGAGTGAAATTAGGGCCTCCACATCCGAGAGCGCATCGTGAGCTTTTTCGTGCGTAATTTTATTCAATTTTGATAACAGCTCTAGCTTATTTGCTGCCTTTTTTGCCCCAGTTTCAGGATCAACCTTAACTGGCCAAACAATACCTTCCGGTCTCAAAGCCCGCACCATTCTCACCACGTCGAGAAGATCCCAGCGACTACGCCCATCCTTCCATTGCCACTCGTATGGATCATAGAAATTCCGCCAGAACAAATATCGCATATGTTCATCGTCAAAGCGCACCGAGTTATATCCGCAAACAATTGTGTTTGGCGTAAAAATCTCCTCTGAAACCACCTTGCAAAATTCCGCTTCAGAAAGACCCGAAGCGACCGTCTTCTGTGGCAAAATATGAGTCACCATAATCGCATCTGGACTAGGTAAAGTATCATCGTTTAATTTAATCAAAAGATTCACAGGCTCGCCAACTGGTTCCAGGTCGAAATTTGTGCGCTGTCCAGCAAATTGCATAATCCGATCTTCTCGCGGACTAATCCCCGACGTCTCGAGGTCATAAAAGAAAAAATCCGGCTCACTTTCTCTGTCAAAATCAGACCTCCTCCCGCCATTTGCCTGATAGTATGCTGCCTGGTCCGGATCAAAACGTGAATTCATGACTCTATTATAGCAATAAATAAAATATCCAAAACTATGCTATTATTCAATTATCAAATCGGCATTAAATTTAAGATGCCGAAAATAAATAGAGAGGATCGTATGCGCAAAATCAAGAAGACTCCGGAATATCAAGCCACAATAAGACGGAGTTTGCACTATTTTTTTGAGGTAAATAAAAAATACAAGTGGTATAATCTTGCCATTTTGGCTTTAGTTCCTATTATTACTTTAATAAAATCTACAATCGCGCCACTCATTATCGCTAATATTGTTGAAGTTCTTTCGACTTCTCGTGCGGAAGATTTTATTAATTCAGGCAACTTACTCCAGATACCAATTGTTCAAAAAATTCTCCCTCAAGGCCTCCTAATCCTTGCGCTCGAAATCATCGGTCCGATAATTTTAGGTAATTTACAAATGTATCTTATCTGGAAACTGGAGCTACTTGCCACAAACGACCTCACTTCGAAATGCTTTGATGTTATTAATAATCAATCTATGCAATTCCATTCTGAGCGTTTTTCAGGATCACTCGCTTCTCAGGTTTCTAGATTTGCTAATGCTTACGAACGATTCATGAATAGTACGATTATGAATATTTTGCCACTCATAATCTCTCTAGTCTCCATCTTTGCGGTTCTATTTATGCGAACCCCAATCTTTGCAGGTATTCTCTTAGCTATTTTGATCTTCTTTACATTTATTTCATCTCACAAAATGGATAAAATCGCTGAATATAATAAGGCCTGGTCAAAGGCCATCAGTGACCGCGAAGGCCAGTTTGCCGATTCTATTACTAATATCATGACGGTTAAATCTTATTCTCAGGAGAAATATGAGCGCAAACGTTACAATGAATATCAAGAGAAAATTTTTACTACCGGCAAACAAGCTACGCTAACCGTTGTCGAGCGTAACCTGGTTTTTCATGGCTTTATTTTATCAATCAATGTCTTAATGCTTTGGTTTATTATCTTTGGCGTGCCACTTTTCTCTCTTTCGATCTCCACTATTCTATTAATCTTCCAATATACGCAAACTATTCAAGGTAAACTTTGGAATATTAGTGGCATTTTCCGAAGTTTCATGCGGGTCTTCGGCGACGCCCATGAGATGACTGTCATTCTAGACACCGTCGATACTGTCGTCGATGAAAAAGGTGCCAAAAAACTGATCGTAGATAAAGGCTCCATTCATTTCAATCACATCAACTTCAAACACGCCGATGCTAAAGAAGATATCTTCAACGATTTTGATCTTAAAATCAAACCAGGTGAACGTGTCGGACTAGCTGGCTTATCTGGCTCCGGCAAAACCACTCTCACCAAACTCCTCTTACGCTTTGCCGATGTTGATGCCGGCGCCATCAAGATCGACGACCAAAATATCAGAAAAGTTACTCAACACAGTCTCAGAAAGAATATTGCCTATGTACCTCAGGAAGCCTCGCTCTTCCATCGCACCATTGCTGAAAATATTGCTTATGCTAAACCAGATGCCACAATGGAAGAAATTAAGCATGCCGCAAAACTTGCCAACGCCGCTGAATTCATTGAAAAACTCCCTAATGGTTATGAAACCATGGTTGGTGAACGTGGCATTAAGCTTTCCGGTGGCCAGCGCCAACGCATCGCTATCGCGAGAGCCATCCTAAAAGATGCCCCAATTCTAGTCCTTGATGAAGCCACCTCTGCTCTCGATTCCGAATCTGAATCCCTTATCCAGGAAGCTCTCCTTCGCCTGATGCACGGCCGCACCTCTATCGTGGTGGCACATCGTCTCTCCACCATCTCCAGTCTTGACCGCATCGTGGTGCTAGACAACGGCAAGATCATTGAGCAAGGTTCTCATGATGAATTGCTTAAGCTAAAAGATGGACAATATAAGAAATTATGGGATTTACAATCTCATAGGTAATTACAATTACCTGAAAAACACAAAGCCAATATTATTTAGTGATATCTAAGGTAGGCAGAATTTTGAATAAAAATTATATTATAATAATTGCAATGAATAAGATAAATATATTACTCACCGGAGCCAACGGAAATCTCTCCGATAAGAAAGAGATGATAGTAAAAGCAGTAAAAATAGCCGAGGAATATGTTTTTCCGAAACTTAAAATAGACTGGGATATTGATGTTTTGGTTACCAACCGACTATATGATGCTCTAATTCCAGAAGATGGCGTGGGCGGACGTACAAGAACCGCTGACTTTATTGAGTTTGCTGTGAATCAGGAAAAGGCCACTGAAAATCTCATTTCCGAAATGTTAGTCCATGAACTCTGTCATGCGGCGCGCTGGGGTAAAAATAATGAATGGATGATGACCTCGTTATTTGACGGTATAATTAGCGAAGGTATCGCGACTTACTTTGAGGCAGAATTCATAAAAAATAGAAACGAGAGAACGGTATTCATTCAAACAATCCTTAAGCGTCCCGATGAAGAAAACGAAAAAATCTTAGATCAGGTTCGTGATAGACTAGACTCCAACGAATACGATTACAATGCGATCTTCTTCACTGGCAACAACAAGCTGCCGCGTTGGTCTGGCTACTCCCTAGGCTTTTATCTCGTCAAGAAGTACCTTGAAAAAACCGGCAAGACAATCGAAGAAGCATTTGCTGACAAATATGTAGATTTTAAAATTAGCTTATAAAATAAAGAATACGCAGTCGGATCCTTAAAGACCAGTGTTGCACTTGAGGGGTTAGAGTGGCGTCATACTTGTATAATCAAATAATTATGTTATAATATATACAACTAATCAAACGACTAGGGTACTTTTTAATTCTAGTCCTATTCTTGTAAGGGGGTAACTTCATGAAGAAACTGTATTTAGCACTTGTGACAATGGCGCTCGCTGCAACACTTGCAACCGGCTGTGGCAATATCACCGCAGGGAACACCGACGACGCTACATCCGAGAGCCGTGTGGACTTGCCGGCACCTTTTGGTAGTAGTAAAGCTGCCAGAAAAGAGTCGGGAGTCAGGCTGGACGATTATGTCACTCCGTATAGCTCGAATGATGGCTCTACGAGATACAAGCTTTCGCTTCAGGGCTATCTCAACGATTATGGGGTGCGCGAGGTTCAGATCTTCAATAATGATGATCAGAACATTTGTTTTGGACTCAGATTCTTGAATGACACCATTGTTGGTCTGTCCTTCAGTCGTCAGCCTGGAATTTCGGACGATGCTTATGAGCTTACTGAAGTCGTTGTCACTACAGGTAAGCCGGATTACAAGTTTACGAGTTACGACGCATTAAAAAATGCTTCAAGCTCGAAGACAAAGAATCTGGCGAGATGGTCAAGGACGTTTGACTATCATAATATACCTGGGGATGCCAATGAGAAATATCTGGCCAAGGGCGGTTCGGGCAATGAATATTTCCCGTTCCTTCTGGATTATAAAAACCAGGCATTCTATTTCTTCAACAGCAATCCGCTCTTTCTGCCGCTTTCCTTCGACTCTGAATTCAAGAAGACGGTAGTTCCGTATTTGGATCTCGAAAAGATCTCACTGAAAAAGGATCCGTTCAAGGATGCAGACTTCAACTAAGGACTAGTACTAGAATCAGAGGCTCTCTTCGGAGAGCCTTTTGGTATTTAAAATGCTCTTTTTAGCCTCGCAGTGTCGGCCGTACTAGTGTCGGCTATGCCGATCTTAAATTGTGCCAAGCTAACATCCTCCCCTCTAATCCGCTGGCTTTTTTGGCCAAAATATGCTAGAATATACCAACTTTGAGATATTAACTTTGAAATAATAACTTCAAGAAAAACTTTGAGAGAGGCTAATTTCTAGAAAGGGGAATGATGAACGAAGAGCATAAGGGTTTATTGTCTGAAGGGGGAATCAAAATGCAGGGCGGATCCGCCGATAATTGCATTAAGGTGCGCGGAGCCAGGCAGCATAACCTGAAAAATATCGACCTCGATATCCCACGCGATAAGCTTGTTGTCATCACTGGTCTTTCCGGTTCCGGTAAATCCAGCCTCGCTTTTGATACCATCTATGCCGAAGGCCAGAGGCGTTACGTTGAATCTCTCTCCTCTTACGCCAGGATGTTCCTCGGTGTGATGGATAAGCCAGATTTTGACACCATCACCGGCCTCTCTCCAGCTATTTCGATCGACCAAAAATCCACCTCAAGAAACCCTCGTTCCACCGTTGCTACCGTCACTGAAGTTTACGATTATCTTCGTCTCCTCTTTGCGCGTGTTGGTGTACCACATTGTCCAATTTGTCATCGTGAAGTTTCCCGCCGTTCCGTTGAGGATATCGTTAATGAGGTTATGAAGCTGCCGCTTGGCTCAAAATTAATGCTACTCGCTCCTCTAGTCCAGCAGAAAAAAGGTGAGTTCCAACATATTTCTGAGCAATATCTCCAAAAAGGCTTTTCTCGTGTGCGTGTTGATGGCATTGTCTATGCGCTTGATGAATTTCCAGAACTTGAAAAACAGGAGCGTCACAACATTGAACTCGTCGTCGACCGTTTTATTCTTAGTACTGAACTTTATTCTCGTATTTCCAGCTCGATTGAGCAGGCCCTAGATCTTGGCCAGGGAATTATTCAACTTCTCAAGATCAATGACAATAGCTCAACCATCGAAGGTAAATCTCTAGGTATTCAAAATACGGAGGTCCTCACCTACTCCCAGCGTTATGCCTGTCCAGTCCATCCAGATGAATTAATTCCAGAACTTGAACCAAGACTGTTTTCCTTCAATGCTCCACAAGGCGCCTGTCCAACCTGTACTGGTCTCGGCACCCGCATGGAAATTGACCCTAATCTCGTCTTTAACAATAATCTCACGATCGCCGAGGGAGGCATCCGTCCTTTCAATCGCGTCCAGAGTGATTCATGGTGGCTAAAACGTCTCACTGCCGTTGCCAATCGTCACGGTTTCTCTGTTCATACTCCGATTGGTGAACTCACTGAAGCACAGAAACATCTCATTCTCTATGGCACAGGAGACGAAAAATACCAGATTAAAATATCTGGTTCCGGTAAGTGGCAGGAAGGTGCAACTTATGAATCAGTGTATGAAGGTGTGATTCCGACTCTTGAACGTCGTCATCGCGAAACGGACTCTGATTTTATGCGCAAAGATATAGAGCGCTTTATGCGTGTGCGTGAGTGTCAGACCTGTCATGGTGCTAGATTAAAACCGGTGGTGCTCGCCATCACGATTCATGGCCTGAATATTGTTGATATGTGTAATCTCGACGTTGACTCGACTATTGAGGTACTCTCTCAGGATCTCGGTTTTTCCGAAGCTGAAGCTCTCATCGCGAAACCAATCCTTAAGGTCATCAAAGAGCGTGTCAAATTCATGCAGGATGTCGGTCTTGGCTATCTCGAGCTTGGTCGTTCCGCCAATACACTTTCCGGTGGTGAAGCGCAGCGCATCCGCCTGGCCACTCAAATCGGTTCTGGTTTGCAAGGCGTTTTATATGTGCTGGATGAGCCATCAATCGGTCTTCATCAGCGTGACAATGATAAATTAATTGCCACCTTAAAACATCTTCGTGATCTCAAAAATACCGTGTTAGTAGTCGAGCATGACGAGGATACAATGTTGAATTCGGACTATCTCATCGATATTGGTCCAGGCGCTGGTTCACGTGGTGGTAACGTTGTTGCGGCCGGTACACCAGAGGAGATCATGCAGGATCAAAACTCTTTGACCGGCCAGTATCTCAGCGGTAAAAAGAAAATTAGTGTACCGAAAAAACGTCGTCAACCAAAAGTCGGCAAGGAGCTCGTTGTGGTGGGTGCTAGGGAAAATAACCTTAAAAATATTGATGTGCATTTTCCACTTGGCGTGATGACTGTAGTTTCCGGGGTTTCCGGTTCCGGTAAATCCACTCTCGTAAATGAAATTCTCGCCAATGAACTACTTGCCAGACTTCACCGTGCCCAAACTGTGCCAGGTGAGCATACCCGCATTGATGGCATTGAAAATCTGGATAAATGTATTGTGATCGACCAGAGTCCAATCGGTCGCACTCCTCGCTCAAACCCAGCCACCTACACTGGAGTCTTCACTGCCATCCGCGAACTTTTTGCCGCCCAACCTGAGGCTGAAATTCGCGGCTATAAAGCTGGCCGTTTTAGTTTTAACGTCAAAGGTGGACGCTGTGAAACCTGTCAGGGTGATGGTGTCAATAAAATTGAGATGCATTTTTTACCAGACGTCTATGTTACCTGTCCAACCTGTCATGGTAAGCGCTATAATCGTGAAGCGCTTGAAGTAAAATATAAAGGTAAAGATATTTCCGACGTTCTCAATATGACCATTGATGAGGCGGTCGAGTTTTTTGAAAATATTCCAGCTATCGTGAATAAATTAAAAACTATTCAGGAGGTCGGCCTAGGCTACATTCGTCTCGGCCAGTCCGCTACTACCTTCTCTGGTGGTGAGGCGCAGCGCATCAAAATTGCTACTGAGCTCTCTCGTCGCAGTACTGGCAAAACTCTCTACATCCTCGATGAGCCAACCACTGGTCTGCATACTGATGACGTTAAACGTCTCTTGCAAATTCTTAGCCGTCTAGTTGACGGTGGTAATACTATGATTATTATCGAACACAATCTTCATGTGATTAAGTCTGCCGACTGGGTAATTGACATGGGTCCAGAAGGTGGTCAGCACGGTGGTTTAGTGATCGCCGAAGGAACACCAGAACAACTAGCTAAGCGCGACGACACACCAACTGGCAAATTCCTCCGTGAGGCGCTTAAGAATTCTTAATCTCTTAAGAATTTCTAGTTCAAACTTGAAAATCTCTTATTTCATTGCTTCACAAGTTTCTTGCAATCTCGAATCAAGTACTGCCTTGGCGGCCTGAATATTTTTATCGTCACACTTCCACGCTACTAGCGCTGGGTCGGCCAGTGCTCGCCCAAAAGAGAATGATAGGTGAAATTGTCCATGATTCAATCTCATGATTTCGCGTAGATTCTCTGTGGCCTGCTTTGGAGTTTGTCCACCAGAAAGAAAAACTACTCCACCAATTTCTTCCGGCACCGCCTCTTTCAAAAGCTGCATCGTATATTTTGCAGTTTTGGAAGGCAAGTTTGTTTTATCATAAATCATGTTGATTTTTAGAATCACATTTTTTACATCAATACCTGATTTTTCTAATTTAGAAAATAATGCCACTAGGACCTTCTTTGTATTCAAAAAATACTGCGATATTTTTGCATCTTCATTAAATAAAACTTCTGGCTCTATAATCGGTATCATTCTGTGGTTTAATATAATATCGGCATACTTCACTAAATCACTTGTGTTTTGTTCAACCACCGCATCCGGCACTTCTTCGCCGTTATTTGTCTGAAAAATCGTACGCCATTTCGCAAAACGCAATCCCTGCTCAAAATAACTTTTTGCCCTACATTCTAAGTCATCAAGTCCACGCGTACTGAATTGATTCTTGAAATCAGGAATTTCAATAAGTCCAAGGTCAGCCTTCACTCCAGGTAATACCCCTTGCGCAGTTAAGAATTTCGGGATAGTCTGTCCGTTCGGTAGCTTCTGCAGGATGGTTTCTTGTGACAAGATTACCCCGTTCAAAAACTTTGCCAAATTTGGAGTTGTTACTAAAATTTCACGATATTTTTTGCTCGTCGCCGTTGAATCGGGAAGACCTAACTTCAGAAGTTTTTTACGCATAGTCTTTTTCGATTCGTCAATCGCTAAGATTCCTCGTCCATCAGCCGACAACGATTTTGCAAGTAACGTTAATTCGTCTTCTATTCTCAGGGATCTCTGCAGCTTCTTATATAATTGATCGAGATTCAAGGTTTTTCCTAAACTAGCATACTGGAGATTCAGTTTTGCCATTCGCATTGCTCGTTCAAGATTCCAGCCAGTGGAAAGCGCCGCCAAAATTGTGGCTACCGCTCCAGAATAAATCGATAAGTGTGTGAAAAAATGTTTCTGATTTATCTCGAGTCTTATAGTCCGAGATTCGACTCTTCCGAATTTCAAGATATTTTCATCCGATGGATTGACTACCTCCGCCTCAATTAATTCAGGTGTCACCCGAACCACGAGCTCTGGTCTTGTTTCGTCCGGCACCTTCAACTCATCAAGTGTTTGTCCACTAAAGAATAAAATATTTGCACGTTGTACTAACTCGCCGAGTAGTTGATGGGCGCTAAAATCGTCACGTCTAGTTAGAAGCTTCTCGAACTTTACGCCCGTAAAAATCGCTACCTTAACACCAGGATTAATTTTTAGCCAGCCTAATATTTGTTTTAAGTTTGACGTATTTAATCTGGCCGAGCGGTCAATAAATAACCAATCCGGTGCAGCCTCAGGCTTTAAAAATACACTAGGTCTAGCATATTTAGACGCTAAATATTTGACTGACTTTCCACTTTTTATGATATATCGAGTATCGGTCACGTCTCCGGCGAATTCAGTTTGAATTCTAAAGTTCCGAAAAACCTCTTCCGCAATACTTGCCCCGCTTCGTACCGTCATATGGTTTTTGTAAAAAAGTGATTCCTCGTCAAGCGTGGTTTCTAAAACTTTTTGCTGATTCCGGTCCGTCTCAAATAAATTTGCTTCAAAATCAAGGTAAATATCTTTAATTATATTGCCCACGATCAATATATTCATAAACTTATTTTAGCATAAAAAATAGGTCCATCGCGGGACCTATTCTACTTAACTTCTTAGCGAACTTCTACGCGAACACGTGGTAATGAACGACCAGAGAAATGAGTTTTCTTAGTCTTCACAAAAGTGACTACACCATCTTTTGCAGCGTGAATAGTGAAGTTGCGGGAGATGTAAGTACCTTCACCAGCGATTTTGGTGCTACCAGTTTGGCGAACCAAAACTTCACCACAGCGTACTTTTTGACCACCAAAGCGTTTTACACCAAGGCGTTGGCCAGCGTTATTGTGGACATTCTTCGCGGTTCCACCAGCTTTAACATGTGACATATTTTAGCCTATCTTTTCCTTATTACTATTATTTCTCGAGCCACAATCTGACCTTCCCGATAGTAGAGTAAATCCGATTGACTCAAGTCTTGAAACTTTTCAAAATTATATCCCATCTCTTGAATTTCGTCAAGAATGTTTAGTCCGGCGTATTTGCCATTCTCTCTCAGCCAGGCTGGAAGTGCCATCACTACTGGTGTCCCTGATTTTATTTGCGGGGTAATATTTTTTAGAAATCCAATCGCAATCTCTCTACACTTCGCCTTTTCAGTCTTGAATTTTATATCTACTGGCGGCTTAGACATTGGTGCGCCAAGGTAACCTTCAAAAGCTACGGCGTCAATCTCACCCTCCCAAGTAAAACTAGTAGCGTCTCCCACTGAAATCGCATTAAGTATCTGGTCCTTTTTCTGGATCAGATCTGGAAGAATCTTAAAACGTTTCTGATTGCGCTCGTTAAAAAGCCAGCTCAGGTTCTTTTTCGAATATTCCACCATACGCTCATTTAGATCTGTACCATACGGTACATATCCCATAATAGCGGCTTCTTGGAGTACCACGCCAGTTCCGCAAAATGGATCAAGCACTCTTGCTCCTTCCGGTAATTTGCCACATAGATTAATCAAGATCTGAGCAAGTTTTGGTGGCAGCATCCCAACTTTGGCGTCTCTGGCTGGACGAGCCTGATCGCGCTCGGTGTAGGCGGTGATATTTTGCGTACCGAGGCTCAGATATATCTCGCGGTCGATCAAGAAAATTTCAAAACACCCAGCCTTTTCTCCTAACTGATTATGATGTGCGGTTGCAGAAGAAATTTCAGGTTCATTGCTCGTGATTACCCGAACACTGCGCCTCATCTTTGCTAAATTGCGTTTTAGCTCCATGCTTTTTTGTTTGGCTAGTCCGGACTTCTTCTGCTTCGAAAAATCTGAAATACCTAAAGTGATTTTACCTTCCGGATGTGCGGTAGCTAGAAATTTCGCCAATTTACTAAAATCTGTATCAAAAAACCTGCCAAGTTTCAGGCTACCACCGAGACGATTAATGTCCGGCGATATATTTTCTTCACCGTCTTCGTCAATTTCAAAGAAAACTAGCTTCTTGCCGACTAGTCTCGCCGCTTTGTCATAAAGTGCCTGGATTTCGGCCAGGGAAATTAAAGGTTGACGTCCTGCAATTGCTACATATTTCATATATCAATTATACCAAACAAACCACTATCCAATAAAACACTTGTGTCGCAAAATCGTATGCTATAATATTAGGGATATGTTTAAAAAAATTCTTAGTCTAATCACTCTCGCTCTCGTGGCTTTTGTTGTCTGGGGCGCCTGGGACCAAATTACTGCTGCTGCCAACTGTATTTTTGGAGGACACTGTATTGAAGGCGGCGAGTTTAGTATCAATCTTTTAATCGTCGTTCTGCTCATCCCAGAACAACTCTTCATGTACTACTGTGCTGGTAAGATCTTCTTTGCCTACATGGCTGGCAAACAGAAAGCTGAAGGTAAAAAGAGGGAAAAAGAAGTCCAGAAAATCTCAACTTGGGAGCTGGCTCGTATTTCTTTTGAGCTCAACTTCGTCAATCACGCCATTCCATCCGGCGGTGTTTCTGGTCTTGGTTACATCACTTGGCGTCTAAAAAACTATGGTGCCACCGCTGGTCAGGTGAGCTTCATGTATCTTTTACGCTACTTCATCACCATCCTCGCAAATCAGACTCAGACGATTCTTGCAATCATCTTCCTTCTAGTCACTGGCAGTGTGCCAAATGGTGCGCACTGGATGGTCTGGGCCGTCGGTGCTATGAGTGTTGGTATTATTGCCGCCATGGCTATTCTAACCGCCATCGTTTCAAGCAAGAAAATGATCAAATGGGCTGCCAAGAAAATTACCTCAATTACGAATGGCATTGTCAGGCGTGTCACCTTCGGTAAAAAAGAGAAAGTTCTCGATTTTGATAAGGTCAATCAGTACTTCCTCGATCTTCATGATGATTTCATTACCGCCAAAAAGGATAAAAAACTACTTATTCAGCCTTTAATCTGGGGCTTCCTCTATAACTTCCTTGAGATTGCTACTTATGAGATCGTCGCGCTCTCGCTCGGGCATGGCGAAATCTTCCCACAAATTATGGTCGCCGAAGCACTCGGCTCTCTAATCGGTGCTGTTCTTCCTACCCCTGGTGGTGTTGGTGGATATGAGGGTTCAATGATCACCGTTATGTGTGTTCTTGGTACTAACCTCGCAGTTGCCAGTACCGTGGTCATCGTCACACGTGTGATCGTGCTGCTCAATACTATTGTCTCAGGTTACGGCTTCTACCAAAACGCCATCTCTAAGATTGGCAAAGCTGACAAGCAAAAAGTTTTTGAAGCTGCCACCAAAGAAGAGAAATAATGTCAGAAGCTCCAAGATTCACCGTTAGCCAGTTTGTTGCCGTCACTAACCAAGTGCTAGAAACTGGCCTCGGTGATGTAGTGGTTTATGGCGAGGTTAGTAGCTTTAAAATAAACCAGGGCAAGTGGATTTTCTTCGATCTTAAAGACGCCGAGTCGTCGGTCGGCTGTTTCATGACTGTCTATCAATTGGGTAATTTTCCTCTTGAAGACGGTATGAAGATTGCCATCCAGGCTACTCCAAAACTCACTAATTTTGGTAAATTCAGTCTTACTGTTAAACGTTTTCATCCACTTGGTGAAGGTAGTCTCAAAAAAGCTTTCGAATTGCTTAAGGCCAAATTGCAGAAAGAGGGTCTTTTCGATCAGGCAAAAAAGCGTCCAATCTTGCGAACTTTTGAACGTATTGGCGTAATTTCTTCCACCCAGGCTGCCGGTTATGCTGACTTCATAAAGATTATTAATGAGCGTTGGGGAGAACTAAAGATCCAGGTCGCCCACACTCAGGTGCAAGGGTTGCCAGCGGTAGATCAGATTATTCGCGCCATAGAATATATGAACCAGTTTACCGATTGCCAGGTTATCGCACTGATTCGTGGTGGTGGCTCTAAAGATGATCTTGCAATTTTTAATGATGAAAAGCTCGTCCGCGCCGTTGCGGCCAGTCGTATTCCGATCATCACGGGAATCGGACATGAAATCGACGAATCTCTAGCTGATCTTGCCGCTGATTTTGCTGCTTCTACTCCAAGTAATGCTGCCCAGTTTTTGACTCGTGACCGTCAGGCTGAAATTCATTCTCTTAAACTCCAAATCAATCGCATCAATCAGCAAATTAAGAATAAAATTCAGCTAAAAGAGCAAGGACTAAGGGAACAGTTAGTGTCCGTTCGCACCAAATTAAATAACATGATTGAGCTTGAGTTTCAGAAAATTAGACAAAAAGCACAAGTCATTGAGAACCTCAATCCAGCCATCATTTTAAAACGTGGTTATGCTATAATTCGCGGCAATATCAAGCCAGATTCGATAATTAATATTGAAACCAAGTCAGAAAATGTGGAAGCAAAAATTCTAAAAATTACCGAAAAAGCAAGAAACACAGAATCTAAAAATATTAAAGAATCTAAAGATATCAAAGAATCATAAAGTGAGGAAGATATGAAAAAGGAAAAGACTAGCACAGAAAAACTAACCATTAATCAGAAGCTTGAACAACTTGATCAGCAGATTGAGTGGTTTTATGGAGAAGATTTTTCTTTAGAACAGGCCGCCGAGAAATACCAAGCTGCAGCTACTGCCGCCAAGGAAATTGAATCTGATCTTAGTGAAATCAAGAATCAAATTGAAATTATTGACCGCGATTTTAGTAAGGAATAAAGGTCTTTGCTGTAAAAACTTTACAAAAAAAATAATCATAAGTAAAATAGAGATATATGGATAATCAGGGTTCGAATAATTTTAATAATAATCAAGGTGGGGTTGCGCACGACGCAAATTTTTGGAACCCAAATCCGGGAACTCAGTCTCAAGGTTTTCAGTTTCAAAGCGCACAACCACAGGGATTCCAGGCGCAAGGTTATCAGTCACAAGAAGCCTTACAATCTCAATCCTCACAATATCAAACCTCACAATCTCAAGCTTTTCAACCTCAGAATTTTCAGACTCAAAATTTTCAGTCACCAACACAATTAAATAGTTTCCAAACTGCTCCAGTTAATAATTTCCAGTCTTCAGTCAGCGCCAACACAAATAATCTCTTGAATAAAGATTTTAACATGATGACCGACGAGGAAAAGAAGGAAGTCGAGCGCATTGCGCGTGCCAAAAACCGTGTCGATCTCTTAAAAACCATTGGTCTCATCGTCGTTTCTCTCCTTGCCGTCCTCTTCATCGGTCTCTTTATTTGGATGACTCTCAAATGGAGTGAAGCGAGCACTAATGTCCAGGGAAAAATTGATGTTGCAGTAGCAGAAGCAAAGAATCAATTGCAGGCAAAACTTGAGAATGAGTTTGCTGAAAAAGAACAATATCCATTCCTGACTTTTTCTGGTCCTGCCGACTTTGGTTCGCTTACTTTCGAATACCCAAAAAACTGGAGTGTTTATATTCCTGATGATGCCAGCCGTGGTGGTGAATTTAACGCTTATCTCAATCCTGGTCAGGTCAACGTCGTTTCCGATACTACAATCATGGCTCTTCGAGTCTCCATCCGCACTGAACAAATTGATAGTGTACTTGAGGATTACAACCGTAAAGTACAAGATGGTGAAATGACGGTTGCGTCGAAAGTCGTAAATAAGGTTAACGTTAATGTCTTCACCGGAAAACTCGACAACGACTATCAGGGAATTGTCTGTATCTTCAAAATCCGCGATAAAACCGCTATCTTACGCACCGACTCCAGCAATGTCTTCCGTGAAAACTTCGAGAAAATTCTTTCAACCATCCGCTTTAATAGCTAATTTCCGCTTCAATGGCTAACTCATCTCATCCTGATCGCGACAGTAAAATTTTAGGTACAAAATATTAAAACTCCGACTTCTCTGCTATAATTTAATTATGTTAAGTGAGGTCGGAGGTTTAGCTATTGCTGCGCATGAGCTGAAAAGCCCTCTTGCTGCGATGCGCCAACTTGCGCTCTCGATGGATTTTGCTGAGGATTCGCGGCTTGAGCTCGAACGGACTCGTGATGAACTTGTAACAATTTCTGAGCGTGCCCTTCGTCAAGTCTGTGATCTTACTAAAGTGGCCAGATTAGAAGATGGGCTCTTCTCTATGGAACCTGTCTCAGTGCGTCACGTCTGTGATCATGTCCTCACCGAGCTTCGTCCATATTTTGCAAGCAACCAGCGTAATCTCCAAGCAGTTTATAAAAGTCGGACTGACTTAGTCATCGCTAATCCTGATCTATTATTTAGTATTATCTACAATTTTTGCACCAACGCTGTACATTATTCTACCCCCGAAACTGAATCGAAACTTTCAATTTCTGATTGCGGTGAGATGGTCGAAGTTTCCGTACGTGATTTTGGCCCGGCTCTCCCTACTAAGATTTGGCAAGAAATTCGGGACGGACTAAATCAGCCGACCCACATCAGTATGCGTCCAGGAAGTTCCGGACTCGGTCTCTATATTGCCTCAAAATTCTCTAAATACATGCAGGCAGAAATGCTTGCCGTGCGTCATCGCGATGGCACAAGTTTTAAGATCCGCATTCCTGCCTCCCGTCAGGTCGCCTTCAGTTTTTAATATGAGATTGTTATGCAGATTGAATCTTTCCTTAAACCCCAGCCAGAAACTAAAAGCGAATCACTTGAATTCTTTATTCTCGAAGACGACCCAATCTTTGCCAGACTCTTCTCAAAAAGTCTTCACCGAGCCTTCCCAAATTCTACCGTTAGTACCTTCGAAAACGCCATTGACGCCATTAATGCATTACCTGATGGCTGCACGCCACCTTCTGTTATTATTCTCGACGTCCTTCTGACCGGTCCGGACGGCTTCACTTTTCTAAATGAAATCGCTTCTTATTCAGATCTCTCAAATATCCCAATTATTATCGTTTCCTCTCTAAATTTTCCCATGCAAACCCTTGAAAGTTATAATGTAAAGAAGATTCTAAATAAAGCCACCATGACGCCGCAGGATTTACCGGCAGCAATTTCAGAAATTCTCTCCGTTAAGATTAGAAGTGGCCAAAAGAGTAATCTCACTGAAAATCGCACAGCCGGCTTCACCAAGAAGGGCTCCAAAAAGCTCAATCAAGAAAAAGGAAAATAAAAATGGCAGATATCAAAACCGAAGCCATCGTTCTGAAGCGAGTTAATTACAATGAAGGTGACCGTATTGTGACTTTTTTAACGCCAGACGGTCGCGTTTCTGGTATTGCTAAGGGGGCGCGTCGAGAAAAATCAAAATTGGCTGGTGGCATTGAAATGTTTTGTTTATCAAAAATCGTGGTCCATCAGCGCGATACGAAAAAGACCGAATCCGAGGCTGAGCAGTTTGGCGTCCTCACTTCTGCCAAGGCTATCGAATTTTACCAAAACATTATTTCCGACCTAGAGACCTTAGAACTTGCTTCAAACTTTCTCAAGCAAATCAGTCGAATCACTCACCACATCAGTTCTGCTGAACTTTTTTCACTCACCCGCCAAACACTCTATTACCTCAATCAATTCTATCTAGATCAAAATAGACGCCAACTCATTTCGATTTATTTTAAACTAAATCTCGCCAAAATCAGCGGGGAAGAAATCAATGTATTTTATGACAGCAATAATCAAAAACTTGAGCCAACTGCCACGTATGACTGGGATGATTTTGAAAAAGTCTTTGTTAGGCGCCCTGACCAATCCGGCAGTATTGATCAAAATGTCATTAAAATTCTGCGGCTCATTCTTAGTACTAATCTTGGTGTCGTCCTCAAAATCAAGAACCTTACACCTTTTCTTCCGATGCTATCCCATATTGCTGCCTGAAATGCTATAATAGACAGAAATAACAGGAGCAAAATATGGCAAAACTCGAAGATATCGTTAGTCTATGTAAACGTCGCGGATTTATTTTTCAGGGCTCCGATGTTTATGGTGGTATGGCAGGTACTTGGGATTTTGGCCCGCTCGGTGTCGCTCTTAAGCGCAAAATTATGCAAACTTGGTGGAAATACTGGGTTGAAGATCGTGAAGATATGCTCGGTGTTGATGCTGCTATTATTATGAATCCAAAAACTTGGGTAGCTTCAGGACATGCTGCAACTTTCTCTGATCCACTAGTCGAATGTAATGAATGTCATGGGCGCTTCCGTGCGGATAAGTTAGCTAAAACCGCCGAAGGCCACGACCTTTCGACCAATATTACGCGCGATGAGTTGATGAAGGCCGGCATCAAGTGTCCGACCTGTGGCAAAATTAACTGGGGCGAGGTTAAGCAATTCAATATGATGTTCGAAACTCACGTCGGTGCAGTTTCCGATGAGACTTCTGTCGCCTACCTCCGTCCTGAGACCGCACAGGGAATCTTCACTAATTATAAAAATGTCGTCGACAATATCTATCCAGACCTACCTTTTGGTCTCGCTCAGCAAGGTAAGGCTTTTCGCAATGAGATTTCTCCACGCGACTTTATCTTCCGCTGTCGTGAACTTGAGCAGATGGAGATTGAGTACTTTGTCCATCCAAACGACTGGGAACGTATCTTTGAAGATCTACTTAAAGATATTCATGTCTTTCTTGAAAAGGTGATGCAACTTCCTGAACATATGATTCATGAATACGAGGTTCCAGCCGAAGATCGCGCACACTATTCAAAGCGTACAGTTGATGTCGAATTTGATTTTCCAATCGGATCCGAGGAGTTGATGGGCCTAGCTTATCGTACTGATTTTGATCTTCAAAATGTCGCTCGCGCCTCTGGTAAAAACATGGAATACCGCGATAAGAAAACCGGTGAAAGTTTTGTGCCGCATGTGATCGAGCCATCCTTTGGTGTGGAGCGTCTTGTGATGGCTGTTCTTTCTGCCGCCTATCATGAAGATGAAGTGAATGGTGAAAAGCGCGTCTTCTTAAAACTTCCTGAAGATTTCGCACCATTCCGTTTCTGTGTTTCACCACTCCTTAAAAACAAACCAGAGCTAGTTGAGAAAGCTCAGCAGGTATACCAAACCTTGCGCAAGAAGTATGGCAACGTTACTTGGGATGACTCTGGTAATATTGGTAAACGTTACCGCAAGCAGGATGAAATTGGTACGCCAAAATGTGTAGTAATCGATTTTGATACGCTCGAAGATGATACTTTGACTGTCCGAAATCGTGATACCTTAGAGCAAGTTCGTGTAAAAATCGCTGATTTATAAGATGGCGGATTCTGATGGAAAATACTCCCGGTAAATTTCTTAAATTAAAAAAGCAGGCCCAGAAAAAACTTAAACATACAAAACAACAATTTTTCTGTGCCCTCCATGTTCTACCAAGACTCTTTGTCAGACGAAATTTCCTAGTCCCATTTCTTTTATGTTTCTTCATCTTCGGTTTTCTCCTCAATTTCTTTGCTTCCGGCACTGCAAACTGGCAACTTTTTCAGCTCTCGAATCTTCGCGGCAAATTAGTTTTGATCCTCGATACTTTTCTTGCTGTAGTGGGAGTTGGTCGTACCTGGCCAGATTTTTTCTATCTCACCAGTCTCAACATTGTGCAGTCCACGCTGGTTGGTCTCCTCTTCTTTATTCTAAATTTCCGCAAACAATCTCTTCCAGATGAACTTCAACGCACTGGCATTATCGCCAGCTTCTTCCTCCTAAGCTCCGGCTGTCCAACCTGTGGCACCGCTCTGCTCGCTCCTGTTATCATTTCCATCCTTGGCTCCTCTGGACTTGCTCTAGTTGGTACAATTTCCGTCGTCTTGAATTCAATCTCTCTCCTACTCGCCTTTTTCGTCTTTAAGAAAATCGGTTACGAGGCTTATATTATTATCGAAGATGAAAAATATCGCACAAAATCTCAGGAAAAGCTAAAAAACAGCAAGGAGGCAAATGAATAGCTCAATCAAAACCGATTTTTCCGAATCCGATTTTTCTGATCCTAAAAGTCCCGCAGCCGGCTCCACAAATAGTCTCCTCGGCCGTCTCGTCCGTTTCTCGGTAATTTTTATTATCGTCATCCTCTTCCTTTCTATCGCACTCACTTCTGCCCCCAAAAACCAAGATCTGAACGGCATTCGTGACGAACGCACAATCCTGGGTGATAAAAAAGCTAAAAATCATTACATCATGATGACCGACATCATGTGCCCATATTGCGACGTCTTCTCTCGTCTTGCCATGGAAAATCAGGAAAAATTCGACAAATACTTAAAGGATCATGATATTGTCTTTGAGGTTCGCGTTACAGATTTTCTTTATGAGAACAACATGGATAAGCGCGGCTTTTCAAGGATGGGAGCTGAGGCTATTGCCTGTGCCACCGATCAAAATCGTTTCTGGGACTATTACCATCAGGCCATTCGTCGTCTCTGGCAGGATTACCATAGCAAGGGAATTGGTTCTTCAAAAAATGCTCCCGCCATCAAAGATCTCATTCCTGCCTACTGGGAGAGTATCGCAAGTGATGTGAAGCTTGATAACTCTTTTAAATCTTGTCTTTCTGAACACAAAATGCTCGAGACTGTCAAGCAAAATACTGCGGATGCTACTACCCTGATGCTGCGTCATAATCTTGGTGGCATGCCAAGTTTTAAATTTAATAATTTCACGTCTTCAGGCTTTGATACTAACTGGGACTATAACTACGTCGAGCGTTATCTCGCTGCCGGACTGGACAAAAATCTCAAATAAGATCTTCTAGATAAGATCTTCTAGAGAATAATCTTTTTAGCTTCAAACAATACAGTCGGCACCTTTGGTGGTGGCGTGAAATCTGTGGGTTTCAGCGGCAAACGAATCTTCGTCGCATAATCTTCTGCGAGTAATCGCCCCAGCTGGCTCGTATAATGCCTCTCGGTAATAATTAATTTAAGTGCCAGTTGTTTTTGCAAGATCAAATAAATAGCCTCTGGTCGACGTGGAGCTTCGCCTTCTTTTTTACAAATTTTTCCATCCAAATTTTCTAAATTAAGCAGCTTATAAAAGATCTCAGCCGATAGGGAAAATGGGGGATTAGCAAAGACTTTGTATGGCTCGTCTGGGAGCTTCATTTCGCGAAAATCACCTTCAAAAACTTCAACATTTGTAATATTTTGCTTTGCAAGATTATCTCTTAGTCGTTTTGCAGTCTCTGTATCTTTCTCGACCGCAATTACTTTCCTGCAACGCTTAGCTAGTGCAGAGGTGATTACACCTGAACCTGCCCCAATATCAATTACGAGATCACGCTTCTTGATGTTTGAATGTCCAATCAAGAATAATGCCAGCTTCGGGCTTCTTAGAAAATTCTGATCTAAACGAAAATTACGCATTGTATTACTTTTTCTTCTGTCTAAAGGTTTTATTAAATTTCACTAGTAGTTCGTTCTGTTCAATCTGCGAGCGAATCAAAGACTCGCCGAGTTTTCTCCAAACCTCAGAAATCACCTTCTTCTTTTCTTTTGGTGCATGTATGAATTCTTTTAAAATCTTTGGTCCAAAATGCTTCCATTCACGCATTAGCTCGATCGGATTGTTTAGCTTGACCGATGCAAAGATCTCAAACATCCCATTAATAAAAATTTTAATCTCATCCTGACTAGCCGTCTGCATCCATTTATTAATCGTACGATTAATCATATCGCTACGCTTAGTAGTTTTGGAACGCACAAATTTATTACCATTCACCTGCCAGGAATAAATATCATGTTGGTACAAATTTTTTGCGGTACTAAGAACTATTGTCAGCCCCTCGCGGTGTTCAAATAAACGCCCAATCACCGATTCCTGTGGGACAAAACTATGGATTTTTTCAAGCACCTGCACCGGTCCAGTATCCTGGTCGACCAAATCCTTGCGTATTCCCGGACCGTCATAGTTATAGACTGCCTGGATTTTCCCCTGGATCCCATCGGAAGCATGGATGGCTGCAAAAATCGCAACATTTCCACCCTTCGAATGGCCACCAAGGTATAGTTTTTTCCAGAAAAACCTGCGGCTGATCCTCTTTAAATACTCTAGGGCCTCAATCTGGGCTGGGATTTTATCTAAAACGGCCATATTAAAATCTTCTTTCCAGCCGGTAATCGAACTATCGGTGCCAAAAAATGACAGATATGCTCGCTGAAAATTCATATGAATGGTAATGGCGGAAAACTGCTTCTCAAGGTTCTTGTCGTCATTTCGCACAAAGTGGCTGACCCGCATTTTTGCAAAACGCTTTGCTTGTCTAAGTAGTTTAATATACTCCTCGTCGTCCGGCCAGCAGAAATCCTCGCTAGCTAAAAGACTCATTTTTTTAGCAATCGAACCGATCGTCTCAAAAGCTCCTATCTTGATCTTAGGGAACGGCAGGTATGAAAAACGCGCCAAAATTAATTGGTCTGCCTCCGAAAAAGGCGCCTCCTTTGAGATCTTTCTTTCCCCATGTTCCCTTAAATAATCGCAAATATTTGCCATAACTATATTTATATTATATCAAAAAGTTTTTCCTAGAAATCTCAAAAGATAGAAGACCAATGAAGACCCAAAAAAAGACCAAAAAGGCCCAAAAACCAAAAGAAAAACCCGCCGAAGCGGGTAGATTGTGTTC
>JAEHON010000029.1:0-15811 GCA_016112465.1 Candidatus Saccharimonadota bacterium | reverse complement strand
ATTTGCCATAACTATATTTATATTATATCAAAAAGTTTTTTCCTAGAAATCTCGGAAGATAGAAGGTTAAAATAAGGCCAAAATAAGACCAAAGAAAAACCAAAAGAAAAACCCGCCGAAGCGGGTAGATGTGTTCTTTATCAGTATTACCTGTGATTATACAGTATTGTCTGCAATGGCTTAGATGATTTTCTGAGTATCAGTTCTTCTCACGTAATCCAGAAGACTTAAGAAATTCTCGTCATCTTGATACAGACTTTTGTCCCACTCGTACCAGATGTCAAAAGCGGTTTCAGCACCGTTTCTTGCCATCTCCTGAATCTTGGAACTTCGAAAGACTACATTGTCTTCCTGCTCATCGAGCGGGTGTTGACGTCCCATATCTTGATAAACCTTAGCCTGAATGTCAGCCTCAAGTTTGTCGCAATGGTAGGCAAAAACCGCCTCACGAGTCTCTTTCTGGTCAAACTCCTTCAGAAGATCGTAATACTCCTCATTTTTCTGCAAGTCACCGAGAACTTCTCGAATTGCCTTAAACTCTATCTCGATCTTCTGTTCTCTGGGGATATTATCAAAAGGCGTAATATCTCCGATCAAAACCTCACCAAGTTCATGAAGCACCAACATCATAATAACTTTCTCAAGATCAAGATCTGTCTTAAACTCGGAATCCAGGGCGATTGCCAAAATACAGGTGCCATAGATATGTTCGGCGATACTCTCGCGTCTCTCACCAGAAATATTCCAGTGAGTATCGTCCCATCCGCTTCGGATCTTATACTTAAGTTGTGTCGCTAAGATGTAAAAGCGTAAGGTGTTTTCTAATTTCTCCTCCATTTTACCCCTCCTGTGAATGGTATTTTTGCACCGATACCTGTAAAAGAACACTTATATATTATAACATGAAAATTTAGATTTACAAACGAGCTAAAACCATAGAAGTTCTTTTATGTTGTAATATATTCCTACCACAATAACTTCTTTTTGAGTCGATTAACACCTTAGAAATATAGGAAAGACTTGTGTTTTCATGCTATAATTAAGGCGTCCAATCTTAACATTTTAATTTACAGCAGAAGAAGCGCAGAGCGTAATGTTTTCTGTGTCGAGATGAATATAAATTTGGGTGTCTCGGCGCAATGGAGATATTCGTCTCTGCTGTAAAAAGATTGGACGTCTGCCGAGCGCCCAAACTTATGACTATTGATTGATTTTAGTAAGGACGCAATGCGGCGTCCACTTTTTTATACATCTTTCTGCTAGAAAGAAAGTTCAGCAGAGATGCCTAAATTATCTGACCAAGAGCAGCGTCGGGCCGCCAAAGAATTCTACGAACAATGGAAGGACCGCTCCGACGAGAAAAAGGATACACAATCTTTCTGGCTCGATTTATTGAGAATGATCTATGGAGTAGAAAATCCGTCGCAATTTATCAGCTTTGAAAAAACTGTTCAATTTGAAAAGACAAAGAAATTTGCAGACGGCTATATTGCGAAGACAAAGGTTCTTATCGAGCAAAAGAGTGGCAACATTAATCTCGCAAAAGGTGAATTACAATCTGATGGCGCAATTCTTCGTCCAGACCAGCAGGCTCGTCGCTATGCCAATAATCTCCCTTATGATGAGAAACCTAAATATATTATCACTTCGAATTTTAAGGAAATCTGGGTTTATGACGAGAATCGTCCGCATTCTGATCCAGAGAAGATTCTTCTTAAAGATCTGCAAAGGGAATACTACCGCCTACAATTCATTGTCGATACTGGAAATAGTCATGTTAAGAAGGAGATGGAACTTTCTATCAAAGCTGGCGAAATCATTGGTGAATTCTATAATGCACTTCATGGCCAATATCATAATCCTGACGACCCAGAAAGTCTTAAAAGTTTAAATAAGCTATGTGTGCGCCTAGTATTCTGTTTGTATGCCGAAGATGCCGGTCTATTTGGCCATAAAGGCGCATTCCACGATTACTTAGCTCATTATGATGTTGAGGATTGTCGAGAAGCGATTCGCCGCCTATTTAATGTTCTTAAACAAAAACCAGAAGAGCGAGATCCGTATCTAAAAGAAGATTTGGCTGCATTTCCATATGTAAACGGTGGTCTTTTTGATGGAGACGATATTGAAATCCCGCATTTTACTAACGAAATACGAGATTTAATCCTTGAGAAGGCTTCTGATGATTTTGATTGGAGTGAAATTAGCCCAACAATCTTTGGCGCCGTATTTGAATCTACATTGAACCCAGAAACCCGTCGTAAGGGCGGCATGCACTACACGAGTATTGAGAATATACACAAAGTTATTGACCCATTATTCTACGACGAACTATGTATAGAATTTGAAAAAATCAAAGAAATTAAGATAGTAAAAACACGTAACCAAAAACTTGAAGACTTTAGAGATAAGCTAGCAAGTCTAACTTTTTTAGATCCAGCTTGCGGTTCTGGTAATTTTCTTACAGAAACCTATCTCTCCCTTCGTCGCCTAGAAAACGAGGCAGTTGAGCTATTGCAGGGTGGAAGGGTTGCATTTAGCTTACTTAATCCAATTAAGGTCCAAATTAGCCAATTCTATGGCATCGAGATTAATGATTTTGCGGTGACTGTTGCAAAAACCGCATTATGGATTGCAGAGGCACAAATGATGCAAAAGACGGCACAAATAATGTACCAGAACCTGGAATTCTTCCCACTAAAAACCTATACAAATATCGTAGAAGGCAATGCGCTTAGGGTAGACTGGAGTGATGTTATTTCGGCCAAGAAACTTAGCTATATTATGGGTAACCCGCCTTTTATCGGTGGGAAAATGATGGATACTTCTCAAAAAGAGGACATGCTTTTCATATTCGGTAAGAAGTGGAAAAACCTTGGCAATATGGATTATGTATGCTGTTGGTATAAGAAAGCAGCCGACTATATGAAGGATACCGAGATAGAATGCGCATTAGTTTCAACAAATTCAATTACACAAGGTCAAGCCGTAGCAAGCCTACTCGGATTAATGCTTAATGATGGAATAAAGATAAATTTTGCATGGAAGACATTCTGTTGGGATAGTGAAGCAAATCTAAAAGCCCATGTTCACTGCGTCATTATTGGCTTTAGCTATAAAGACCGACGCACTAAGATAATCTTCGATAATAAACCCAAAAAAGCTAAGAATATCAACGGTTTCTTGATTGATGCGGAGAATATCATTATAGACAATAGAACAAAGCCAATATCTAATGTACCGGAGATGGATTTTGGTAATATGCCGAACGACGGTGGAAATTTTTTAATGACAATAGATGAAAAAGATGAAATTCTTAAAAAAGAGCCAAACCTTTCAAAGTACATTCGGCCCTATCTCGGTTCAATAGAATTCATTAATCGAAAGGAAAGATACTGTTTTTGGCTCAAAGATGTAAACCCATCTGATATCCGTAATAGTGCTATACTTAAGCACCGCATTGAAAATGTCCGACAATTACGCCTTAGCAGCTCAGCTGCTCCAACAAGGGAAAAGGCAAATACTCCGTATCTATTCTTTTATGCACCACATCCGGAGGATACTTATCTATTAGTTCCACGTGTCTCCTCGGAACGCAGACGATATATACCGATGGGGTTCATGGACAAGAATACAATTGCTAGCGACGCAGCACTTATTGTTCCTAACGCAACGCTTTATCATTTTGGTGTTATGCAATCAAATGTTCATATGTCCTGGGTTCGAGTTATAAGTGGGAGACTAAAGAGCGATTATCGCTATTCAAATAAGGTCGTTTATAATAATTTTCCTTGGCCTAATCCTACTAACAATCAGAAAGAGAAGATTAAACAAACTGCGCAAGCAATTCTTGATGCTAGAGCAAAATATCCATATGCTTCACTTGCCGATCTATATGACGACGCAATCATGCCGCCAGAACTCAGAAAAGCGCATCAACTCAATGATAGGGCTGTCATGGAGGCATATGGATTCTGGGGGAGACTCAACTCCGAGACCGAATGTGTAGCCGAACTCATGAAGATATATCAAGAATTAACCAAATCATGAAATCTGATATCTTTTCTACAGAAGTAAAAGAGGGGTATTGTCGAATCTGCGGTAAGTTTGATAGGTTAACTAGAGAGCACGTTATCCCAAAAAACGCTGGTGGTGGTGTGGGAGTAAAATTATATAGTCCAATAGATTTACTTAAAGACAAAGATTCCTCTCATTATATTTTAAAGCAAGATGGATTAACTGCCCGAACCTTGTGTGCTGACTGTAATAATTTGATTGGACGAGAATATGATGAAGATTTTGGGGTATTTTACAAGACTGTAAATTATGCAGTTTTTTGTGAAATAAAGAAAAAAATAAATAATGGCGAAATTAGAAATGAGACAGATTTGATAGGCGGTAGTGCCGGGTTTATTATAAAAAATATAAAACCATTTAATATTGCTAAACGAGTACTAGCGTCATTCTGCTCTATAGAATACGAAGGCATAACGAAGAGAATCCCAGAAATCCAAAGAGCAATTCTTGAGCCAAGTTATATCCCAGATATAAAAGATTTTTCATTATATTTCACTTTAAAACTTGGAGGCGACTCTTTTTCTGCAGCAATAGCTGCGGGGAGGATGGATGGTAAGATTGAAGTATATTCAGTTATTGAATCAGGTTATACTGGCTTTTATCTAAAAGAAACTAAAAATAATGCAGATTTTTCAGATTCTCTTGGTGAGACTATTAATATAACTAATTGGTTGACAGACTATGTACATAATAAAGAGTATGATATGCATTTTATGGTCCCCCTTATCTCAAATATGGGGCTTTCGGTAAACATGCCAGCAGAATAGTTAATATGGAAATTTTGAATAAGAGAAAATCTAGTGTATAAAAAATGGTGGTTCCGACTGGACTTGAACCAGTGACACAAGGCTCTTCAGGCCTCTGCTCTACCAACTGAGCTACAGAACCACTTTAAAAGAGTATAGCACAACATGTGCTATAATAAAAGTATTATGAAAAGAATTAATACATCCGCAATTTCTGGGATGCAGGAACTTCTTCCGGACACCCAGATCATCTTCAATACTATCAAAGACCAGATTGCTAGGATGTATCATCTTCACGGCTATCAGTATATTGAGACTCCAACCATCGAGCGTACTGATATTCTTTTAGCAAAGGCCGGCGGTGACACTGAAAAACAGATTTACAAGGTGGTCAAAACTGCCGAGACCGCTGACGAGGCTGACCAGGCATTACGTTTTGATCACACCGTGCCTCTTGCTCGCTATGTAGTTGAACACGAAAGTGACCTAACTTTTCCATTCAAGGTCACCCAGATCGGCCGCAATTTCCGCGGTGAGCGTTCTCAAAAAGGGCGCTTCCGTGAATTCTATCAGCTCGACGTTGATGTGATTGGCCGCAACACCTTATCTATCGCCTATGATGCTGATGTCGTAGAGACGGCTTATGCTGCTCTAAAGACCTTCATCAAGCCAAAGATGCTCATTCGCATTAGCAACCGCAAAATTCTTTCCGGCTTCCTCGAGGCTCTCGACCTTGCGGAGATTTCAAAAGACATTTTTGATGTAATTGACCACGCCGAAAAAGTGACGGCAGAGCAGACCAAATCGGCCCTAGAAGCGTTGAAGATCTCTGTCGATAAAATCTCTAAGATTCTCGATTTTATCAAAATCAATGGTGAACGTAAGACAGCCGTAGCGGCCCTCCGCGCACTTGAGATTAAAAACGCCCAGTTTGAAGCTGGCGTAGCAGAAATCGATTTTGTACTTAAAACTCTTGAACAGCACGGCCTCGCCGGAGTTGCCATTGCCGATATGTTGATTATCCGCGGACTTGATTATTACACCGGTACGGTATTTGAAACCATTCTTCCTGACTATAAAGGCATCGGTTCAATCTGTTCTGGTGGACGCTATGAAAATCTCGCCAGCAACTACACCGATCAGTCCTTCCCAGGTGTCGGCATCTCGATCGGCCTCACTCGTCTATTTTATATTCTCGAGAGTAATCAGATGCTCGATGAATTTCAGTCTACTTCAGTCGATTATGTGCTTATTCCACTCTCTGATGCGGAATATGGTTTCACTAGCCAGGTCGCAGAGACCCTCCGTAAGGAAGGAAAAAGTGTCGATATCCTTTATTCTGATAAAAAGCTGGGAGACAAGATGAAATATGCTAGCAAAAACGCAAAGTATGTCGGTGTTATTGGCGAAAACGAGGCTGAAAGCCGTAGTATTGAATTCAAACAGCTAATTACTGGCGAAAAAGAAACTATTCAGTTTGCCTAAAAATATAATCCTGAGCATGATTATAAACTACTCATTATTTCAAAAAAAGGATAGAAAAAAATAAGTAAAAAAGATGGTCAAGACCATCTTTTTTTGTGTATCTATTCTATAGACAGTTCAAATACTACCTCTGTAAAACCGAACAAAAATCCAAAACCGAACACTATTTTCAGGATCCGAACAAGTCTTGCAATATATCAAAACATTAAACACAAATATTGCAACTTATAAAATACAACTATTAAGACATAATATTCATTAAAAACAAGGTTGACGAATAATCCACTCATGCTAAACTATATATAGAACTTGGGCGAAGTTGAGAGACGCCGAAGTTCAAAGGGTGGAGTGTGAAGTAATTTGGCTAGATTGCTTGCATCTTTACTGCAGATCTAGGAATATGAGATTCTACCCAAAATTACAGAGTAATTAAAAATACACCCGCAAGGTGTATTTTTTTATTTCTTTCTATGCTAAAATTAAGCCATGGCACTGTGGCGGAGTGGTTACGCAGCGGTCTGCAAAACCGTGTACACCGGTTCAATTCCGGTCGGTGCCTCCAAAACTCAAACGCATTAACTTAAACAAGTATTTTATTAAAACGTGAAGAACGACCGCAACAAAATCTTCTTATCTGTTATTATTCCTTCATACAATGAAGCTAAAAATTTTCAACGTGGCTGCCTAAAAGACCTCCTACCGTTTCTTGAACAACAAGGATACGCGTATGAGGTTATTTTTTCTGACGACGGCTCCACTGACGAGACTGTGAAATTGCTATCCGACTATCGTGACGCCTGGCAAACACGCCTCCAGAATGGGGAATTAATCGTATTGAAAAATCAGCATGGTGGCAAGGCGGCCACGGTTTGTGCTGGCATGAAGCAGGCGCGCGGAGCGTGGCGACTCTTTACCGACTTTGACCAGAGTACGCCAATTTCTGAGGTCAGGAAGCTACTAAAATATCAGGATTCCTTTGATATTATCTTTGGCTCGCGCAAAATCGATACTAAATCGGTCCACGCTAAGTGGTACCGCAAATTTATCGGTGATACCTTTAATTTAATCACCCGTTCTCTCACCGGTCTCAAGATTCGTGATACTCAATGTGGTTTCAAGCTCTTCAATGAAAAAGCAAGCGTGATTTTTGATCAACTTTATGTCTATAATCCAGAGCGAACTAACGAGGCTGGTGCTTTCACGGGAGCTTTCGATGTCGAATTGTTTGTAATTGCAAAACAACTCGGACTTAAGGCAAAAGAAGTGCCAATCCGCTGGCAGCATTTCGCCACCGACCGCGTCAACATCGTCAAGGATTCCTGGCGCATGTTCAAGGATATTTTAAAAATCCGCAAAGCCAAATTACAGGGGCGTTATCAAGGCTCCAAAGATCAAGGTCCTAAAGATTAAGACCCTTAAGATTCGTAGCTAGGAATAGCCGGTTATTTTCGGCAGAAGTCGCTATATTTCAGGGCATGTTCAATGTCCTGATTTTTTGTCTTAGAAAAACCAGCGTCTTCTAATATTGTTGTCATTTTTGCATCATAATAGACATAGCGTACGCACTTAAATTTCTTCAAATCTTGCTCGTTGAAAATCTTAAATTCACTCTTATTAAGCGGCGCGTAGCCGCCCCCTAGCTCCTCATACGGTGCATAGAAATAGATTTTATTATTAGGTAAATAGTATCCTAGCTCAATTGCCTCATATGGTGAATCTGTCAGAATTGGCAGCTCTGCTGACCTAGCCTGGTTGCCCTTATCTTCTTTTTTATCGGTTGCAGAAATCCTTGTCGCCATTTCACGAATATCCGGCTTCTGCATCCTCTGAAAATTAAAATTACCGACCTGTTGAAGGTTAAAGATTCCAAATCCCACCAGCGCAAACAGATAAGTCATCGAGAAATAGCGTTGCTTAGATTGCGCTTCGAATACTAAATAGGCAATCAAAGTAATCAAAAACGGTGCCGAATAAACCAGATACCTCTCAACATACATCGGCTTAATTAGGCAGATTAAAATCTCCACGAGAAGTGGCCCCGCTGCCATAAAAATCAAGAAGCTAGTGTTTTTCTGTTTGTTTTTTATTTTTTTAGCGAGCAATACTNCAAACAGGGTGATGAAGCCCAGAATTAGTAGCCCAAAAATCTGATCAAGCTGCCAAATTGGTTTGTATAGTAAATTAAAAGAGAAGACCCCAAGTAGATTATTTACCGTCATTGGTTCTGAAATTTGCGCTAGCGCACCGTTGGTAAATTGCTTTATCGCGACAAATAGCCATGGCGTAAATAATAGAACGGCAAGGATATACATCATCCAAAATTCTTGGCGCAGGATCGACTTCTTACTCTTTACTGTCTGCCAAATTAGATATGCAAAATGGGTCAGCCAAATCACAATTGTATAATATAAGGTCAGCATCCCCAGTGCCACGAGTGTCGCATAAGCAAATTGTAATAAATGACGTCGCTTTGCGTTTTTCTCGGCCTCAATTAGGACTAGAACGATGGTTGCAAGTACCGCCAACATGGTTGCCATGGCGTACATTCTGATTTCAAAGCCGTAGCGGATTAACATTGGGGAAAGACAGAGTAATAAGGTTGCAAACCCAGCAAAGGGTTTATTAAATAAGCGTTTTAGGAGTATTGCCATCAAAATAATTGCAAAAAACATAGGGATTACGCTGGATAACCTGAGACTTAACTCGCCGAACCCAAATAATCCACCCCAAAAATGTAGGAACAAATAATAGACTGGCGGATGTACGTCGATTGCTGTTAGATGAACTAACTCGCCAATAGGTCTTTTTGCTAGAGTGATCGAATAAGCCTCATCAAACCAAACACTTTGACTCATGCCAATCGATAGAGAAATTACCACAAAAATTAATGCAAATCCAACAACCAGGAGCAAGAAGCGCTTCTCAAATAGCGCGCCAAGCTTTGCTCCTAGACTCTTTAATGATAATATATCTTTTTCCGATGTATCTTTTTTTGCCATATTTTCTGATTTACGAGTTCCCATATGCTCATTTTACCACGTATTATATGGTAAAACCTTGGCAACTGTACTATAATACAACTATGCCCGAATGGCGGAATTGGTATACGCGTTCGACTTAAAATCGAATGGAGAAATCCATATGGGTTCAAGTCCCATTTCGGGCACCAAATCGAAGCTAAATCCTCTGAGTAATCGGAGGATTTTTATCTGGAAATCCTAGCCATTGACAATACATACTACTTATGTTATAATAAACAAGTTAGCATAGTGTTAACAACTACATTGCTCGAAAAGAGCACGCACAAAGGAGGAACAAACAATGAGAACTGTTTCTGTCAAAAAGGGCCCGTCCATGGAAGAGTTTGTGAAGGCATTTGCCACCAGACACGCCATCAACGAGACCAAGGTGAAATTCATCACCGAAGACGAGCAGACAGTGAAGCTGGCAATCGACTCGCTCGATCACGAGGATACCACCGGCACTCACATCAACTTTGATGGACGCACCATCGAAGGCGTGAGAGTTCAGGGATTCTTCAAGATTGATCAGAGCTACGGCGAAATCAGATTCGTCAATTACTAAACCAGCTTCCATCAATCAGTTTCAACCAGTTCCACCGCTTTACCCCACACCAAATGGTGTGGGTTTTCATTTGACAAAATAAATAATATATTGCATAATGCTATTCATCAGCAACAGGGCTGACAACACCGCTATATGCGAGTACCTTAGGAGGAAAACATGAAGAAACAAGCTACATCAACCTGGATCATCAAGAAAGGCCCGAGCAAAGATGACTTCTTCCAGAGTCTCTATGATTGTGGCACCAACGATGAGCACCGCGTCACCTTCACCACTGAGGACGATCACTTTCTCTCGGGGAATATCTCCTCGATTGAAGATGATGATTGCTTTGGTGAAGTCTATTGGTTTACCGGCGAGTTCAATGAGATGAAGCTTTGCGGTAGCTATGACGTTGAGCATCAGACTGGCTGGATTGAGGCCAGAACACCGACTTCCTGGCATTAACTAAAGCTTAAGTATGATTGAAAGGGGGTGAAAATATGGTTCGATTATACTTGAGAGGGAAATATAGTCTAGCGGATTTTGAGGAGAGCTTCATTGCCTATATAAAGGGTGAAGATTACGCACTGACGTTTTCTGCGCAGCATGTTCCGCTCAGAGTCACGATTACAAGCATTAGCGTCTCTCGGTGTAGTAATAAGATTATCAGCTTTAGCGCGCGTCTTGAATCTGGCCACACACTTGATTGTAGGTATCATTTAGAACAGGGCTATGCAAAAACCAATGTGAGCCAAGACTTCTACTATTATCAGATATATAAGAACTATTGTAAGTCTAGCCCAGTCTTCACCGGAGAGCTTCCGTCTGGTACGATAGAGATTATCGCAGGACCAAGTAGGGAAGAAATGCTTGAGAATTTTATTGCTCGACTTGAGAGCAAGCGGCGTAAAGCTTGCGTTTTTCGTTCGAACTGTTACGACGAAATCAAGGTTCAAATTAATTCACTGACTGTGGATGAAACTGGATGGGGCTTCGAATTTGACGCCTTTATTGACTCAAGGAAGTTACACATTCGCTATTTTCCTGCAAGGCGACGTGGTTGGGGGTATTTTGATCCAACTGAGTAACATTTTCTGTTTCGCTCCAACAAACCCCGCAATTATTGCGGGGTTATTTATTGGATTTTCTTGACATTTATTTTACACTGGGATAAAATAAACTCAGTGCATATCGCACACGGCTTGCGAGCTTAGCTCAGTTGTTTAGAGCGCTTCCTTGCCAAGGAAGAGGTCGAGAGTTAGAGTCTCTTAGCTCGCACCATAATTTGATTACTTGATACACCTTTCGGGGTGTTTTTTATTTCTGGATCAGGGTATTACGCCCTGATTTTTTCTTTTGTTGGGGATTAAAGTGCATAAATTTTAATTTCCATAGAACAAAAAACAGCTATGGTACGCCTAGTTTTAGAATCTTAAAAACTTGGAATATAACAAAATTAAACAACTTCGGGTAAGTTTGGGGCTTTCAACCCTCAGACAGAACGGGCAGTTTTTGTAGTTCCTCACATTACTATTAGGATTTTAATGTACGACCAAATTCTAACAAATTTCTACTATTGTAGATTAGATAAAATGAGAGCCCCAAATCTACCTGAAGTTTTAAAGGAGAAAAATGAGAATACATATTGAACAATCGGGGAATCCTAAAATTGTAAGGGTTAGGATCTTGAGGAGAAAAAATAAATGTTAAACTCCGTCAAAGTATCTAAAATCGAAAAAACATTTACAGATAAAAAAACTAATGAAGTTAAAAAGATTTGTATAGATTATGCAAAAGTGACCGATAGGCTAGAGGCTTTTAGAACCAATCACCCAAATTCTAAGATTTTAACGAGCTATAAAATTGAGAACAATAAAGTAGTTTTTAAGGCTTTCTTATGGAGGGATAAAACAGAAGTTATTCAGTCATTGACTAATGGGGTATCTAAAGAGCTAATCTACTTAACAGCAGATGCAGAAGCAACAGCTCAAAAGACAATAACTAGCGATAAAGACTTCGAGAAGCTCGAGACAATGGCTATAGGTAGAGCCTTATCTAATCTTGGATATTCATCTACTGGTAAAATCACTGATCATAAAACAAATGAACTAGATAGATATAAAGATGGACTATATCAGGATTCAGTTGATAGCGCTATTGATAGATTACAGAATTGTAAGACACTAGATGAACTTAAATCGAACTATCAATCATTAAATCCAGTACTTAGGATAGATAAAACAATTAAAGTCATTACGGAAGAAATTAAGAAAAAGCTTAACGCAAAAGTCGTAAATATTTCCAAAGATAAACAGATTGATTATCCAGATTGGTGGAATGCAGAAGTCAACAAAACGATTAATCAAGGAGAAAAATGAGTAAATTAACACTACTAAAAACAGAACTTAACGGGTATATGGTTAAGCTAATTAAGCTTAATGAAGAATATAAGAAAAAATAAGCATGTGGTGCTGACATAATACCCCCTTAAGTAAAATAGTTAGTTAAATGTCAATTTAGACGCAGCCACACTACTATCAGGATCAAGTCGTAGATTCAGGATAGATAAAAAAGTTGAGTACCTTTATGCCTATCCGAGTAGCTCAACCCACCCTAGCTACTTTTGAGTCAAGGTCCTGATAGTAGATTTAGGGATATGAAGACAAAATGAAAAGAAATCAAGTAAAACCGCCACTCCCAACTAGCTACATAATTCGTTATGTCGGGCTAGATGGAATAAAGCACGAAAAACAGCATAAGAATCTTGGCGAGATATTAAAAACAAAAAGATATCTTATGAAGCAAGGCGTTACGGACTTAGATGTGTCTGTAATATTACCCAGTAAGTCAAGTGGATCAGATATGTTCCCAGTTAGTTATTAAGGAGAATTATATGGATGTCGACAAAACTAAATACATAGTTATAAGTGAGTCAGTAATAGGTTCAATTATTAAAGATATAGTTACATTTTCAATGTTTGCCGGATTGCTTCTATTTAATCACTGGCTTTTAGGCGGATCTACAATCGTAGATGTTATGTTCATTATTTTAACTCTAGGATTTCTCGCCGGAAAATATAGCAAAACTCGTTTTGAGGGAACAAAAGAAGAAGTGATTAAATTTTTAAGTGAGGAAAAATAAAATGAAACGATACAAACTTAAAAAAGACACTCTATGCGCCAAGGCTGGCACAGTATTTGAAGAGAGGGTTGATGAATTTGATGGAAAAATTTTAATCAATGAAGAGTTTAAATATAAGATTATTGTCGACTGCGTTGATAACTTTGATGACTGGCTTGAAGAAATTCCTGAACACAAGAGACCGAGAGCGGAATATGGTGAGAAGTATCATTATATTAATGATTGTGGAGATATAGTAGAAGATTATAAAGATGAAGATGATTCAGATGATTATTGTTACAGTATTGGCAACTACGGCTTGACCGTGAAAGAGCTAGAGGTAAAGCGTGAGTATAACATCGCACGACAAACACTCCTAGACGACGCAGAGGGCGGGAAATTTATTGATTATGTCGATAACTGGTATGTGTTTAAAAGTATTATTGATTGGGCACCAGGCAATTCCTCGACATATATGCCAGGTGTGATTTATTTTAGAACCAAAAATACTGCTATAAAATCCCTCAAAGAACATAAAGAACAATGGGAAATTGTTCGTAAATACGAGACGGGGGAGAAGTAATCAGAAGAGGTATATTGAAACCAAAATCTGCCTATAACAAATTTTCAAAAGTAGAAGAACACGCAAAATGGGCGATCAGAAAAAGAATATTGTTAAAAATAAAAGCTTTTATGAAAGCAAGAATAAAAAATGAAGATTGAAACCGACGACTTCTTATTCATTACTAACTCTGGTACACGTGCTACATGAGAAGAGATTAGTCCAGGAATATTTGAATTCAAAGGAGTAATTAATGGAAGAAAAATATAAAGCCTATTTAGAAATGCCTTATGAAGAGTTCTACAAAAAGACATGTATGGGATCTCGATATGATAGCGGAAGCTATAAATATTGTGTTAGCAAAGAAAATGATGATAAAGAGAGTCGATTATCTTATATAAACTACTTGGTCAAAGAGAAAGGATATAAGTTGTGATACGTGAATTAAAGTTTAGAGTTTGGAGTAAAAAACAAAAAACCTATGCTTACAAACATCCATTCAATGTATCAGGTAGCTTCTATATCGCTCAAAATGGTGTTTTGCTTTCGGATTATGGTAATGCTATAACTCCAGAGATTAAGCAAAATGATTTTGTCATTGAACGATTCACTGGGCTTAGGGACAAGAATGATCATACGATATATGAAGGAGATATTGTATCTGAACATAATGGCGACCTTAAAGGCGTAGTTAAACAAGCAGAGGATGGACAATGGGTAATCTATTGGGATAACATTCCCGATGGTCGTTCCGTTCTTTTTGAACATTCAAACTTTTGCGGAGTTATTGGTAATATTCACGATACCCATGAATTATTGGAGAAGTAAAATGAAAAATAAGCAATTTGATGAAAAAGTAAAAACAGCAAAATATATACTTGGGATACAAAGACAAAATATTACAAATGAGTATATGTGTGGATTCTATAATGGAATGGAACTGATTATAGCACTTTTTGAGTCTCGTGAACCAGAGTATATAGACATTGGATCGGAAACCAAGACTAATGAAGAAGAATGAATTTGATGTCCCCGTAGATTGGGGGAGGCTTAGCTCTCATAAACCTTCTAGGCATTCTAAGAGCGATAAGCAAATTTACTGGGCAAAAATCCGTATGGCAAGCAAAAAGAAAAAGTTTAATGTTGATAAAGAGCTAAATGAAATGAAAGACAATAGACAAATCAGCCTCTGCACAAACTGCTATTGTATGACCCACACCGTAAATGGTAAGTGTGGTAAATGCGGAGCAAGAAAGGATAAGTAGTAATGGTGAACAGACTAAACAAAGAAGCTTTCATAAAATTAGCAGAAGCCTACTCTAGGCAGGAGAATTACGAAAAAGAATTAAGTAATAATCTCGAAACTATAAATGAAAAATACAAAGTCTACATGGGATTTATTGGTCTTTCTAACTCATCTGACTTGATCATGGACGTAGTACTAGATCTCCTCGGCGAGGATTTCAGCTACTATTTTTATGACTGCAATGAAAGCTTTGATAAGTTTAATAAAAATACTACCATAGCGGACGGTACTCACCCAACCGTTAAGGACTTTGGTGAACTCTGGGAGTTTAGCCAAAAAACATGGAGGTGATTCAAAAATGAAATATTATACATCTGATTTACACCTGTCACATAAAAATATTATCGCATATGAAAACAGACCATTTAGCTCCATCGAAGAGATGGACAATACGATAATCCACATTATTAACTATCGATTATCTCCTGATGATGAACTTTATATTTTAGGCGATTTTACTTTGGAGAAGAACGTTGATAAAGTTAATAGTCTGATCAGAAGAATTAAATGTAAAAAGCATTTAATTATAGGCAACCATGACTATTTTGTTAAGAACGAAAGCCTTTGTAGTCTATTCAATTCAGTACACCATTACCTAGAGATAGACGATAATGGTCAAAAAGTTATTTTATTCCATTACCCGATTCAGAACTGGAATCTTAAAAATTATGGTTCGATTCACCTATATGGCCATGTCCACTCTAAAGAAGAATTACAGCTAAAAGAATGTAATGCGTTTAATGTTGGAGTAGATGTGAATAACTTCAAGCCCGTAACATTAGAGGAGCTGCTGCTTAAAAGAGGAGGAATAAATGGATATCTTACTACCAAATGAAGCTGATTTGAGTTATCAGGATCTACTGGTTATCAGATCTGCACTACAAATACATAGCCAACAGACTCAAGAGGCTCTGTTTAAAACTAATCATTTAATTAAATCAAATGAA
>JAEHON010000020.1:38599-50052 GCA_016112465.1 Candidatus Saccharimonadota bacterium | reverse complement strand
CCTAAGCGCCTCTTTTTTTAATTCTAGGCAGATTTGAAATGATCATAAATATTATCGTTGATATTGATGTGTCCAATCTTATTGGCGGCCATCACTACCTCTGTAATATCATCTGTTAATACAAACAAATCGAGATCTTTTTCTTTGATCATGTGATTCTTTAGCATCGTAGTCTTCATAAACTTCACTAATGGTCTCCAGTAGGTCTTCCCAATCAAAAACACCGGCATTTTTGGCATTTTATTGGTTTGCATTAAGATTAGAACCTCGGAAAGTTCATCAAGCGTGCCAATCCCGCCAGGGAAGAAAACATAGGCCTTGCTTGCCATCACTAGCATTAATTTTCGCGCAAAGAAGTATTTAAATTCCATTCCATCAGTGATATATGGATTTGGATGTTGCTCAAAAGGCAGAGTAATATTAAGCCCCATACTGCGGCCGCCATATTCATAAGCACCACGATTAGCTGCTTCCATAATGCCAGGTCCACCACCAGTAATCACTGGGTGGCCATTTTCCGCCAAAAGTCGGCCGAGTTCACGTGCCTTGATATAATATTTTTCTGTTTCAAGCGTTCTTGCTGATCCGAAAACTGAAACCCCCTGTGCACACTTACGAATCGTCGAGAGACCGCTAAAAATATCTTTAGCATAGGCCATCGAGCGTTCAATATCAGCCTCGGAAAGCTTGTCAGTAGTGATTTCACTGATCCATTTTTCTATCATTTTATCCATAAGCATATTATATCAGAAACAGGGGAGAATCACTAATTCATGATAGAATATAATCATGCAAAACCGGGAAATTGTCATAATTCTGCATAATATCCGCTCGACCTATAATGTCGGATCAATCTTGCGTACCGCCGACGGTTTTGGAGTCAATATGGTAATTTATTCTGGCTATACGCCAACTCCTCTTCCATACTCAAAACTTCTGCCTCATCTCGCGGCAAAACTTACTGATCAAATCCATAAAACCGCCCTGGGTGCCGAGCAAACCCTAAAATCTAGTATTACTGATGATATAAAACGAACCCTAATTGATCTAAAAAACACTGGATTCCAGATCATCGGCCTCGAAAATAATCTTTCNGGNAAAATCACACATCTCATAAACGATCCAGAGACAAAAACTCACCTAAAAGATAAGGTTGCCATCCTACTTGGCGAAGAGGTCCTTGGTATTCCCAAAGAACTACATTCTCTAGTTGATCTCTTTCTAGAAATCCCGATGTATGGGGAGAAAGAATCCTTCAATGTCTCAATCGCTACTGCCATCCTACTTTTTTACCTCCGTTGTCTCTAAAAATCCGGCAAATCTCTGAAATTTGATATAATAAGATAGATTAGGGAGTTTTTTATGGAAAGATATAATCCGATTAAAATTGAAGAAAAGTGGCAAAAGATCTGGGAGAAAGAACAGACTTTTAAGGCAAAAGAAGATTCAAGAGAGAAAATGTTCCTCGCCGAAATGTTCCCATACCCATCCGGTGCTGGTCTCCATGTTGGTCACGTACGTAATTTTTCGATCGTTGATGTACTTGCTCGTTTTTACTCCCAAAACGGCAAAAATGTCCTCAGGCCATTTGGTTACGACACATTTGGCTTGCCTGCCGAAAATTACGCTATTAAAACCGGTATTTCTCCAAAAGCTGCTACAAAAACCAATATCGAAAACTTCCGTAAACAAGCTAAGCGCCTCGGCTATTATATTGACTGGACTAGAGAGTTAAACACCTCAGATCCTGAATATTATCGTTGGACTCAGTGGTGCTTTTTGCAGCTCTTCAAAAAAGGCTTAGCTTATCAAAAAGAGAGCTACCAGTGGTGGTGCCCAAATGATCAGACCGTTCTTGCTAATGAACAGGTAGAAAATGGTCATTGTTGGCGCTGTGGGGCAGAGGTTGAAAAGAAAAAGATGAAGCAATGGTTCTTTAAGATTACTGCCTATGCTGACGAATTATTGGCGGAAATCGATAGTCTCAACTGGCCAGAAAAAATCAAAACTATGCAGAAAAACTGGATTGGTCGCTCTGAAGGTGCCAATGTCAAGTTTGAAGTGGCAGGAAAAGATCTTAAAATCGATATTTTTACCACACGCATTGACACGATCTGTGGCGCCACTTTTCTCGTTTTGGCCCCAGAACATGCCTTAATTCCAGAACTTACCACCNCTGAAACTCAGACGCAAGTTGCAGAATACTGCGCAAACGCTATTAAAAAGTCTGAAATTGAGCGTCAAGAAAATAAAGAAAAAACCGGCGTCTTCACCGGAAGCTTCGCCATCAATCCGCTAACAAAAGAACAAATCCCAATCTGGATCTCAGATTACGTNCTTATTAATTATGGCGATGGTGCAGTGATGGCCGTCCCAGCGCACGATGAACGTGACTTTGCTTTTGCGGAAAAATACCAGCTCAATATTAAGTCAGTAATCGAGAATCCGACTGAAGAACCTTGCTTCCACGGTGAAGGTAAGCTGATTAACTCTGGAGAATTTGATGGCTACTCTTCGGAAGAGGCTCGCGCTAAAATTCTTGAAAAACTCGGAGGTGAAATTGCAGAGAAAAAAGTCACCTATCGTATGCGCGACTGGCTAATTTCTCGTCAGCGTTATTGGGGTTGTCCAATTCCAATCGCCTATGATAAAAACGGCGAACCTCATGCTATTCCAGAAGATCAACTCCCAGTTGTCCTTCCTGAGGTTTCTGATTTTAGACCTGATAAAACTGGTCGCTCTGCCTTAGCTAAAGCTAAAGACTGGCTAAAAGTTACCATCAATGGCGAGGAAATGACTCGTGAAACTGATACTCTTGACGGCTACGCCTGTTCTTCTTGGTATCTCTGGCGCTATGCTTCACCACACGACAAAAATGCCGCCTGGGACCAGGAGGCCATCAAATACTGGGAACCGCTCGATATCTATTGTGGTGGTGACCATGCCGTTGCGCACTTATTATATGTCCGCTTCTGGTGTAAATTCTTTGCTGATGAAGGGTATCTGCCATTCCGCGAGCCAGTCAAAAAACTACTCTATAACGGTTATATCAACGCCCCGGATGGTAAAAAGATGTCTAAGTCCAAGGGCAATGTGATTGATCCACTTGACGTGATTGATTCAGGTTATGGCGCTGATACCTTGCGCACTTATGAACTGTTCATTGGTCCATACAATGAAGATGCAGCCTGGAGCACTACCGCGATCGGTGGCGTCTATCGCTTCTTGAATCGCTGCTTTAATCTCGCCTTCAACCAATCTGAGCGCCTACCGTCTGATAATCAGACTGCGCAGATCCGTCATAAAACTATCAAAAAAGTCACCCAAGATATTGAAAGTAATAATTTTAATACCGCAGTGGCAGCCCTGATGGAATATGTTAATGACCTCTATAAAATCGGCGTTCATAAAACCGATATTGTGGTGCTCGCAAAGCTCTTAAAACCATTTGCGCCACACTTAGCCTCCGAAATCCTTGAGGCTGAAGGTGAATCTGATACCTGGCCTACATATGATGAAAAAATGCTAGTTTCAGACTCTGTACAATTGATCGTACAGGTTAATGGTAAGGTCCGTGCAAAGCTAGAAATCGCCGTAACTGACCTTCAAGATGAAGAGAAAATTAAGGGTCTCGCACTAGCCGAAGAAAATGTCAAAAAATATCTTTCAGGTGAACCAAAGAAGATTATTATTCCAAAAGGCGCCAAACTGATTAATATCGTTGGCTAATTTAAACTTAATCTTGAAAAAACCGATTTTTTGACGTATAATTAGCTAAATTATTGTCAATATACTAATAAGGAGCATTTAATGCCTGAACCTAAAAAACAAAGCAGCCCAAGAAAGACTGGTCTTCGCCGAAGCCACCTACGTCTTGTTTTGGCTCGTGCTGTTAACAAGAAATCACCTGTTAAGGCTTTTGAGACCGCAAAAAAGACCCCAAACCTTAAGGTAAAAACTGTAAAAACTGCAAAAGTTGTAAGTAAAGCAAAGAAAAGCGAAAAATAATGGCAAGTAATCGGCACCTCGGTAGAATCATTGCATTACAAAGCTTGTATGAATACGAGTTTCGGGCAAAGGCGGGCGATGCTACAGCCGAAATCGAGTCCATCATCGCAAAAAATATTGAACCATATTCCAAAGCTCTCGGAGATACTGAGTTTGTTTTTAGTATCGGGAGAGGTGTAGTGAAAAATCAAGACAAGCTTGATCGTGAACTACAGCCACTCGCTCCGGAATGGCCATTAGATACTATTGCAGCCATCGATCGCAATATTTTGCGTATTGGTCTTTATGAACTTGAAACAAGAGTTGTTCCTCCAAAAGTTGTGATTAACGAAGCCGTCGAGCTTGCAAAAGCTTTCGGCTCCGATAACTCTTCAAAGTTCATCAATGGTGTTCTAGGTACGGCCTACAAGCAACTTGGATTGAATAATGAAGAGAAAGAACATGAAGGATCAGAATCGCAAGTTGAGTCCCAACCAGTCGCATCCGACAAATAGAACGAAACCCAAAGATTCTACAACTCATAACTTTGTAAAAAATCGTCAAAACTCACGTAATTCTCGGTCAAATACCACAAAGGTAGGTGCCGAGAAGTCATTTAAAAAGAAACCAGCCATCAAAGAGATTGTGCGCGAGCCGACCTCTGGCGGAATCGTCTTCCGCTACAATAGGCAGAAGAATGATATCGAAATTCTTCTCATCCAGGATTCGAAAAATCGCTGGACTATTCCAAAAGGCCATATCGAGGCCGGCGAAACTGCCAAACAAACTGCTATTCGCGAAATTGGTGAAGAAGCAGGCTTAAACCACATCAAGGTCCTTTCTTGGCTAGGCAAAATCCATTTTAAGTATCGCCGCGTTGATAAATTAGTCCTCATGACTACCCAAATTTATCTCGTTCGCGCTATGGATGGTAATGAAAGACCAACCAAGGAAAAATGGATGAATGGCATCAAATGGTTTTCTTTTAGAGATGCACTCAACGCGATTGAGTATGACGACATTGAAAAGTTAATGCTAATCGCCAAAAAACGCATTCGCACTGGTGAGTTGTAAAGAGAAGTAGTTCGTACTTATAATAATTAAAATTCGAGGTTTCACCAGACACTAGATTACTCTAGTGTCAAAATGAACTCACGAAAAGGATTTATGAAATCACCACTAGAAAAATATCATATCGACATCGACCTCATTAAAAAACACATCGAGGAAGCATCTGTCAAAAAGCAACAGGATAAAAGCCTGCCACCAGAAACTTTTACCAAGGACACTCTTGATGCCTATTCTGATTTTGCAAAATCAAAAATGGGCATTGAATTTAAGGACGTCACACTTTTTATCACCGCACTGACTCACCGAAGTTACGTTAACGAGCATCGCAAGGCTTCCGTTGAGCATAACGAACGCCTAGAGTTTCTCGGTGACGCCATCCTAGAGCTTGTGGTTTCTGACTTCTTGTTTGATAACTTTGATGAACCGGAAGGAATCATGACCGCCTGGCGCTCTGCCCTTGTGCGCACCGAATCGATCGGTGCTGCTTCATATGAAATTGGATACATCCACCTTATCCGCCTTTCCAAAGGTGAAAAGCTAGGCAATAGTCGCACTCATGCTTCAATAATTGCGGACTGTTTCGAAGCGGTGACCGGTGCAATTTATCTAGACCAAGGTTTTGAGGCTGCCAAAGATTTTATCTATCAGCATATAATCACCAAAATTGATGAGGTCATTCTTTCAGAATCATGGCGTGATGCCAAAAGCTATCTCCAGGAGCTCGCTCAAAAGTTTGAAAATAGCACTCCGCAGTATCATGTAACCAAAGAAGAGGGGCCGGATCACGATCGTCTCTTTACTATCGATGTTGTGGTAGCAGGACACAAGCGCGGGACTGGTACGGGTCATAGTAAGCAAGAGGCTCAATCAGCTGCTGCCAGCGAAGGTATTAAATACTACAAAAAACAAAATAATACCCAGAAGATGGTCACTGGCAAACTATCTCTAGTAAAATAATTCTTCATTCCCAATCAACAAGGATCGGCTGTAATTCCAATAATAGAGCCCAAGAGGCTCTATTTGACGTTTCTTCATCTTATGATGTTAGAGCTTTACATAATTAACAAAATATGTTATTATATGTACGTTTCTAATGTGTGACATTCAAAATGTCAGAAAGTTCTTTACTAGGAGGAGAAACCATGAAGAAGGCATACACGAAGGATCAGGTCAAGGAATTGATTAGCAAGAAGGAGATGGAGAAAGCTAAGCCCATCAAGTATTCAAGAATCTACATTGAACGGGTTATTCGGTACTACGTCCGTCTGCTCCGCTGGCTTTATCAAGTGGGGGCAAATATTTCCACTAAGTATCTGCTCAAGTCGTTAGAGATATGGGGAGAGGAAGGTATTGACCCCGAACAGTTAGAGGCCTATCGTAAGTATTATGGCGGTAACATGGACACTCTTAAGGCTAAAATTCAGGAGCTAAAAAAGAGCGAAATGAAGGAGCTGAACCAGATCCTGGCACACTCAAGTGAGATAAATGTGGAACAGTATCTCTACTTGATAGATTCAAGCGGTAGAGCAGCAAAGAATAGTCTGTTCGATGACGATAGTAACCCTAAGACATCCACGGAGTTTAATCTCTATTACGTGAAAAAAACTATCTGTACGTTCTATTCTAAAAGAGCGTTGAAAGCAAGGGATCGCCGTAAGGAAGCTCGTATCTTGATCAAAGATACATTGGCTAAGTTCTACCGCGCTATCGATCCTGATTTTGATTTGCGTACCAACAATTTGGATGCAACAGCGCTGGGTAAAATCTTCACTGAAGAGAATATTGAGCGTATTGCAGACATGGTTTTCTTAAAGCTTAATTATTTTGAGCTGCAAGAAGTAGAAGAGTATGTTTTATACGATTGGATTAAACGACGTGTCGAAAAAGTGATCACATTTCGCTTTATCGAAAAAGTATTCCTCGACAACCAGGCACGAATGCAAGAAGCAAGAAATGCAAAAATACAATCTGCCTGCTAAGCCCTCCTCTGGAGGGCTTCTTTTTATCTTGAAAAAACCTACAAAATAGTATAAAATAAACCAATAAATAATTTTAAGGAGAAAACATGCTCGCGATTCGTATGCAGCGTAATGGTCGAACTCACTACCCAACCTTTCGACTAGTCGTCCAAGAATCCCAGCGTCATCCACTTTCTGGACGCGTTGTGGCTGAGGTCGGCAATTACAACCCAGAAACCAAGAAAACCACTTTAGATAAAGAAAAAGTTGAGTTTTACCTTAAAAATGGTGCACAACCATCTTCACGTGTGGCCTTCATCTTTAAGAAAGAAGGCATCAAGCTTCCTGAATGGTATAAAGAGGCAGCTCCAAAGACCAAAAAAGCTAAACACGCTGACAAGCTCCGCAAGAACCAGCCAAAAGAAGAAGCTGAAGTAGCAGAGTAAAATACAAAAATAAGATATCGCGAGATATCTTATTTTTTCATGTATCAAACCGCAACCATTATGATATAATGCTAATAACAAATTAACTTGGAGAACCTATGTCAACCATTGACCAACAATTCGTAGAATATATCGTAAAAACTCTAGTAAATAACCCTGATAAAGTTAGCATCGACCGTGCCATTGATGAAAAAGGTGTTTTGCTTTCCCTAAGTGTTGATCCTGAAGATGTTGGCCGTGTTATTGGTCGCCGTGGTGCCACCGCTCAGTCCATCCGTACCCTTCTTCGCGCTCTAGGCACCAAGAATGACGCCCGCTATAATTTGAAAATTGTTAACACCGACGACAATGGTAACGTCGAAACAACCGGTGAGCCAACCGCCGCTCGTACCGTTGAGGATTATGATGAAAATAGCAATGATTCTAACCTCACCAAGAATACCCGTGCCGAACTTGCCGATTTAGATGATCTGGATATTTAATTAGCAAAATTGTTTTATTAAAAATTCCGAAAACTACAGTTTACAAGAGACTACGCAGGGTAAGGGTCTGACGGGAGGGTGTCCACCCGTCAGATTTTTCATGTGATATTCAAGCTGTCGCTTGTTGCGGCAATGGTGGAAAGAAAGTGCGTGAGGGGAATTAATAATGCAGAAAGAAGAATTAATGGTTAATATTCAGACTACAACAGGACTTCAAGATATTAGAGATAACGACCGTATACTGGTACATGAACATGTTTTTAATCGATATCCTTTTAGGCAACAAGAGAGGATGGAAGACTATGTATTAAATGAGCTTGATAAGGCCTATAGACAGGGGATAACAATAATTTGCGACTTGACAGCATACACAAAACCTTATAATTATTATAGAATTATTGAGGATAGTCCAGTTAAAATTGTAAGCTGCTTGGGATTCTATACCAATCGATATATTCCAGCACATCAAAAAAGACAGGATGCAGATGAGATAATTAGATCATACAGTAAAGTGATTGAAAAGGGTATGGGTACAAGAAATGTGAAGCCAGGAATCTTGAAAGTTGCTGCACAATCTTATCGCTTAAGTCCGTTGGAAGAAAAACTTTTTCGGTTATAGCTTTTCTGAGCAAAGAGTACGAATTGCCCATTGCATTACATGCACCAAAAGGTACTTATAGTCATGTTCTCAGTTTGATATCGGCTGGCGCAAAACCTGAAAAGATATTTGTGGCGCATATTGAAAACGGTATTCAATCAGAGAAAGAGTATGACAAACGACTAACGGAAGCAACTCAAATTTTATCTTTAGGTTCATATGTTCAGCTTGCCGATTTTGGTTGTACGATTACTTCAAAAAAATGTATAACTGGGATAGCTTTTTTTAATGACTTGATTAAGAGAGGATATCTTAACAATCTGTTGCTTTCGGCCGATAGCTGTTGGCGTTGGAAAAAAAATGAATTTGTTGTAAAAGAGTACAATTACGGAAATGGAAAACCTTACACATATACAAAAGAGTTTTCCTTGCCCAAGCTTCAACAAGAGGTCAATACTACTTTAGATTTAGAACAGGTGTTACTTTGCGACAACCCTAAACGTTTTTTTGCCAAGTGAGGTAATTAAAACTGGGGTTATTTTTATAAAAAAGCCTTGACATTACGTCCTAAAATTCTTATACTAAACACAGTTCATGTTGAACTAAGCTAACTGCGAGTCAGCTTACATAAAGTTGAGAGCTTATATGTTCAAAAAATACCACCATCTCCCGGTGGTTTTTTGGTGTAAAATCGGAACTTCTCATTGAAAAAACTCGATATTTATGATAAAATCGAGCACAAGAAGTAGTGTGTCAATTGGCCGCGAGGGTGTTTTGATCTGGCGACTCAAAATATCGTCAATTGGCAGTAATCTTCGGCGCTAAAGATTATTAACACTAATATAGAGGGAAACGTGAGTACTAAAAATATCAGTACAAGTGGTAAGCGCGTCTTTTTTACGGACGGCGACCATCTTGAAATCCCAGATCTGACCGCACATCAGAAAGATTCTTGGGAGGAATTTATCAAATCTGGACTCCGTGAAGTTTTCACCGAATTGAACCCAATCGATGATTACACCGGACAGAAGCTTTCATTAAGGTTTAAGGATTATGAATTTAAGGCTCCAAAACGCACTGTTGAAGAGGCAAAATACAATCTTGAGACTTACGAAGCTCCACTTTACGTCAAGGCTGAGCTTACCAATAAAGTGACCGGTGAAATCAAAGAACAGACTATCTACTTCGGTGACTATCCATGGATGACCGACCGTGCTACCTTCATTATTAACGGTACTGAGCGCGTCATCGTCTCACAACTTATTCGTTCAGCCGGTGTATTTTTCACTGCTGACAGCTTCAATGGTAAACGCTTCTATGGTGCTAAGGTCATTCCAGGCCGTGGTGCATGGCTTGAGTTTGAGACTGCAACCAATGGTTCAATCAACGTGAAGATTGACCGCCGTCGTAAGATTCCAGTCACTACCTTCCTTCGTGCTCTTGGTATCGCGAAGAATTCTGAAATCAAAGAGCTCTTTGCCGACGTCGACAATGGTCCAATCAACTACATCGACAGCACTATCGATAAGGATACCACCACCAGCCAGGCTGCAGCTCTTCTTGAGGTTTATCGCCGCCTTCGCCCAGGTGATCTTGCCACCGTCGAAAACGCTCGCTCCATGGTTGAGCGCACCTTCTTCGACTACAAACGCTATGACTATTCACGCGTTGGCCGCTTCAAGATTAATCAGCGCCTAGGTTTTGACACTCCAAATGACAGTGCTCACCGCACCCTTCAGATGGAAGATGTTATTGCTATCATTCGCGAGATTATTCGTTTGAATAATACTCAGGAACCAGCTGATGATATCGACTCTCTTGCAAACCGCCGCGTCAAAATGGTTGGCGAGTTAATCCAGCGTCAGTTCCGTCTTGGTATGCTTCGCTTGCAGCGTAATATTTTAGACCGTATGTCAATGGCTAACCCAGAAGAAGTCACTCCAGCTCAGCTTTTAAACTCTCGCCCAGTCGTCGCTGCTGTCAAGGAATTCTTCAGTAGCTCTCAGCTTTCACAGCTTATGGACTCTTACAATCCATTCTCAGAACTTTCACACAAGCGCCGTCTGAGCTCCATGGGTCCTGGTGGTCTAACTCGTGAACGCGCCGGCTTTGATGTCCGTGATACTCACCCAACTCACTACGGTCGTATTTGTACTGTTGAAACCCCTGAAGGTGGTAACGTCGGTCTCGTGCTTAACCTTGCTACCTATGCCCGTATCAACGAATATGGTTTCATTGAGGCACCATATCGCGTCGTTAAAGACGGCAAGGTAACTGATGAAGTTATCTATGTTGATGCTAGCCAAGAAAAAGACATGGTTATTGCTGATACTTCCGCCAAACTCGACAAAGATGGTCGTTTTGTTGACGAACGTGTCTCTGCCCGTATTAATGGTCAGCCAGCCCAGGTCGAATCTGCCCGTGTTACCCATGTCGATGCTGCACATAAGGAAATTCTTGGTGCTTCCGCTTCACTTATTCCATTTGTTGAGAAGAACCGTGTTGACCGTGCGCTCATGGGTTGCGCCATGCAGAAGCAGGCAGTTCCACTTCTAAGGAATACTGCACCAACAGTTGGTACAGGTGTTGAGTCCGATATCGCTAAATACACTTCTCAGCTCATTACTGCCGACATGGATGGCATCGTAAAGAAAGCTGACGGTATCTCAATTATTGTCGATTATGCAAATGGTACTTCACGCGAATATAAAATCGCCCATTTCGAACAGACGAACTCTGATCAGTGCTACAACCAACGTTGTATGGTTAAACGTGGCCAGAAAGTCAAAGCTGGCGACACCCTAATCGAAGGCGCCTCCATCGAAGACGGTGAAATCGCTCTCGGTCGTAACCTTCTGGTTGCCTTCATGCCATGGCGTGGTTACAACATGGATGATGCTATCGTGATTTC
>JAEHON010000020.1:16142-38499 GCA_016112465.1 Candidatus Saccharimonadota bacterium | reverse complement strand
TGGTTGCCTTCATGCCATGGCGTGGTTACAACATGGATGATGCTATCGTGATTTCCCGCAAGCTCGTCGAGGATGACACTTTGACTTCTATCAATATTAAAGACTTTGATGTTGAAGTTCGTGAAACTAAGCTTGGTCCTGAACAGGTTACTCGTGATATCCCTAACGTTTCCGAGCATGCTCTCCGTCACCTCGGTGAAGACGGTATCGTTACGGTTGGTTCTGAAGTTACCACTGGTGATATCCTCGTTGGTAAAATTACTCCAAAGGGTGAACAGGAACTTAGCTCAGAAGAGCGCCTTCTTCGCGCTATCTTCGGTGAAAAAGCTAAAGACGTCCGCGATACCTCAGTCCGCATGACTGGTGGTACCTCCGGTAAGGTTATCGGTATCCGTGTCTATACCCGTGAGCAAGGTCACGAACTTAAGGCCGGTGTCTTGATGCAGATTAAAATCTTCGTTGCTGAAATGCGTAAGGTTCAAATCGGTGACAAGATGGCTGGTCGTTACGGTAACAAGGGTGTGGTTTCTCGCGTCCTTCCAGTTGAAGATATGCCATTTATGGCTGATGGTACCCCAATCGACGTCGTACTTTCCCCAATGGGTGTGCCTTCTCGTATGAACCTCGGTCAGCTCTTTGAAATCCACATCGGTATGGCTGCACGTGTCCTTGGTTACAAGGTTGCAACCCCATCCTTCAATGGTATTCCTGATGAAGTTATCTCTGAGGAGCTCGCTAAGGCAGGTATTGACCACAACGGTCGTATTCAGCTCTTTGATGGTCTCACTGGTGAACCATTTAATGAAAAGACTTCCGTTGGTGTCATGCACATGATCAAACTTCACCACATGGTCGAAGACAAGATTCACGCTCGTTCAACCGGTCCTTACACTATGGTTACCCAACAGCCACTTGGTGGTAAGGCACAAAACGGTGGTCAGCGTTTCGGAGAAATGGAGGTCTGGGCCCTCGAAGCTTACGGTGCATCCAGTATCTTGCAGGAAATGCTCACCATCAAGTCTGATGATGTTTACGGTCGTGCCAAGGCCTATGAATCTATTATTAAGAATGAACCAATCCAAGGTCCAAAACTCCCTGAAGGTTTCAACGTTCTCGTTAAGGAACTTCAAGGTCTCGGCCTTAAGGTTGATCTTCTTGATAATGGTGAGGCAAGAGACGCAGATCGCGTAATTGAGAAAACTTCTAGAGAAATCGAAAAATCTCAGGACGACCGCCTAATCTACGCAAAGCATAATGTACATATGAATGACGACGACAACGATTTAATTGATCTTTCAGATGAGGAGATCGAGGAATCGCTTGACGCGCAGGGAATTACAATAAAAGAAGGAGACAATGACGAAAACATTGATCTCGGAGAGGAGTTCTAATGGCTTGGATGGACAATTACATTTCAGCCAGTGACTTCGACTCAATTCGTCTCAGTATTGCAAGTGCTGAAGATATCTTGAGTTGGAGCTATGGCGAAGTATTGAAGCCAGAAACAATCAACTATCGTACTCAGAAACCTGAGCGTGATGGTCTATTCTGTGAACGGATTTTCGGTCCAGTAAAAGATATCAATCCACACGATAGCAAACTTAAAGGTGTCCGCTCACGCGAAGCTGCAGTTGATAAAGAAGGTAACCTTGTTACCAAGTCAATCGCTCGACGTGAACGTATGGGCCACATCAAACTTGCAGCTCCAGTAGCTCATATCTGGTTTATGCGTGGTACTCCATCAGCCCTCAGTTTACTCCTTGACCTCACCGTCAAGAATATTGAGAAGGTTGTCTACTTCGCGTCTTACCTCATTATTGACGCTAAAGATGCTGAAATTGAACAGACTATAAATGACCTTAAGGCTCAGCACGAAGCTAGCCTCCAGGCTATTAAGATCCGTTATGGTGAAGCCGCCAAAGAAGCTGGTGCTAACCCAGAAAAACTNGCCAACGAACAGGCTAAAGAGGTTGAAGAAGTCGAAAAAGATTTCTTAAGCCGCAAGAGCACTCTCGAAGGACTCAAAAAAGGTGCTGTGATTTCTGAAATTGACTTCAGGAACCTTCCTGAAGAGTATGAAGAGCTCATCACTGCTGAAATGGGTGCCGGTGCCATCAAGAAGATTCTTGACGAAATCGACATGGATCAGATGATTGCAGATTTAAGTGAACAAGCTAAAGAGGCTAAGGGCCAAAAGGAGCGCAAACTGATTAAGCGCATCAAGGTACTTGAAGGTATGAAGAACGCTGGCATCAAGCCAACCGATCTTATCCTTACTGTTATTCCAGTTATCCCTCCAGATCTTCGTCCTATGATCTCTCTCCCTGGTGGTCGCTTTGCAACCTCCGACCTAAACGACCTTTATCGTCGTGTAATTAACCGCAACAACCGTTTGAAGAAACTTCTTGATCTCAATGCTCCAGAAGTGATCGTTCACAACGAAATGCGTATGCTCCAAGAGGCTATTGACTCTCTTATCGACAACAATGCCTCCCACGGACGTCTTGCCAGTTCACAAAATGGCCGTCGCAAACTTAAATCCCTCTCTGACCTCCTCAAAGGTAAGCAGGGTCGTTTCCGTCAGAACCTTCTCGGTAAGCGTGTTGACTACTCTGGCCGCTCTGTCATCGTGGTAGGCCCAGATCTAAAGCTCAACGAGTGTGGTCTNCCAAAACTTATGGCACTAGAACTCTTCAAGCCATTCGTCATCTCTTGGCTACTTCTCCATGAATATGCACCAAACTCTCGCGCCGCTTCACGTATGATTGAAGCTCACGAATCTATCGTTTGGGATGCGCTCGATGAAGTAATTAAGGGTCGCTACGTACTCTTGAACCGTGCTCCATCCCTTCACCGTCTTTCAATCCAGGCCTTCCAACCAAAGCTAATCGATGGTATGGCAATTCAGCTTCACCCACTCGTTGCTTCAGGTTTCAACGCCGACTACGATGGTGACCAGATGGCTATCCACCTTCCACTCTCCGCCGAAGCTCAGAAGGAAGCGCAGGAATTAATGACCGCTCAGCACAACCTCTTAAAACCTGCTGACGGATCCCCAGTGCTCGCTATTTATCAGGACGTTGTACTTGGTAGCTACTACCTAACCTACGATAAACCTGGTACTGAATCCGATAAGCCACTTGCCTTCAGTTCAGTCTATGAAGCAGAAATGGCTTATGATCGTGGCGATATTGCCCTTCAAACCCCAATTCGCGTCTTCACTAAGAAAGAGATTCGCGACACCACACTTGGCCGTGTTATCTTCAATGAGATTCTCCCAGTAGATTACCCATACGATAACGGCGTCCAGACTTCAAAGCACTTGAAGAAAGTCATGGCTAATATCTTTAATGATTATGGTTCTAAGGTAACAGTTGAAGTTGCAGATAAATTGAAAGACTTGGCCTTTGAATATGAGACCATCGCTTCCATCTCTACCTGTAAGGACGACTATCCAACCTATCCAGAAATTGCTGACTTCATTGCTAAAGGTGACGCGAAAACTGCTCTTATCCAAGATCAATACGATCAGGGCTTACTCACTGATACTGAACGCTACAATCTAACCGTTGCTAACTGGCGTGAAATCGACGGTGAAATCTCCAGCTTCCTCAAGCAAAAGCTTGCTACTATGGATACCGACATTGCCGTGATGACCAACTCCGGTGCTCGTGGTTCCGTTTCTGGTATTAAGCTTGCTTCTGCAGCTATTGGTATCATGGTCGACATTAACAACAAGGAAATCGAGCTTCCAGTCAAGTCCAGCTACAAGAATGGTCTTAATACCCTCGAATCCTTCATTGCAACCCGTGGTGCTCGTCAGGGTCAGGTTTCTACCGCTCTTCGTACTGCCGACTCTGGTTATCTTACCCGTCGTCTCGTCGATGTGGCTCAGGACGTCTTCACCACTGATAAAGATGCTGAAGACCCAGGCTTTGAGGTCTTCAAATCTGAAACTCAGCAAACTGGTATCGAGTTCGTCCAGCGTATTGCCGGCCGCTATACCGCAGCAGTGATTCCAGGCTACCTCGAAAACGATCAGCTCATTACCCGGGAAATGGCCGAGCAGATTGCTGCTGATGAAGATATTAAATCCGTCCGCATCCAATCTGTACTTACTACCAAGTCCGTCGATGGTATCCCACAGAAAGCCTATGGTGTCGACATGGCTACCCGTCAACTCGTTGAGCCAAATCAACCAGTTGGTGTTATTGCAGCTCAATCCCTAGGTGAGCTTGGTACTCAGCTTACTCTTGATACTAAACACTCTTCCGGTGTTGCAGGTTCTGGTGCTATCTCCCGTGGTCTTCCTCGTGTAGAAGAGCTTCTCGAAGCTAGAAATCCTAAAGGTCAAGCTTGGATTGCTCCTGTTTCTGGTCTCTGTGAAGTTTGGGAAGATGGTAATCACTTTGTGGTTCAAATCACCCCATCTTCAGGTAAGACTGAGCGCATCGAAGTGACCGATGATCGTAAAATCATGGTTAAGGATGGTGCTTCCGTCAAGACTGGCGACGTCATCGCTGCCAAGTCTAAAGGTATGGAACCAATCATCGCTCCATTTGATGGTAACGCTCAGATCGTCGATGGTGCCGTTCTCATCACCGAAGGTGCTGGCGGTCCAGTCCGTGTCGAAATTCCAAATGACGCTGAAATGCTCGTTAAGAGTAATGATACTGTCGAGGCTGGTGATCGTCTCACTACTGGTTCTCTAAATCTTCAGGATCAGCTCAAGTACAAGGGTGTAGAAGCAACTGCTCGTTATATCATGAATGATATTATGGCAGTCTACGCCGCCAACGGTAATGATGTCTCCGCAAAACACCTTGAGGTGATTGTTCGCCAGATGTTTAGCCGTGTCATGATTGAAGATGCTGGTGACACTAACTTTGTCGCTGGAGATATTACATCAGTCAACGCCGTTGAAGAAGCCAATCGTGAATGTATCGCCTCTGGTCGTACTCCAGCTGAATACACTCAGCTCCTTCTCGGTATTACCAAGGTTTCAATCTGGTCAGACTCCTTCCTTTCAGCTGCATCCTTCCAGGATACAACCCGCGTTCTTATTAATGCCGCCATCAACGGTCGCGTCGATAAGCTTCACGGCTTGAAGGAAAACGTCATTATCGGCCGCAAGATTCCAGTAGGTACCGGTGTACGTAAATTAGAAGACTCTGAAGAGGAAACTGAAGGTAACTTCGGCGACTTCAAAATCGTCAAAGATGAAGACGCAGACTTCTAAAACCTAAACGACTAAAAATAGCTCCCCAGTGGAGCTATTTTTTATTAGAAAACAATATATAATATAAGTATGCATTCATATATAGACGCAATTCAGCAAGCCTCCGTTATTTTTCCGGCCACTGCTGTGGTCTTCTCAGTGCCATATCTAATCTATAACTACAAAAAATATGGCTCCATCATGAGCTTGCGCGTCTGGATTATCTACTCTTTTATTCTTTATCTCCTCTGCACCTACTGTTTAATTATTTTGCCACTTCCATCAGCAGAAAAAGCACAATCTCTGCATGGCTACCATATGCAACTTAATCCACTCAATTTTATATTTGATATCGCAAAACATACGCATATTAACCTTCAGGACCCAAAATCCTTCCTCACCATCTTTAAAAACTGGGGCTTCCTTACAACTGTCTTTAATATTTTTATGACTTTGCCTTTTGGTTTTTATCTTCGCTATTATTTCCGTAACAATTTTAAACAAGTAGTCGTCAAGTCCTTCCTCCTCTCCTTATTCTTTGAGCTTACTCAGCTCAGTGGACTCTACTTTATTTACGCTGGCAATTATCGTCTCTTCGATGTTGATGATCTTATTACAAATACTCTTGGTGGCATCTCCGGTTTTATTCTTGCCAATCTCTTAGCTAAATTCCTGCCGACTCGTGAGGAGATTGATCTTAAAAGTTATGATCGCAGCAAGAAAATCTCATTCCTAAGGCGACTTGTGGCTCTCGTCTTTGATGCAATCGGCTCCGTTGCCTTTCTCCTAACCCTCGCCCCATTTATTATGAAAATCCTCCGTCTTGAGTTCTCGATTTTAACTTCTTTCGTTTCTGTCATTCTGTATCTCACTCTTAGTGTTATGATTTTCCACGGTTATACTTTTGGTTTCTTTATGACCAATCTAAAAGTCAAGCTAATTGACGAAACGGCTTCAACTTCAATCTTTAATAAATTTCTCCACTTATTTATCCGTTTTACGGCCTTCTTCTTCCAATTCGCCATAATTCCGGCCATTGCTTTTTTCCCGATTCAACTGCTCAACTTCAATAATATAATTGACGAAAACGCTACCGCGGTTCTTACCATCGCTTACGTAATCACCTGTCTAATCTACTTCTTTGTGTTATCTATTCTGATTGCGATCAGAAAACCACTCTTTTATGAAAAAATCTCCAAAACCGAGTTAATAAGCACCGCCAAAAACCATTTAGACACTAAAACTGAAGAAGAGAAAGTTGACTAGAAAACTCCACTTGAAGATTACCGGTATTTGTGCTAAAATACTCGTGTAAGTTTATCAAGGTGACATTTGACTAACTAGACCAAAGAAAAAGCCGTTCGTTTCCGACTGCAATAATTTTTTTAGAAAATTATAGGCCAAGCAGAGAAACAAACTGGAACTCCTCTTAGTCTAGCTATTAGAGTGTCGTCATTAAAGGAAAGGAAAAGATGAAAGTCATCCTCGGCACCAAAATTGGTATGACCCAGATCATCGGCGAAGATGGATTAGTAACTCCAGTTACCATCCTTCAAGCCGGACCAGCCACAGTGACTCAGATAAAGACCGTCGACACCGATGGTTATAATGCTGTGCAGCTTGGATACGGTCAGGGTAAGAATCTGAGCAAGTCGGTATCAGCTCACGTCAAAAAAGCTGACGAAACATTAAGTCCTAAAATCTTGAAGGAATTTCGTACGGATTCCACTCCAGAGCTCAAACTCGGTGATGTCCTCACTGTAGAAAGCTTCGAACTTGGAGACAAGGTGGCAGTTACTGGTATTTCGAAAGGCAAAGGATTCGCTGGTACTGTCAAGCGTTGGAACTTCCAAGAATCACGCAACACCCACGGCTTCAAGGGCGATATTAGAAAAGTCGGTTCAATCGGCTCAATGTATCCTCAAAAAGTTTTCAAGGGTAAGCGTATGCCAGGTCGTATGGGTCATGACCAAGTTACTGTAAAGAACTTAGTCGTAGCTTACATCGACAAAGAAAATAACATCTTAGGCCTAAAGGGTGCAGTCCCAGGTCCTAAGAAAGGAATTGTAACCGTGGAGGGAAAGGAGTAATATGGCAGATTTAAATCCAGCAATCTTCGATCTCGAAGTTACAAATCACGAATTAGTCAAGCTTGCATATGATGCATATCTTGCTAATTCTCGCAGCTCACACGCAAAAACCTTAAGGCGTGGTGAAGTTCGCGGTGGTGGTAAAAAGCCATGGAAACAGAAAGGAACCGGTCGTGCTCGTTTCGGCTCTACCCGTAACCCTATCTGGCGCCACGGTGGTATTGCCGGCGGTCGTACTGGTGAAGAAAACTTTACCAAGAAACTCAGCAAAAACGCCAAACGCGTTGCAGTCATGCAAGCACTCTCGATGAAGAATACAGCAAAAGCTATCCACGTCATTGATACACTTGGTATTAAAGACGGCAAGGTCAAAGAGGTTGTCAAAACCTTGAATGATCAGAAGATTGCTCCAAAGAATGTTCTCATCGTTGTTTCAGAAAAGGATCCACTAACTTTACGTGCAACTAACAATATTGCTTTCGCTAAGGTGGTTCGCCCAACCTTCCTTAACGTCTTTGATGTTATGAATGCAGACTCTATTGTTATCGTAAAAGACGCCATTTCTGCTCTAGATAACTGGCTCATCGGAAAGGAGAATGCTTAATGTTAGTTATTCCACGTGCTACCGAAAAAGCCTACAATGAACAAACTAAGAATACTTATATCTTTTATGTTCCAGCCGATGCTACTAAGCAAGAAGTTGCAAAAACCATCGCTGAACAATACAATGTCACCGTTAAAGATATTCGCATCTTAATCCGTAAAGGTAAAGCAACTCGCTTCTCAAAAGGCAAACACGCTTACCCAGGTAAAACATTCCGCCGCGACCGCAAAGTAGCTTATGCTACCTTAGCCGCTGGCGACAAAATCCGTATTTTCGACGAAGAAAAAGTTGAGGAAGGAGATAATAAATAATGAGCATTAAAGCTTATCGTCCTACCACTCCTGCTCAGCGTCAGAAGACTACTCAGGATTTCGACCAACTCACCACTCGAAAACCTCTCAAGTCTCTGTTAAAAGCCAAAAAGCAGAATGCTGGTAAAAACAGTCAAGGACGCATTACTGTTCGCCATCGTGGTGGTGGTGTCAAGCGTCACTATCGCTTAGTTACCCATAATCTTCCAAAGAATATGACTTTTGAAGTTATGGAAATTGAGTACGATCCAAACCGTAGTGCTCGTATCGCTCGTATCAAAGATACCAACAATACTTTCTACTACGTCATCGCCGACACTAAGATGTTCAAGGGTAAAACCTTCCAGACTGGTGAAGAGGCTCCAATCGAAGAATCCAACCGTCTTCCACTTAGCAACATCCCTGTGGGTACCATGGTTTATGCCATCGAATTAACCCCAGGCCGTGGTGCACAGATGGTCCGCTCTGCTGGTAGTTCAGCTCAGCTCATGGCAAAAGAGGGCGACTATGCCACTCTACGTATGCCATCAGGCGAGGTCCGCAAAGTTCTCGCAACTTGTGAAGCTTCCATCGGTACAGTTGGAAACATGCAGCATCAAAACATCAAAATCGGTTCTGCTGGTCGTGTTCGCCGCAAAGGTATCCGCCCAACCGTCCGTGGTGTTGTGATGAACGCTACAGACCACCCACACGGTGGTGGTGACGGTGGCCGTCACGGTACTGGTAAAGCACCTCGTACTCCATGGGGTCAGCTCACTCTTGGTTTCCGTACTCGCCACAATAAGAAAACTAATAAAATGATCGTGCGCAGTCGTCACGAAGGAAAGAGGAAATAGTCTATGGGAAGAAGCCTCAAAAAAGGTCCTTTCGTGGATTTTAAACTAGAAAAGAAAATCAAAGCTCTTTCTGCCGAAGATCGCACCGTAATCAAAACTTGGGCACGCTACTCAACAATCTTCCCAGAGATGGTTGGTCGCACTGTCGCCGTCCACAACGGTAAAGTTCACGTCCCAGTTTTCGTCTCAGAAAATATGGTCGGTCACAAACTTGGCGAATTTGCCCCAACCCGCAAATTTAAACGCCACGGTGGTAAGAAAGCCGCTGAAGCTGCAAAGCGAGGAGGTAAATAATGTCTACTCATTTTGCACACGCATATATTAAAGGTGTTGACTCAATGCCACGCAAAACTAGCATCGTTGCCAGCCTAGTTCGCGATCGTTACGTTGCTGACGCAATCGTAATCCTCGAGAACACTCCTCGCCGCGCTGCTCGCCCAGTCTTAAAAGCTATCGATTCAGCCAAAGCCAACTTATTAAACTCTGGCGTCTCAATCGATCCAAAGACTATTCGTATTGCACGCATTTCAGTCACTGCAGGTACACGCATTCGCCGTTTCGTTCCTGCATCTCGTGGTCGCGCTCTTCCATTTGAGAAAGTCTCCAGCAACATCTTTGTTGAAGTAGCTGGTGAAGAGAAAGCTAAAAAAGCTGAAGCGACTAAGAAGGAGGACAAGTAATGGGACAAAAAGTTAACCCAGTCTCTTATCGTCTTCAGGTCAGCAAAGACTGGTCATCCAAATGGTTCACCAGAAATACTGACTTCAAAAAATGGTTGATTGAAGATGTTAAGATTCGCGAGGCTATTGAAAATCGTTTCAAGTCTCGTCCAACCATCGCTCGTATTGATATCGAACGTACTGACAACCTTACTACCATCACTATTCGTACCGCTAAAGCTGGTGCCGTGATTGGTAAACAAGGTGCAGGTATTAATGAAATCAAGAAAGAGCTTGAGAAGTTCGCTTCCCAACCAATTCGCATCAATGTTGAAGAAGTTAAGAAACCTGAGCTTTCCGCAAAATTAGTTGCTGAAAATATCGGTTTCCAACTTGGAAAACGTATGAATTTCCGCCGTGCCGTCAAAATGGCCAGCCAGTCAACAATGACCGCCGGAGCTAAAGGTGTTCGCATCGAGGTCTCAGGTCGTCTTAATGGTGCCGAAATGTCACGCCGTGAAAAGTTTATTGAAGGATCCGTCCCTCTACATACTCTTCGCGCTGATATTGATTTCTACTGTCATCACGCTCCAACCATCGCTGGTATCGTCGGCGTCAAGGTTTGGATCTATAAGGGAGAGAAATAATTATGGCTATTTTACTTCCAAGTCGCGTTGCTCATCGTAAAGTCAGAAAAGGCAAAAACGATGGTGTAGCAACTCGCTGTAACACTGTTGCCTTCGGTGAATACGGTCTCATGTCACTCGACAATGAACGTATCAACTCACGCCAAATTGAGGCCGCCCGTCAGGCAATTACCCGTTACATCAAACGCGGTGGTAAAATTTGGATTCGAATTTTCCCACACACACCTGTCACCAAAAAACCTCTTGATGTAAAGATGGGTTCTGGTAAAGGTGAACCACAATTTTACGTAGCTAAAGTTAAGACCGGCACCGTGATGTTTGAAATGGCAGATGTCACCGAAGAGCAGGCCAAAGAAGCTCTCCGTCTTGCTTCACACAAGCTTCCAGTACGCTGTAAGTTTGTTAGGAAAGGAGATCAGTAATCATGGCTGATAAAAAGACAGAGAAAAAAGCTGAGAAAGTTATCAAACCTTTAGCAGATCTTCAAAAAGAATTACTTGAAGCCCGCCGTGGACTTATCGAAGGTACTCTTCAAAACCCACACAAAATCAAGGCTTTAAGAAAAGAAATTGCAAGGTCAAAAACTTTAACTAATCAAGGAAAGGGAGCCTAAGTATGGCACAAACACTTCAAGGAGTAGTAACTTCCGACAAACGTGATAAAACCATTACCGTCTCCATTACTAACCGCGAAACTCATCCACTCTACCGCAAGCAGTATTCTCACACTCGTAAGTACACTGCTCACGACGAGAATAATGAAGCAAAGTTAGGGGACAAAGTTGAAATCACCGCTTGCCGTCCATATTCCAAGACCTGTACCTACAAACTTGTCAAGATTCTTGAACGTTCACATGGTACTGTCGAATTAAAGGATGATGTTAAGAATGTACTACCTGAAGATGAAACTACAGGGGAGGAAAATTAATTATGATTCAACAGGAAACTAGATTGCATGTAGCCGACAACAGTGGCGCCAAGGAACTTGGAGTAATCCGTGTCCTCGGCGGTACTCGCGCTCGTTACGCTCGTGTCGGTGACATTGTCACCGCCAGCGTAAAAGACGCATCACCTACAGGCAACATTAAAAAGAAAGCCGTGGTTCGCGCCGTTATCGTCCGCACCCGCGGCCAAATCCGTCGTCCAGATGGTTCAACCATTCGCTTTGACGACAACGCAGCCGTCATTATCAATGATGATAAAAATCCAAAAGGCACCCGTGTCTTTGGACCAGTCCCACGAGAACTTCGTGAACTCGGCTTCAACAAGATTATCAGCTTAGCTCCGGAGGTACTATAATATGGCACAGAATCTCAAATCTGGCGATGTAGTTACCATTATCGCTGGTGATAATAAAGGTAAATCTGGCAAAATCGTCAAGATGGACCTCAAAAATCACAAAGCTATGATCGAAGGTATTGGAATCCGTGAACGCCACATGCGCGCCACTCAGTTCAATCCAAAAGGCGGCAAGAAAGATATCCACGTTGGTATCGATCTCTCTAATCTCAAGAAAGAAGGGAAATAATTATGGCAGATAAATATGTTCCTCGCCTTAAAGCTCTCTACAATGACAAAATTGTCAAAGATCTAGAGAAAGAACTCGAGATTGAGAATGTTAACCAATTACCAAAACTCGAGAAAGTAGTTGTTTCTTGTGGTGTTGGTAAGAAACGTGAAGACAAGCACTTCACTGAGACTGTTGCTTTGACTCTTGAGAAAATCACCGGTCAAGCTCCAACCTCACGTCTTGCAAAGAAATCAATTGCAACCTTTAAAATTCGTAAAGGTTTGGGCGCCCCAGTTGGTTACCTTGTTACCTTACGCAATGACAAGATGTATGAATTTGTCGATCGTCTAATCAGTATTGCACTGCCACACGTTCGTGACTTCCACGGCGTTCCAACCGGTTCATTTGATGCACAAGGTAACTATTCACTAGGCCTTAAAGAGCAGACCGTCTTCCCAGAAATCACCTTCGAAGATGCTTCCGTTCTTCACGGTCTTGAAATTACTTTCATTATCAAAAATGGTACCAAAGCAGGTAGCCGCAAACTATTAGAGGCATTCGGTATGCCTTTCGAAAAGAAGGAGAGCAAATAATATGGCGAAAAAATCAGCAGTCCTTCGTGACCTCAAACGCCAGAAAATGTTTGACAAATACAAAGCCAAACGCGCTGAACTAAAAGCAGCTGGCGACCTTGAAGGTCTTCAAAAATTACCAAAAAATTCTAGCCCAACCCGCTTGAAAAATCGCGATATGCTTGACGGTCGTCCACGTGGCTACATGCGCCGCTTCGGACTTAGCCGTATTAGCTTCCGTGAAAAGGCAAGCAAGGGCGAAATCCCAGGTGTAACAAAGAGTAGTTGGTAAGGAAAGGAGTAAGTTATGTCATTACAATCAACAGATCAAATCGCAGACCTTATCACCCGCATCCGCAACGCTATCATGGTTAACAAAAATGAAATCGTTGTACCAGCTTCCAAGCTTAAGATTGCAGTCCTTGAAGGTCTAAAGCGCACCAATTTTATCGCCGATTACAGCATTATTGAAGCTACTCCACGTAACTCAATTAATGTAATCATTAATCAAATCAATGAAGCTCCACGCATTAACGAGATCACCAAAGTTTCAAAACCAGGTCGTCGTGTTTATGCTGGTGTTGATGAACTTCCAAAGATCAAGTCTGGCCGTGGTATCGTCCTCATCTCAACCTCAAAAGGTGTGATGACTGGCGACGAAGCCAAAAAGGCTCGTCTTGGCGGTGAAATCCTCGTCAAGGTTTGGTAATCGATAAACCTAAAAAATAGAGCAGTAGCCCTGCTCTATTTTTTTGCTCAGTCTGCCATCTCCTTGCTTTTTACCATCAGATATGGTAAAATCTCCAGGATAATATTAATTGAAAGGAAGATATGAGTCGTATCGGAAAACAACCTGTCCAGATTCCTGCAGGAGTGACAATCACGGTCGGCGAACAGATGATTACTGTCGCTGGACCTAAAGGTTCACTCGAGGTTCCTGTTCAGGAAAACGTTGTTACCACCATCGAGGACGGCATGGCAGTTATCACCCGCAAGGATGACGAACCAAAATCCCGTGCATGGCATGGTTTACAACGCGCACTTCTAAATAATGCCGTTATCGGTGTTACTCAGGGTTTTGAAAAGAAACTCGAAATCAATGGTGTTGGTTTTCGTCTCTCAGGCGGACCAAAAGAAATTGAGATGTCTCTCGGTTTTTCACATCCAGTTAAATATTCTGCACCAGATGGCGTAGAACTTAAAACTAACAAGATGGAAATCATCGTTTCAGGCATCGATAAGCAAAAAGTTGGTCAGACCGCCGCTGAAATTCGTGCTTTCAAGAAACCAGAACCATACAAGGGTAAAGGTATTAAGTACTCTGACGAAGTAATTCTCCGCAAGGCAGGAAAGGCAGGAAAGAAATAATGAATAAGATTTTTCGCGCAAACCGCACCCGTGCTAAGATTCACGGCACAGCTGAGCGTCCTCGCCTCACTGTTCACATCAGCAACCTCAACATCACTGCTCAGGTTATTGATGATGACAAACAAGCAACCTTAGCTTACGCTACTACTGTTGGCAAAAAGCCCAAAGGTACTAAATCTGAAAAAGCTGCCGAAATCGGTGCTGAAATCGCAAAAGCAGCAAAGAAAGCAAATATTAATAAAGTTGTCTTCGACCGTGGCTCAAAGCTTTATGCTCGACGTATGTCTGCTCTAGCTGAGGCTGCTCGTAAAGAAGGATTGGAGTTCTAATATGGCTGATGCAAATACAACTGCTCCAAAGCAACCAAAGGTAGTCAACAAATCAGGCACCCTAAAGATGACTGATGAAGTAGCTGCAACTAAGCAAACTCGCGACATGGCAGGTCGTCCAATGCGTAAAAATACCCGCCGTGACCGTGTTAAAGCTGAGAATACACCAAAGGAATTCGAGGAAATCACTATCAATATTGACCGTGTTTCTCGTACCGTAAAAGGTGGTCGCCGCATGCGCTTCAAAGCCCTTGTTGCTGTTGGTAATAAGAAAAACAAAGTCGGCGTTGGTGTCGCTAAAGGTGGTGATGTCACTACTGCAGTCCAAAAAGCCGCTCGTGTTGCAAAGAAAAATATGATTACTTTCAACATGAATGAAGAAACCATTTGTCACGAAGTTGAAACCAAAACCACTGGCGCTCACGTTTTGATGAAACCTGCAGCTCCAGGTACCGGTATTATCGCTGGCGGTATTGTTCGTTCAATCATTGGCTTGACTGGTGTAAAGAACCTAATTTCTAAATCTCTAGGCTCCACCAATAAGGTCAACATTGCTTACGCTGTTATCGAAGGTTTGAGACAGCAAGTTCCTCGTGCAAAATGGAATACTACTATCGAAAAAGCTAAAACCTCCAAAAAGGAGAATAAGTAATGAAATACAACGACTTAATCGTTGAGCGTAATGCTCGTCCTACCAGGGCTGGTCGCGGTATTGCAGCCGGTCGCGGTAAAACCGCTGGTCGTGGTACTAAGGGTCAAAAAGCTCGTACTGGCCACAAGAAAATGCCAGCAACCTTCATGGGTGGTCAGCGTGCTCTTATGCAGGCTGTACCAAAGCTTAAAGGCTTTAAGTCACTTCACAAGAAGGCTGAACTTGTCTACACCGACAACCTCAATGGTCTCACCGGTATTGTTGACAACTTCATCTTGGCTGAAGCTAACTTAATTACCACCCCATACACCAAGGTCAAAATCATCACTCGTGGTGAGCTTGATGCAAAAATTGAACTCAAAACTCAATTTGCCAGCAAGACTGCTATTGAAATGATCAAAAAAGCAGGTGGTAGCTTCGCAAAAGCTAAAATCCCAGCTCGTCCAAAAGCTGAAGATAAAGCTGAATAAATCGAAGTAAAATAAAATAACCCCCCCACAAGGGGTTATTTTTTGTGTAGATTATGATAATATAGATTAGTAATACAAGAGAGGTCCTAATGCATTTCAAGACAATTTTCAAATCCCTAAAGAATAAAGACATGTTAAAGCGCATCGCCATTGTTTTTGGTATCATCATCGCCTATCGACTTTTGGCTCATATCCCAGTGCCAATGGGTGATGCAAAAACTTTCAAGGATGCTGTCACAAACTTAATTTCAAAATCCGACTTCTCTGGCTTCTTGAATCTTATTTCAGGTGGCGGCCTTGCCTCATTTTCAATCATCCTTGTTGGCCTCTCTCCATATATCACCGCCTCTATTATTTTTCAGCTACTCTCAAAAGCTATCCCAAGCCTTGAGGAACTCTCTGAAGATGGTGAAACTGGTCGTCGCAAGATTAACCAATGGACTCGCATGTTGACCGTACCTCTTGCCATCGTACAGTCAATTGCATATATTTATATCCTCTATCAGTCAGTCGCCTCCACCAATACCGTATCCTTTGTTCCGACTACTCGCGACTGGATCCTTTCCGTTACCACTATGACTGCCGGTTCTATTATTCTGATGTGGATGGGTGAGCTCATCACTGAACAAGGCGTTGGTAACGGTATCTCGACTATTATCTTTGCCAGTATCATCTCTCAGTTCCCAACAACCACTGCATCTCTATCCCGAAGCCTATTCGAGACTAAGTATGGCACCCTCAGCCTCTTTGGTTGGCTTAACCTTCCAGTCAATCCAGTTGTTTTCTGGACCCTCCTCATCATGGCACTTGCCATCATAATTGTCCTCTATTGGCTTGTCAAATTAAATGAAGCTCAGCGTATTATTACCGTCAATTATGCCAAGCGCGTCCATGGTAACAGTGCTTATGGCGATATTAAATCTATCCTTCCAATCAAACTTATTGCTGCCGGTGTGGTTCCAGTTATTTTCGCTACCGCTTTCCTCTCACTCCCATCACTGATCGGTCAATTAATCACCACTCTAAACCCTGGTAATCAGCTTGGCTCCACTCTCACCTCTCTCTTTACTGCACCAAACGCCCAAAACTTTAGCCGTCTCTATCCAAACGGTATAACTGCACAGTGGTTTATCTATCCAGCACTCTACTTTGCTCTTGTAGTTCTTTTCACCTACTTCTATACTTCTATCATCTTTAATACCAATGAAATCGCCGACAATCTACAAAAACAGGGTGGCTTCATTGAAGGTGTCCGCCCTGGCAAAACCACAGCTAAATATCTCGAAAATACAGTCAATCGTCTTAATCTATTCGGCTCACTCTCACTTGGTTTGATCGCCATGCTTCCATTCATCACTGACTACATTTTTATCATTCTAACCGGCGCTCCAATGGGATTATCTCTCTCTGGTACCGGACTTCTTATCGTAGTCACAGTGGCGCTCGAAAATCTCCGCCAGGTAGACTCTCGTGCACTCATGGTAACTTACGACGATTTTAAATAAATAGAAAAGGGTGGACATATGGCATTATCAACTCCAAATCCTAAACCACGCGCTGGTGCGATCTTTAAAGTAATTCTTCTCATCTTCATCGTCGGCATCGCAGTCCGAATTACGACCTGGGAAAATCAATATTATAAGTCTGAAGAAGGCAAGGAACGCATTGCGCCACGTTCAGCAGGTGATATTTCAACCGATAGCACCGATGTTGATGAGACCGTCATTCCTCAAGAAGAAGTTGCCGCATATACAGTAGCCGCGGATAAGCCAAGGTATTTGACAATCGAAAAAATTAGCGTCCATAATGCCCGTATTCTTCCAGTCAATATTGATATTAAGGGTGCCATGCAGGTTCCACGCAGTATTTTCGATGTAGGATGGTATGTCAAATCTGCAGCACCTGGCACCAAAGGCACCTCTATTCTTGATGGACATAATGGTGGCCCAACCATGCAAGGAGTCTTCAAAAATCTCAATCTACTTGAAAAAGGCGACCATATCACTATAGAGATGGGCGATGGCACAAAGTATACCTACCAAGTTTATGAGAATATTACCGTCCCTCTTACTGAGGCCAATCAAAAAATGAGCTCACTAGCAGTTTCTCCAGTCTCCGGTATTGAATCAATCAGCCTGATTACTTGTACTGGCGAATGGTCTGATCTCCAAAAAACCTATCTTTCAAGACAATTCTTACGCGCCGTCCGCATTTAGTCTATTTACAAAAGTAAACCTTTTTGATATAATTTCCTAGTAATTTATGGTTAGTCAAAAGGAAGTAATTAAACTCGGCGGCACCATCGTCGACGCATTACCAAACACTCAATTCCGAGTGGAACTTGAGAATGGCCATATTATTATTGCGCACATGAGCGGAAAAATGCGCAAAAACTTTATCCGTCTTGTGCCAGGTGACAAGGTAGAGGTTGAACTCACCCCTTACGATCTTACTAAGGGTCGAATCAGCTTCCGCCTGAAATAATATCAAATTGCTATCTTGGCGAAACTTTTAGCCACTTTCCGCTAGTGAACTATCGGAGTACCTAAGAATAGCCTAATTAAGGAAAGGATTTTTACACAAATGAAAGTACGTGCAAGTGTAAAGAAAATCTCCCCTGATGACATCTATGTCCGCCGCAAAGGTGTACTTCGTGTTATCAACAAGAAAAAACCTAAGAATAAGCAAAGGCAGGGTTAAGAATGGCAAGAATTGCTAGCGTTGTCATCCCTTCCGAAAAACAGGTTTGGATTGCTCTAACCTACGTTTTTGGTATCGGACGCACAACCTCAAAAGCCATCCTTGCGGAGGCCAAAATTGAGCCTACCACTCGGGTGAAAGATCTCACCGAGGCTGAAGAACAGAAAATCAACGACATTATTTCTAGTAAATATCAGGTCGAAGGTGATCTGCGTCGCCTCGTAACAAACAATATCAAACGAATTAAGGATATCAATTCATACAAAGGTATCCGCCACAAGGCTGGACTTCCAGTCAACGGCCAGCGTACTCGTACGAACGCACGTACACGTAAGGGTAAGGCGATCGCGGTCGGTGGAACACAACCAAAAGCAGCAAGTAAGACTTAGAGGTAAATAAAATGGCAGAAGAAACAAAGCAAACCAAAGAGACCGTCAAGGTCAAAGGTAAAAAAGGCAAACGCATTGTGACCTCAGGTCAGGTGCATATTAAAGCTACTTTTAACAACACTATCATCAGTGTATCAGACAAAAAAGGACAAGTTCTTTCTCAATCATCCGCTGGCGCCAACGGCTTCCGTGGATCTAAGAAAGGTACTGCCTATGCAGCACAAATTGCCGCTGAAAAAGCTGGCGAAATTGCCAAAAAGGATCACGGTCTTAACTCCGTCGACGTTTACGTCAAAGGTATCGGCCTTGGTCGCGACAGTGCAATTCGCGCATTTTCAAGTCTTGGTATTAAAATTGATAGCATAACCGATCAAACACCTATCGCTCATGGTGGTGTTCGACCAAAGGGAGAGAGGAAACCGTAATGGCACGAGATAAATCTCCAATTGTCAAACAAAGTCGTCGCGAAGGTTTTGCCCTCGCACCAAAAGCCCATAAGATTATGGCAAAAAAATCTGGTATTCCAGGTCAGCATGGTGATATGCGCGTCCGTGGTGGTAGCCTCTACCTCACACAGCTACGTGAAAAACAGAAAGTTCGCCGCTTGTACGGTCTTCTTGAGAAGCAATTCGCTAAACTCATGAAGGAAGCCCAAAGAGCAGAAGGTCTTTCTGGTCAGAACCTCCTCGAGTTCCTCGAGCGCCGCGCTGATAACGTCGTCTTCCGTGCAGGTTTTGCCCTCACAAGACGCCAAGCTCGTCAGCTCGTCTCTCACGGACACTTCCTACTAAACGGCCGCCGTATCGATATCCCATCAATCCGCCTAAAGGCAGGTGACGTTCTAGAAGTTCGTGAAAAGTCAGCCAAGTCAGAATACTTCAAAAATCTTGAGAATACTGTAGCCGCCTCAGGCGTACAACCACTCAGCTGGTTGAAAGCCGACGCTAAGAAAATGAAAATTGAAATCACCGGCAATCCAAAGCGCGAAGAAGCTGAAGCCGGAATTAACGAACAATTAATCGTTGAGTATTACTCACGCTAAGGAGGACAATGACAACAAAAGTAATTCACGAAGCAAATCTTGCAGAAGTCAACGAATTGTCTGCCACTAGCGCCTCATTTGTGATCAAGCCACTTTACCATGGCTATGGCCACACTTTAGGAAACTCGCTACGCCGTGTTCTACTCTCAAGCATCAAAGGTGCTGCGATTACTTCATTTAGTATCGAAGGCACCACTCACGAATTTACCGCAATCGAGGGCATTCGCGAAGACGTCATCGACATCATGTTGAACCTTAAGAATATTCGTTTTAAGTGTCACACTGATGCCCCAGTCGAACTTTCTCTCGAGGTTAAAGGTAGCAATCAAACCGAAAAAGATGGTGACGCTCGCGTAGTTGCAGGCGACATTAAACTTACCGGTGATGTTGAAATTGCTAACCCAAATCAGGTAATTTGTCACATCGACGATCCAAACTACACCTTAAAGATGCACTTTGTCGTCGAATCAGGTCGTGGTTACCTTCCAATCGAAGCTTCCAGCGAAGAACGCATTCACAGCGACATGATCGCTCTCGATGCTGTCTTTACCCCAGTACTTCGTGTTCGTTTTGACGTAGATAAGACTCGTGTCGGTCAGGATACAAACCTTGATCAGCTCACTCTTACCATCGACACCGACGGCACCATTACTCCAAGAGAAGCCTTTGAGGAAGCTGCTGCTATCCTACTTAATCAATACAAAGCTTTTGCCGGAAGCACAGTTGTTGAAACAGCTCCAGCTCCAGGTTCAAAAGAAGAAACGGAAGACGCCGGCTTAATGCTCCCAATTGAGGAACTCGGTCTCTCCGCTCGTACCGCCAACGCGCTCATTAATAACGAAATCCGCACCGTCCGCGATCTCGTGGTCTTATCAGACACCGACCTCAAGGAACTTAAAGGTTTCGGTCAGAAGGCGCTTGACGAAGTTAAACAAAAGTTAACGGAGTTAAATAATTAAATGCACCGCCACGGATACAAAGGTCGTAAATTCGGCCGTGAAACCGACCAGAGAAGGGCTCTACTACGTGGGCTGATGTGTTCTCTGATCAAATATCAAGCAATCACCGTTACGCTTGCCCGCGCCAAAGAAATGCGCCGCGGTACTGAAAAGCTAGTTACAATCGCTAAGAAAGGTGGCCTCGCTAATCGTCGTCTCCTTATCTCCCGCCTCGACAACCTCGAAGTGGCAGATCTCTTAATGGATGTAATCGCTCCACAAATCAAGCGTAACTCTGGTTATTTAAGAATCGAACGCACCGGTTTCAGAAAAGGTGATCACGCTGAAATGGCTACCATCTCCTTCGTTGATTCCATCAATCTCGATCTCAAAAAGGAGGCTAAGTAATGAAAACTTTTAGCCAAAAAACTGCAGAAATCAAACGCGAATGGTTTGTTATCGACGCCAGCACTTTACCACTTGGTAAACTTGCAGTCGTCATTGCAGATAAATTAATGGGCAAATCAAAAGTTACCTACACCCCACACGTTGACAATGGTGACTATGTCGTCGTTATTAACGCCAAGAATATCCAGGTCACTGGCAACAAAATGGTTGATAAGAAATATTATCGCCACAGTGGTTTCCCAGGTGGATTAAAAGAATTGAGACTTGAGGAAGTTATTGAAAAAGATCCTTCCTACGCTCTCAAAGAAGCTGTCAAAGGCATGATGCCAAAAAATAAGCTTGCAGCAGACCGTTTAGCCCGTCTTCGCGTCTTCAATGGCGCTGAACACGCTCACACTGCTCAGAATCCAAAGGAGATCAAATAATGCCTACTAAATATTCTTACGGTCTTGGCCGCCGCAAAGCCGCCACTGCACGCGCTCGTCTATACAAAGGCAAAGGTGAGATCACAATTAACAACAAAGTTGCTCTTGATTATCTTTCAGGCAACAAGTCACTCCTCGCTGAGGTAACTGACCCACTAGCTCTTGCTGGCAAGCAGAAAGAGTTTGACGTCACTATCTTAGTTTCAGGTGGTGGTCTCTCAGGTCAGGTCGATGCTATTAAGCTCGCCATTTCTAAGGCTCTTACCCTAGAATTCCCAGACCTACGCCCAGTTCTTAAGAAAGCAGGACTTATCAAACGTGATCCACGCGAGAAAGAACGCAAAAAATACGGTCTTCGCTCAGCCAGGAAACGCGAACAGTTCTCCAAGCGTTAAGCAAAACAGAAAATACCTCTTCGGGGGTATTTTTTGTTGCAACAAAAATGATGTATAATAAGGTCATGTTAAATGATTTGAAAAAAGCACTAACTTCGGTAAAAGAATTCAAGGCCTTCCTCAAAAAATACTCTGAAGTCATCACCTATCTCTTCTTTGGCGCCATGACTACCTTAATTAATCTTGTCTCTTTTTGGATTCTCTCAACTGTCTTCCATCTAGAAACCATTGCAGCTACTGTCATCGCCTGGGTTATTGCCGTGATATTCGCCTTCGTTACAAATAAAATCTGGGTTTTCAAGAGTAAATCAAAAAATACCCAGGAAACCACCAAGGAAGCAGTAACGTTTATGATCGTCAGATTAGTTACTCTCGGCGTTGAAGTTTTCCTAATGTGGCTTATGGTCGACAACTTCAAGCAAGATAAACTCATCTGGAAACTACTTTGTAGTGTAGTAACAACAGTCTTGAACTATATCTTTTCCAAACTAATCGTTTTTAAAGAAAAGAAGACTAAATAAATCTTGTTAAAAAATAAAATAATAAATCAGCAAAATAATTTTAAAACAGTAAAATAAAAAACAGTGAAATATTTTTTTGCGGCGGCTTCTAGTCCCAAAACGAAAACTCATCAATTCGGTATTTTTCGCCACAAGTAGCACATCTTTTCTGTTCCAGTTCCTGATGCGTAATCTGAGTCATAGGACTATGACATTTAGAGCAAAGATGAGGGAACCGATAAATCAACTCAACGTCATCTTCATCGCAACTCTCAATATCCAAACTTGGATAATA
>JAEHON010000020.1:0-16045 GCA_016112465.1 Candidatus Saccharimonadota bacterium | reverse complement strand
AAGACAATAAATGGTGGAGCATATGAGACTCGAACTCATGACCTCTTCAATGCCATTGAAGCGCTCTAGCCAACTGAGCTAATGCCCCGACAAACATATTATATCACAATAGAATAAAAAGGGGACATTTTGTCCCCTAACTTCCGAGAATCTCAGACCACTCATCGTCCGACGGTTCCTCGCAAGGTACCTCAAAACCGCATGTTTTTGAATACATATAGATAGTTCCACGAAAAATCTCACGCAGTCCACTGATTTGATCTGCAAACTCAGGCCAGATCGACTTCGCCTTGTGTAGTAACGGCATCAAGAAAAATTCCGTCTCATACACATTCTTGATGATCGCCTCGCGCGAAAGATCACACAATGTCCAAATATTATTTACGCGATCATACGCCTTACAGAGCAATGCATATTTACTATTCAAAAGCCCCGCATAATATCGACGTTTGGCCTGCAGCTTCGTCTCCCCATCACAACGACGAAAAGTCATCAATTCCACCGCATGCTTCACTTCGTCATTGCAAGGCAATTCAGTCACCGGCGTGAACGTATCTTCCGGCACATCATGTAGCAAAATTGCCGCCAGAAGAATATCATCCTTCATTCCACAAGAAATCGCATATGTCGTCGCTTTTAACGGATGCAAGATAAACGGCTTCCCATTCTTGCGAAACTGTCCCGCGTGTTTCCTTGTCGCATAACCAAGTGCTGATAGAATCTGCACATACCCTCCCGCGCTAGCAAAGCCACGCAGAAAAGTACTTGTCATTTTTACTTCTTCACGATCTTCCAAAGACATTTCTTTTTCCAACATAACCACCTCCATATTTGTAAAGATCCATAAGTTAAAACATATTCTAAAATTAAACAGTATATTTTGCAAGCACAAGCACGAAACCGCAAATGGTTGCTTAAATTAGTATATAGTTCTATAATACCGATAATATTAAGACTGGATTGCCCGGTCTTTATTAATAGTACATTAGGAGGTTAAACATGAGTCAAAGATGTTTCAACTACTCAGACCGCACTTACCAAGTGAAGTCGGAGTACACCAGGACGCTCAAACCGGATTATCCGGCGGCAGACCTGATTGAGGCAAATGTATTTACTGTAACTAATTTAAAGAGCAAACAAGAAAAAAGGGGGGCTGCGACTATGGTGTATTCTGTAAAATACAAGGATGTTTCTTTCCGCATTTGGCAGACCTATGCCAACACCAGAAAACAGGATTATATACTGCGTGTCGGCTTCACCAACTATGGCTGCCATAATGACGACAGTCACGCCGAGGACTACTCAAGGGCAGAGTCAGTGGCAGAGCACACACTTGGTACTATGACTCTGATCGAGCTGATGGAAATGTTCTATCCAGATGAAGGATCACCGAAAATTTATGCGAGATGCAGGAGATTAATGCGTTTTCACGACCTTGGAGAAACGACTGCCGGCGACACACCCGATAATGGCACAAGAGACAAAGCGGCCATCAATCTGGCCGAATACACTTGTCTGAACGAAAATATCTCACATCTCCCCGATGAAGTAAAAGAAGCCATCTTAAATGACTTCGATATCTTTAACGGGTCACCTAAGGAATTAACTGGTGAAGAATTGAAAGTGCATGAACTTTGCAAACTTGCCGATAAAACAGACGCAATCCTGCGCGGACTTGTCTATGAACAGCATCACCACTGCGGGCATTACGCAAATGTCCCGGAAGGCACCGGATCCAAACGCGAATCTGAATACGAAAAGGTCATGAACAGCGATAAACTGGTCGACATTTTCTTTGCAGGTTTCATTAAGGATTATCATCAGTACAGCTATTTTCCGATTTTCCTTGACATTATCCGCGCCGCCATCATCGATGTCCGCAGAAAATGGTACGACAACTGGGAGGAAATTGTCACAAAACTTGGCATCTCGGATAAAGAATACGACCTGCATACGTTCCAGAAGAAATGAGCTCATCATACCTCTAAGCTCCAGCTTTATGCTGGGGCTTTTTCAATATCGTAAGAAGTATGCTATACTTAACCAAAATGGAGGTCTATGAGTAAGTTTGACGAACAATACCTAACACTATGCCAAAAAATTCTCACTACCGGAGAACGGGTCACCACGAATCCGAAAGTTCTGGAAAAATCAACTGGAGAGTCTTCAAAATTGAATTTTCCGAATCACTTAGCCCAGACAATAAAACCGACTACAACCATCAGGCTTCCTCATCAAATTCTCCAATTTGACTTATCGGAAGAATTTCCCATCCTTACCACCAAATTTGTCGCCTTTAAGTCCGCCGTCCTCGAAATGCTTTGGTTTTATCAAGCACAAAGTAATGACGTGCGCTGGCTCCAAGAACGTGGTATTAAAATCTGGGACCAATGGGAGATTGATGCAGAGGGGAATTATCAAGGCAAACATTTTGGCAAGGAATTTGCTCACACAATTGGTACTGCTTATGGCTGGATCGTTAATCATTATCAACTCACTCAAGGTCTCATCGAAACCATCAAAACCGATCCAACTAACCGCCGCATGATCATGTCGCTTTGGCAGAATGAATGGCTAAAAACCGCAGCTCTACCTTCCTGTGTTTGGAATACTCAGTGGAGCGTCTCTGAAAATAAAAAACTTAACGTCATTGTTACGGTCCGCTCAAACGATGTACCCCTCGGTATGCCGTTTAATGTAACTCAGTATGCCGTACTCTGCCATCTAATCGCCAAAGTCTGCAACCTGGAACCAGGCCTCATGACCTATGTCATCAATGATGCCCATATCTATGAAAATCAAATCCCCGGCATAGAAGAACAGCTCCGCCGTCGTGACGAAAAACTTAAAAAAGACGGCGCACTTTTCAAGGCTCCGAAACTTTATATTAATCCTGAGATCACCGATTTTTTCAAATTCGATAATTCAAAAGAACTAAAAGATATTCAGTTGATTGATTATAAACATCAGGGCCGCATCATGATGCCAGTTACAGAATAGTTGCGTCAAGGCCTTAACAGCAGAATGTGCTAACCACCAGAAGAATACGCCGATTAACCAAAATAATATTAAGTCCAAACAGGAGTCACATGAGTTTTAGTATCATCGCCGCCATCGGCAAAAACCGCGAATTAGGTAAAAAAGGAGGCCTAGTTTTTCAAATCCCTGGCGACCTCAAATTTTTTAAACAAACCACATTAGGTTTTCCTGTCGTCATGGGGCGCACCACTTTCTTAAGCCTCCCTAAAATGTTGCCAGGTCGCAAGCATTACGTATTGTCACCAGACGAAGAGCCAACCTTCCCAAAAGAAGTCACCGTTCTGCATAACCTCCAAGAATTTATTAATGAGCATAAAAACGATGAGCAGGAATATTTTGTTATCGGCGGCGGCTCAATTTATCAGCAATTTTTACCATACTGCAATAAACTTTATCTAACGGAAGTAGATGGGGAAGACAAAGAAGCTGATGTTTACTTCCCAGAATTCGACAAAAATAAATATCAAGTAACTGAACTCGGCAAAAACAGTGATATAGTAGATACAAAGGAAGGTCAATATGTACTAAATTATACTCATAACTTATATCAAAAAATTAAATAATCAGAAAAGGTAAAGTTATGTTAGAAAATACTAAAAAATCAGTACAAGACCCTATTTTCAATCTAATTGAGCAAGAAAAAAAGCGTCAAATTGAAGGACTCGAACTCATCCCAAGTGAAAATTACGTTTCCGAAAATGTCTTACGAGCTATGGGGTCCGTCCTTACCAACAAATACTCTGAAGGCTACCCTTCTTTTGATGGTCTAGATTGGCAAGAGTCCGAAGTCAAAAATCGCAACCCACTTTCAGATTTTGACTGGGGAGAAGACAAAATTGAAGAAACTATCCTCCCTAATTACCGTTATTATGGCGGACAAACCAATGTTGATCGTATTGAACGTCTTGCGATCTCTCGTGCCATGAAACTCTTCCATGCTGACCACGCTAACGTCCAGCCTCATTCCGGTGCTAATGCCAATGAGGCGGTTTATTTTGCCTGGTGCCAGCCTGGTGATAAAATTCTCGCCATGAACCTCGGACATGGTGGTCATCTCACCCACGGCTCCCCAGTCACACGTTCCGCCAAAATTTATAATTTCATTTCTTATGGCACTACCGAATCTGGCGATCTTGATTACGATGAAATTGAACGTCTAGCCGAAGCAGAACAACCAAAGATTATTCTCGTTGGCTATTCCGCCTTCATGAAAATCCCAGATTTCGCACGTATCGCCAAAATTGGTCAAAAAATCGGCGCGCTTCTAATGGCCGACATGGCTCACGTTGCAGGCCTTATCGCCGGTGGCGCTCACCCAAATCCGCTTGATTTTGGCTTCCACGTCATGACTACCACCACCCACAAAACCCTTCGCGGCCCTCGTGGAGGACTCATCCTCTCAAATGGCAATGTTGCTTCTCCACTCAAAAAACCTGAACACACCCTAGAAAACATCCCAATCCTGATCGATCGCGCCGTCTTTCCAGGCACCCAAGGTGGTCCACTCGAACATGTAATTGCCGCCAAAGCTGTAGCCTTCCTGGAAGCTCTTCAACCAGAATTCAAAGACTACGCCAATCAAATTATCAAAAACGCCAAAGCTCTCGCCAAAGCAATGAAAGATAACGGCTTCATTCTTCAAGGTGGAGGCACAGAAAACCATCTCATCCTTGCAAATGTCAAAGATAGTTTCGGCATCGATGGCAAATTCTTCGAACGCGCCCTCGACATGGTCGGACTCACTTTAAATGCCAATGCCGTCCCTGGCGACAAAGGTGGCGCCTTCCGTCCTTCCGGCGTACGCCTTGGTACTCCAGCCGTTACCACTCGTGGCATGAAAGAAGCTGAAATGAAACAGATTGCCGATTGGATGAAGCAAGTGATGGAAATCTGTCAAAAGACCAAGACTGAAGAGGCCCTAGAAGAACCAGAATTTAAATCTGAACTAGATAAAATTCATCAAGAAGTCATCGCACTATCAAAACAATTTAAAGTTCCCGGCCTAAACTAAGGAGTTATATGAAATTAGAGTTTAAAAATATCAAAAAACTTTTCGGCAAGAAAATTGCCCTAAACGACATTAGTTTCACCGCCAAAAGTGGTCGCGCCTTCGGCCTACTTGGTCGCAACGGTGCCGGAAAAACCACGACAATTCGCATCCTCATGAATGTTTTTAAAGCTAATGGTGGCGAAGTACTATTAGATGGCAAACAACTGGATTATAAAACGGTAAGTTTCGGTTATCTCCCTGAAGAGCGTGGACTTTATCCCAAGGAAAAGATTTTTAATCAACTCGTTTATCTCGCTACCTTGAAGGGCATGGAGAAAAAAGCTGCAGAAGAATCCGTTAATTACTGGCTTGATTTTCTCAATATGACAGAATACAAGACCAAACAACTCGACACTCTTTCAAAAGGGAATCAGCAAAAAATTCAGCTCATCTCAAGCATCGCCCATAACCCGGATATTGTGGTTTTTGACGAACCGTTCACCGGCCTTGACCCAGTCAATGCCAAATTACTCGAAAGCGTTGTAAAAGAACAAATCAAACAAAATAAAATTGTGATTTTCTCCAGCCATCAAATGAATTACATCGAAGAGTTCTGTGATGATATCCTAATTATGAAAAATGGTGAAATCATGATTACGGGCAATATAAAACAAATCAAACAAAGTTATCAGCGCGACAAGCTTAAAATCGAATCCAAAGACGCCAAAAAGATCAAAACCGACTATAAAGATCAAACTGAACTTGAGGATAGCACAAACCTAGTCTTCAAGATGGAATCCGCTGATCAAAAACAAAAAGTCATGCAAAAATTAGTCAAAGAATACGATATTGATAGCATCGGCGTGTTAGAACCAACTTTAAACGACATCTTTGTTGAATATGCCGGTGACGAAAAAGAAATTGCCGAAATTGAAAAATTAAAAGAGGAAGAAAGGGCCTAACATGAAGCAGTTTTTTATAATTTTTAAGCACGAGCTATCTCAGTATTTCAAAAATAAGATGTTTGTCATCACGACTCTTATCCTGATTCTTGCGGTTTCCGGTTTTCTGTTTGCCCCACGCATTGGCGAGATCATCAACAAATCAAAGAGTGCCGAAACAAGTGAAGAGAAAAAGTCTGAGGTTTTAGTCAAATCCGATAATACTAACCTAGAAAAACTTCTCCCGGCCATTGCTGCAAGTTTTCCACAGCAAAATGTCAAAATTACAAACGACTCAGTTGATGAAATCAAAAAACAGATCAAGGAGCAGTCTGTCGAGTTTGCCTTCGTCCTGTCATCAGATTTAAAATCCTATACCTACCTAGCTAATGTCTCAGCTCTACTAGATCCAAATCTAAACACAATGGATAATCTCCTCAAGACTCTCTACTCACACGCTTATCTTAAAAAACATGGCCTAAACGATACCCAGATCGCCGAAGTTCAAAATCCAAATATCACCCACACCATTGAAAGTATTAGCGAAGATGGTACAAAAAATTTCTGGTACGCCTATGTCATGGTTTTTGTCCTCTATCTTGTGATTATGATGTTCGGTCAAAAAGTGGCAATGAGCGTCGTGACAGAGAAGACCTCTCGTGCCATGGAAGTACTAATTACTAGCGCTAGTCCAGTCGCCCTAATGTTTGGAAAGATTTTAGCCTCCAGTGTCGCCGGCATCTTCCAAATTGCCACCATTTTCGGATCCGCCTTCATTTCCTACAATATCAATAAGTCCTATTTCGAGACCAACGCCGTCATCAACACTCTATTCAACTTCCCAGCCTCACTCGTCGGCTACCTACTTATCTTCTTCTTCCTAGGATTTCTCATCTATTCATTCCTCTTTGGCGCCATGGCTTCCACCGTCTCTAAAATCGAAGATCTTTCATCAGTCGTCATGCTAATCCAAATCATCTTTGTTGCTGGGTTCGTAGTCTCCACCAATGCCATGACAAGTGGCGACGTTAATTCCGAGCTCATGAAAGGACTCTCCCTCTTCCCGCTCACCTCACCAATGGCCATGTTCACCCGCATTGCGATGAGTGAAGTTCCAGGCTTTGAAATCCTACTTTCGGTCGCCTTCCTCATTCTCGCCACCACCCTTATCGGCTACATTGCTGCCAAGATCTACCGTGTTGGTGTATTAATGTACGGCACCAGACCAACTCTCGCAAAAATCATTAAAGCCATCCGCGAAAATTAAAATATATAAAATTAAAATATATAGTATACTTAAGGTGTTGGGGTATTAGCTCAGCTGATAGAGCGCAGCATTCGCATTGCTGAGGTCAAGGGTTTGAATCCCTTATACTCCACCATCCTAGAGAAAAACAAAAGACTTCCATCGAGAAGTCTTTTTTGTGCTATACTCCAAAAAGGCGGGAGTACATTCAAAGGAGGAAAAGCCATGGCAGTAAATCTTATCGCAAGTGTTTATGTGCCTGCAGAATGCGTTGGCGGCTTCAAATACCGTCTCGAAAGTCTCGGCGCTTATTGTAAAGTCATCAGCAAGCCGAACAGTAACTATAACTTCGAGGTATCTTTCCAAGGAGACGAAGCACCTGCAGATGCAATCAAAGAACACATTGATCAGTATGAACATCATTACGAACTCGACTACGATGAAGATTTCTTTATCTTCAAAACCAACGAGAAATACCAGAAATAATCACTTTTCACTCCGCCTTCAAGGCCCCATTTGGGGCCTTTTTAAATTTCGACAGCCGGGTCGATCTTAATTCACTTTGCATAACCAGGATGTTGATTGATAAAATTTTTGAATGTCAATCTTAATTCACTTTGCATAACCCCTATTTTTGAAGTATAATTTTACTATGAAAACAATTCTTACAGGCATTCGCACTCACACCGAAATCACCCTCGGTAACTTCCTAGGTGCGCTTCTCCCAATGGTCCGCCTCGCCAATAAATATTCAAAAACCCATCACATTAATATTTTTATTCCAGACCTCCACTCAATTATTAGCGAGGTTGAAGGTAATCTCGAGCAAAACACCATTCGTGAGCTCAAATACTACCTTGCGGCTGGACTCGAACTAAATTCCAATATTCATATTTATCGTCAATCGTATGTCCCAGCCCACTCTGAACTCTGCTGGATTCTCGATTGCCACACTTCCATGGGCGAAGCACTTCGCATGACTCAATATAAAGAAAAAAGCCATGACGGCGACAGTTCTACCAATGTTGGCATTTTTAATTATCCAATCCTCATGGCTGCCGACATCTTGCTTTATAGCGCAAACTACATCCCGGTCGGTGAAGATCAGTTTCAACATATTGAATTAACTCGCAATATTGCTGAGCGTTTTAATCGCAAATATGGTGAAATCTTTGTTATTCCAGAAAAAACTAGCGAACAAGTCAAATTCATGGAAACTCTCAACAATACCTTCAGTGATAAAGACAAAAACACGCCATCTGGCCTAAGAATTCGTGACCTCCAGGATCCAACCAAGAAAATGAGTAAATCCGCCGCTGCCAAAAATAGCAAGATCATGATGTCTGATACTCCAGCTCAAGCCGCCAAGAAAATTATGTCCGCCACCACTGATTCATTTGCCAAAATTCAGTTTGATATGTTTAATCAACCAGGTATTTCCAATCTACTCCAGATCGAATCGCTTCTTTCAAATCAACCACTTCAGGAAGTCATCGCAACCTGGGCCGGCGAAACTCGTTATGGTGATTTTAAGAAGCACGTAGCCGCCACCGTTTCCGAGTTCCTCACTAGTTTCCAGGAAAAAGCCAATGCCATCCCAGACGAAACAGTACGCGAGCTTCTAAACGAAGGTGAGAACTATGCAAATCAAGTCGCCAAAGCGAAACTATTTGAGGTCCAAAAAGCTGTGGGATTAAGATGATCAAGATGATCCTCGAATAAAACTTGCCTCGACTGGAAAATTTAAGAAAATATATTATAATATAATAAATGTTAAGAACTGGAAAAAAATTTAGTAAACCATCACTCTCTCGCGTCATCAACGGCGATGTAGTTTTGAGCGAAAAATCCGAAAAGCAACCCCGCATTCGTCTCGACCACACCCTTGTCAAGCTCCATCCTGAATTTAATCGCAATACACTGCAAAACTTTATTAAGCTTGGCTATGTTCTTGTTGATGGTCAAGTTGCCACAAAACCAAACACCCCACTAAGTGAAGATTCAAAAATTGAACTTAAACTTCCAGAGGCATTGACTAATCCAGAGACAAAAATGGAGGAGGCGAAAAAAGTTAAACCAGAAACAATCTATGAGGATGAAAATGTCGTAGTCTTCAACAAACCAGCCGGCTTACTCAGCATGGCTAAAGGCGACTATTGTCTTGAACCAACCCTCGAAGATTACGGACTTCTCGTACACCGTCTTGACCGCGACACAAGCGGCATTGTAATTTTGGCTAAAAATCCAGAAACCCAAACTCTCCTTAGGAAACAATTTCAGGATAGAAAAACCCATAAAACCTATTACGCCATTGTTGAAGGTCGTCCAAAACTCGACAATGCAGTAATCAATCTCCCGATCGCACGCAATCTCAAACACCCAACCACTTTCATCGTTGAAGCTGGCGGCAAAGAATCTGAAACTTATTACCAAGTTTTGAAAACTCAAAAGTTTACCCATCAAGACGTTCAAAGAATCCGTAAAGCCCTTGAAAAAACAGGATTCACCGGCACTGAGTTTAAAGAAGGTAAGACTTATTCACTAATTGAATTGAAGCCAACCACCGGTCGCACGCATCAGCTCCGCGTCCATCTCAAATATCTTGGCACCCCTATCGTAGGAGATCGCGTCTACGGTTCCGCCAAGCCAGACTCCACCGATCGTCTCTATCTACACGCTAAGGCGCTTGAAATCACCATTCCTAAAAGTGACCGCCGAACTTTTGAAGCCCCTCTCCCACCAGAGTTTAATATCTTTGAAGATTAAGAGGGAAATATGTTCCTCGAAAGCCTCACAAACCTAAAAAATATCATCGACACCTTCTCCACTACAATTTTTGTAATCGATCCCGAAACCGAGCTAACCTTGAGCCCGGCAATTAAAATCGTCCCAGAAACTCCGAGCTCTCTCATCTCCATCGATGATGTCAGGGAGATGATTGCCCTAACCGGCACCAAACAAACTAAAGAGCTATATTTTATTATTAAATACGCAGAACAACTCACCGATTCTGCCAGCAATGCCATTCTCAAAACCGCCGAAGAACCGGGGAATCATATCCATATCATCATGCTCACCACTCACCCTTCCCGTCTTCTACCAACCATTCGCTCTCGTTCCATGCTTTTTTATATCAAAAAGACCAACTCTCTTTCCATTCCACCGTCCGTCTCCCCAGAAATAATGGATTATGCCAAAAAACTATTAGTCGCAGATAAATCTACTCTTCTCACTCTCGCAGAGGAGCTGTCAAAGAAAAAAGCTAAAAAAACTGACGGTGAAGCTGACTCCGATAAGTCTTATATTCTCAAAGTTATTGAGACCACCATCGAACTCGCCTATAAATCCTACTTCAAAACAAAAAACCAGCAGTTCCTTAAAAAAATCAACGGCCTCAGCACCGCTTATGATAACATCGCGAGAAACGGCAACAAAAAACTCCAACTAGTCGCAAACCTCATCTAAAAACCTCATCTAAATACTATTTTTCAATCCCTCCCAAATATGGTAAAATAAATCAATATGTTAGGCGCATTACTAATTCTAGGTTTTGCAATTTTCCTCGCTTTCTTCGAGCCAGTTCTTGCTTCTAGAAAATTGTTAAATAAAGATAATACAAAAAAATACGACGCAGAAATCAAAAAACTTTGGACCATCGCCAAGGATAGTATGAATAGTCGTAAAACCTTGCGTGCCGAAAAAGCCCTGCTCACCATCTTGAAGCTCGATGAAACCAATGCAGCAGCCTACAACCGTCTCGGTATTCTTTATGCTAAAGCCCAAAATTACGATGAAGCTATCGAATGTTTTGAAATTGCGCAGTCACTTGACAATAATCCAATGTCATTACATAACGTTGGTCTGAGTTATCTTGATACTGGTGCCTTTGAAAAAGCTACCATGGCCTTTCAACAAGCCTTAAAGCTTGATAGCTCAGTACCTGCTCGCTTTCTGGCCCTTGCAAAAGCCGAAGAAAAACTTGGACACAAAAAATCCGCCATCGAAGCTCTCGAATCTGCTTATAATCTCGATAAATCAACCACCACATTAAGACAAATTCTCACAATTTATGAAGAAGCCGGCGATCAAGAAAATATCGAAATTACGACCGCTCGCATTGAGCAACAAATTGCCGCCGACGCACTCAAAAAAGCAGAACTTGAAAAAGCCAAGAAGAAAGAAAAGAAGATTAAAGAGCCCGCCCCGGTACGCATGTCCAGGCCGCAACCAAAAATCATTTATCCTCGCGCCAACACCCCAATCAAGGCGCTAAAGAAAGCTGCCATAAACTCATTAAGTAAAACCTCTAATCCTGCTACTGCAAAAACAAAAACACCAACCACTAGACCCGCAATTGCCGCCAATCAATCTGCAATTATTAAGCAACCTACTATCGTCAAAGATCAAGGCAATAGCCTAAGCAATACCACCTCGCGCGACAAAAAACTCAGCACCACAACCTCGTCCTCTCGACACACCAACAAGCGCCCACGCATGATTCAATAAACACTTAGGACTTGCGCACCGTTTTTATTTCTGATAGAATAAACCAGTAAGCCGTGTTAGCTCAGTTAGTAGAGCAGCCGCCTTGTAAGCGGCAGGTCGTCGGGGCAGAGCCGACACACGGCTCCATGAGGAGAAAGAACAAATAGAACATTTATGTTCTATTTTTATTTCGACGAATGGCCAAAGCGTACAAAGTACACACGGCTCCATGAGTGAAAACTTATGGAAAAATTTATTTTTCCAGAAGCTTGAACGAATGGAGTTGGGTGTACAAAGTACACACGGCTCTTTTGAGTGAAAGAACAAATAGAACATTTATGTTCTATTTTTTTCGACGAATAGCCAAAGCGTATGAAGTACACACGGATCTTTTAATTAAAAGAATAAAAACCACCTACCTCGTTTTCTATGCTAAAATTATATAAACAACTGGAGGTGGTCATGGTTAAATCGAATACTAATAATAAGCAGTCTGAAACAATTTCAGAAATTTCATTAAGGCTCAAACAAAAATCCGCAAAAAATCGCAAAATCCGAGTGCGACTCACGCACCCGTTCAAGCGCCCAACCCATTTTACGGCTCATTTTATGTTTTTCCTTCTGGTTCTCGTCTCGCTCGTTTTTAGTCTAGCCTACCTCAGCAGCCGTGGCGAAAATACAGACCTAATTGCAACCACAAAAAGCCTTATCTCAGACCAGAAAACCTACGAGAAAGATTTCACATCCGCAGGATTTGATATTGAAAATCCAAATATCATTCTGAATCCATACAAAAATTCACCACTCACCGCACTTTTTATTTTTGAAACCGAAAACGAAGTTTCTCCAACCGTCACAATAAAAGGCCGAGACGAAAAGACCACCATTTCTCACCAGTTCGAAAAGACAAGAAAGCATTTCCTCCCAATTTACGGATTATACCCAGATACCGAAAACATAATTCACATTGCCTATGAGGAGCCAATTGAGAAAAAACTAGATTCAAATCTCTCAGAAGAGGATAAAATAGTTCTCAAGAGTCTAGTCAAAATAGTTGATCGTGAATTCAAAATTAAGACTGATCCGCTTCCAGCTGGTCTGCCCCAAGCAAGCGTCAGTAGTCTAAATAAAACCGAATTAAATTCCGATTTTTATTTCTTTAGTCCAGCTACTAAAAATAACAAGATGGTCGCCTACGACATAAACGGCGACGTCCGTTGGTATCTGACCACCACCACACTTTGGCAGAATACAAGACTAAATAATGGCCACCTCCTAGTCAGTACGGAGCGCCCTGCTAATCCACCATATTATATGACCGGCCTTTATGAAATAGATTTACTCGGTAAAATCTATGCCGAATACTCTCTCCCAGGCGGCTATCACCATGATTATTTCGAACTACAAAACGGTAATCTCATCGTCGCCACCAATAACTTTGAAAATTCCAATGACACCGTCGAGGATTACGTAGTAGAACTTGATCGCAAAACTGGCAATATCGTTAAAACCATCGATTTGAAGAAAATTCTCAAAACTGATGACGGCAAAAGTGAAAATTGGACAAAACAAGACTGGTTCCACAATAACTCAGTTTATTATGACCGACACACCAATTCACTCATCCTCTCTGGTCGCCATCAGGACATTGTCGCCAGCATCGATTACACAACAGAGAAAATCAATTGGTTACTCGGCGACCCAACGAATTGGTCATCCGAATATCAAAAATATTTCTTAAAGCCTGTCGGAGATAACTTTGAATATCAATGGTCTCAACACGCCGTCAAACTTACCCCAGAAGGATACCTCTTTCTCTTTGATAATGGCAATAATAAATCAAAAGACCCGAGTTCCTATGTTCAGGCAGCAAACTCCTATTCTCGCGGAGTGCTCTACAAAATAAATGCCGAGCAGAAAACGGTTGAACAAATCTGGCAATTCGGCAAAGAACGTGGCAGCGACTTCTATTCACCATATATTTCTGACGTCGACTATCTTAGCAAAGACCATTACCTCATCCACTCTGGCGGCATCGTTAAATCAGACGGTAAACCATCTAATCAGCCAGCCGGACTCACCGATGGAAAAGTCACTCTACTTTCCGATACCGTCGAAATTAAGGATGGTAAAATAATTTTTGAAATAAAATCACCAACCAATAACTTCCGTGTTGAAAAGATGGATGCCTATACCGGAGTGGACTTCGCACTCATCGACGCAAGGCGTCTCGGTACTCTCGGAGTCACCGAAGTCTCTGGCAAAAAACAAGGCGTCATCACTGATACCGATGTCGACCAAGAATTCCTAAAATATCACAAAATCACACTCAAAAACGAAGAAGATCGCCTTGTCTTCTCTGGACAATTCAAGCGTGAAGACCAGGTCAGAATCGCTCTCTATCGCAACTTCAACACTAATTTCTACAATCTCAAGATTAGCAAGAATCCTCTCACTGCACTTTGCGTCGATATTCTCACCGAAGACGAGAATCAAAACGGCATCATGGTCACAAAATACATCAATAAAGACGGACTTCGCGGAAATTATTCCGTCTATATCGAGTATAATGGTAAATTATATAATACAGGTAAGTACTTCAATGCAAACTAATCAGCCAAAAATCAAAGTNGATATTAAAACTCCAAATGCTGCAAAAACCAAAAAGCGTCTAATTTTTGCCGTCACTGGCGCAGTTTTCTGCCTCATTTGCGGTATGCTCTATTCACTCAGTCTTAATTTCAAGCAAGAAAATAATTCCAGTAACAAAAACACCCACGCACAAGCCGCCAAGAACTCCAACCAAAATTCGAAGAACTCAGACAAAAAATCCCAGAACTCAAGCACCAATAACTCAGAAACTGAAGAGTCCGAAAGTTCTAGCTTTAAGTTTGCCAAAAACACCGAAGCCGACATTAAACCCTCAAAAGATAAACTCAATATCTATATCTTCTGGGGGGACGGTTGCCCTCATTGCAAGCACCTCGCAGAATTCCTCGGCGAGAAACAATCCGAAATTGGTGACAAGATTTCACTCTATACTTTTGAGGTCTGGAAAGATAAAAATAATCTAGCCTTCTTGAAAAGTTTTGGGAAATTCCTCGGCGAGAGTCCAAAAGGTGTTCCATATATAATTATTGGCAACAAAACCTACTCAGGTTTCTCTGAAACTGATGAAGAAACCAAGCAGGAAATCATCGATCTTATCAAAACTGAAGCAAGTAAGACCGACAAGATCGACAAATATCAAGAATACAAAAAGTCCAAATAAATCTTGATAATCCCATCTATCCTTGCTATAATAAATCTGTTCACGATATGCTTGGCGCGAGCCAAATATCGGAATGCGCTAGGCAAAAGTGCGAACAATCACCTAGCAATGCTGGAGTAGTCTAGCGGCAATGACAAGAGACTGTAAATCTCTCGGGTTACACCTTCGTAGGTTCGAGTCCTACCTCCAGCACCATTAGTTCATTAAGATCCCCAGTCAAATTGATGTGGGAATTTTTATATGCCGCCTTAGCTCAGTGGTAGAGCACTTCCATGGTAAGGAAGGGGTCTCGAGTTCAAATCTCGAAGGCGGCTCCATAAGAAGAAAATAACAAAATAAAACCCGTAGGGGTTGATTTTTTATTTTCGACGAATCAGACGACTGTATGCGAAGCATACTAGGCAGCTTCTGTTAATATCTGACACCTGGGTGACGCCTACTTAACCGATAATATTATGATTATCGGCCGGGTTCGTTGAACCTATTTTTTTTGACCCACTTCATTAACTCCTTAATAGCAGTCTCTTGATAAACTGGCTCCTTTTTACTATTCCTATAACTATGGTCCGCATCTAAGATTTCAATGACCTCAACCAGACTACCGACATTCTTTTTAACTTCAATTGGAGATGCAAAGCGATCATTTGTGCCTTGAATGACTAGTTTTAAGTTGTGCGAAATAGCTCTTTGTTTAATCTCACTCGGAATATATCCAAGGACCAAAAGCTCTATTTGGCCATCTGGATATTGCTCGAGATAGAAACTTGCAATAATACCACCGAGTGATTTTGCGACAATTATAATTTTATTAAACCCCTCAAGATAAGCAAAATCGACAGCTCGCTTGAGCGCATCTATCTCCTCTTTTAATTCTGGTCCGCTCGAAGCCTCTTCTTCTCTCTCGCAATACGGAAAGTTAAAACATAGTACACTGTTCTTAGTGGCTGCTATTGAATCAAATATAGATGATATAAAATCGGTCTCTACTCCAACTGGTCCGCTGCCATGTAGGACTATATAAACTATTTTGGTTCCCGTTTTTCTATAATATTTATATGTAAGCTCTTGCATAT
>JAEHON010000013.1:46583-55638 GCA_016112465.1 Candidatus Saccharimonadota bacterium | reverse complement strand
GAAGCGCCGGCACTCAGCACTTCTCTTCTCATCCACACCTCGACCGCATAGGAGCAGGCCGAGGCGCCGACGGCCGAAAGCAGATAAAATATCAGGTACTTGACATGCCCGAGCGCATGCTCCAGACTGTTGCCAGTCACAAAGAGAACCAGCATATTGTTCCCGAGATGCCGTATGCCGAAGTGCAGAAAAGCTGCCGTGAGCAGTCTCCAGTACTCGTGATTCTCGAAAATATAGGGCGTATAGCTCGCACCGTAGCGAAGCAGAATGTCATTGTCGCTCATGCCGCCGCGGAGTGCGGTGTAGAGAAACACCAGCACGTTGATGAGGATCATAAAATCCGTGACCGGCGCATTTCGCCTTCTCCGATATACCTCCATCGCCGTGCTCAGAGCGCTTTGCGGATGCTCTCGGCGCTTGCCCGCAGTTCTTCCGGCTCTGCCTTGCCCGGCGTCCACGCGACCATCTCGGGGCCGTTCTCATAGCGCGGGATAATGTGGATGTGGAAGTGGAACACCGTCTGACCGGCCGCCGTGCCGTTGTTCTGGACAAGGTTAAACCCCGCGGCGCCGAGGCCCCGCTGCATCGCCTTGCCGACCTTGCCCGCGAGCGAAAACGCCTCGCCGATTGCCTGTTCCGGCATCTCCGTGATATTGTCGTAATGTTCTTTCGGCAACACCAGAGCATGTCCCTTCGATGCGGGTCCGAGGTCCAGAATCACGCGGTAACCCTCGTTCTCACAGATTTCCGTCGACGGAATTTCACCGTTCGCAATCTTGCAAAAAATACAGTCGTCTTTTCTCATCTCAAGCCTCCTCTTCCTGTCTGTAACGCGCAGTGCTGTCTTTACTTTACAGCACCGCGCTTTTTTTGTCCAATTCCGCAGAAGCCCCTCGCGCCCCCGCCTATGCGCCCTCTTTCTGCTGCTGCGCTGACTGTAACCGCTCTCCTTATCGCACGGCTTTTACACCGCAAATACTCTCGCACGCCGACGCCTGCTGCCTTTCCGCCTGCCGCTGCACCGGCCGCAAACCGCTCCCTTATCTATGTCCTCACCTGTCACAACACGCGCTGAATCTCGTTTCCTCTTCACGCCGCCGCGCCGATTACAACTACCTTCCCGGATGCACGGCTTTCACACCGCAAACACTCTCGCGCACCGACGCCCGCTGCCTTTCCGTCTGCCGCTGCACCGGCCGCAACATTCTATTTCACTGTTTTCTCGTCGCATTGAAAAAAATAAAACTTTTTTTGAAAATCTTCGAACCTTTTTCCCGTTTGCCGATAAACCATATTTATCTCTTGTATTATAAATCCGAATCTCACGCCTCAATCGAGCCGCATTTACAAACACCTCCACGTCATCAGTTCTTAAAACTCTAACTTCACCCAAAAACGACAGTATCGCAATCACAAAAACCTCATCTGTCTGATGTGGTGCTGAGTGTGTCACCAGATTCGCCGACCTCAGGTCGTGCACAACTGCCACCCGATTCAACCTTTTCATGCTTTCTCTCCTCTCAATGTGCAACAAAGACCCTAATTTAAATTATGCTCCGTATGTAAGTTCTTATATTATAATATATTTTCTACATTTTTCAATGGAATCGCTATTCTAACCCCTCAAGTGCAACACTTGAGATGTTAGTTCAGAATCGAGTAGACCACTACTTTATTTTTATGGTTAAATATAAACATATGCAACGCACTTATATTGCCATCGACCTCAAATCTTTCTACGCCTCAGTTGAGTGTGTTGAACGCGGACTCGATCCACTGAAGGCCAAACTTGTTGTCGCTGACGCCACCAGAACCGACAAAACCGTCTGTCTCGCCGTATCTCCAGCCCTTAAAGCTCTGGGAGTCGGTGGCCGTGACCGTCTTTTTCAAGTTCTTAAAAAAGTCCCGCGCGATTCTTTCCTAATCGCACCTCCACGCATGCAAAAATATATTGAAGTTAGCTCTACCATTTTTGCCATCTATGCTCGTTACATCGCACCAGAAGATATCCATGTCTACTCCATCGATGAAGCCTTTCTTGATGTCACTAGTTATCTCAAAACCTACGAAATGTCCGCCCATCAGCTCGCCCGCACGATCGTCAAAGATGTTTTAGGACACACTGGTATTACAGCCACGGTTGGAATTGGTGAAAATCTATATCTCGCCAAAGTTGCCATGGATATCGTTGCCAAACATCTTCCCGGTGACTCCGATGGCGTCCGCATTGCCGAGCTAGATGAATTTTCCTATCGCGAAAAACTCTGGACCCATACTCCGCTCACCGATTTTTGGCGCATCGGCCAGGGATACGCCAGGCGCCTCCAAGATCTAGGTATTCATAATATGGGAGAAATTGCTAGATATTCACTTACAGGCTATGAAAAACTATATCGCGTTTTCGGAGTCAATGCCGAACTACTGATCGATCATGCCTGGGGGTATGAACCCGCCACAATCTCTGACATAAAACACTATCACGCCAAAAACCACTGTCTCTGTTCCGGTCAAGTGCTTCACCGCGCCTATTCAAAACCCGAAGCCTATACCATCATCACCGAGATGGCAGACGGTCTAGCGCTCGAACTCACTGAAAAACATCTTCTCACCAACCAAATCATTCTCGATATTGGCGCGACTGACTCCTCCAATGCTTCACATAACCATACCTCTCAACCCCACATTCATAGTCTCCAAGCCACCCGTCCCCACGGCAACTTTCTACACACCCCTCACCTCCACGGATCCTTCAATCTATCAGATTTCACCTCCAGTTCCACCGAAATTATTTCCGCATTTCAGAAACTTTTCGACCGCCTCGCTCCTGCTGATCTTCAAATCAGAAAGCTCAGCCTAGGTACCAATCACCTCATAAAAGATTCAGAAAATATCGAAAAGCCTTTACGTCAGCTAGACCTCTTTGCAAATACGGAAAAAACCGAACAACAAACCGAACAAAATCTCCGTCTGCAACAAGCCACCTTGGCGATCCAAAAACGCTATGGCAAAAATGCCCTATTAAAGGGAACTAATTTCCGGCCAGGCGCCACCACCATCGAGCGCAATTCACAGATCGGAGGTCACCGTGCCTAAAATAGAATCGATCGACCCCAAAATCCTAAATCCAGAATCACCTAATTCAAAAGAGCAAAATCCAATAACGGAAAATTTCGAGTTTCAAGATATTCTGCGTCTGCCGCATTTTCATGCACCAAATAAACCTTTTCTTTCATCTGAAAAACGCGCCGCCCAGTTCATGCCGTTCAAATCTCTCGATGTCTATGAAGACACCATTGAGAAAAAATTTCAAGTTCTCGAGAATCAATCCCTTGACCCCATCATTGATTATTCTGATAATCAAGAAATCGACCCATTTTTCGAATTATAAAATATAAAATCACAGAGTTCTCATTAAAGAAATTTTATAGTAAATAGTCTATATTTAGACAAGTTTATCTTTATAATTTTTTAATTCCACCAAAGCTTCTTTATAATTTTCTACCTCTATCAAAGCATCTTTCGCATGAGAAATAATCGCCGCGTATACAGCTTTTGGTCTCACAACTCCATCATTATTTCTAACTATTTCAGCATATAATTCAGTCGTCAGTGGAAAGTCTTTTCGAAACTCGCCGAATCCAGATTTCTCCCACTCATAGATAAACGCACCTAAATTATCCCCATCATAATCATCGGCATATCCATCAAGTCCACCAATAAAATCTCCTGGTCTTTCTGAGCTAATATTCTCAAGCTCTTTCAGGATCTTATTCAAGATATCTATTCTAGTCATGTCAATAATTATACTCCATAAAAACCTTATCTAACATGTCGTATCAAGATTCATATTAAAAAGCTAACCATGCTATATTATTCATATGAATAGAGAAGAGAAGATTAAAAAGCAATCAGAGACAGCCACAATATTGCAGATAAGATTCTTAAAGCCAATACAATAATAGCGCTTCAATCACTCATCCCAGAAATTAAAACCTATTCCGATTTTCTCAATCAAGAATTTGGAGACCTTGATGAATTCTCAGAAGACCCATTAGAAAAATACAGTGAGCTTACTTTTTATTGCCATATGGCACTCGAAGAAAAAACTGATCACCTAGAATATTATGCAAAGCATCCAGAAGAAATCAGCCAAGGTGTGTCTGACTTTCTAAACTATCTAGATTCAAGAAAGTGGCTATAAAAATATTAAATTATTATGTTGTAGTATATATTTCTTTTTCTTAACTCAACTCGAAACTTATATAAAATCCACGCTAACCCACCACATCCTCGAACATATTTACAAATCAGACTTTACATGCTAAAATATCCCTAATTATGTCAAAGAAGAGTAATACAAAACGCAAACTCGTTGGTCTCGTATCTGAAGAGTCTGGTATCCGTGCTTATTACACTAAGAAAAATACCATGAATACCCCTGACAAGCTCAGTTTGAAGAAATATGACCCAATTCTTAGAAAACACGTAGTTTTCGTAGAGACAAAGAAGAATCTCGGTCGTAACGAAGTCAAAGAGAAGAAACGTTAATCCATCCAAAATCCTCCTACACTGGGAGGATTTTTCTATGCTATAATAATCTAAATGAAAAAGGGAACAAGCCCAGCTTTGGAGGTCATTGTCGCCACGCATAAAATGTACGTCATGCCTGACGACTCTCTTTATCAGCCGCTCCTTGTTGGTTCGGACTTCTTTTTAGGCCAACAAAAAGGCGTTACTCTCCCTAAGAATCTTATCTTGGACAATACCGGCGCCCACATCTCTTCCAAAAATCATAATTATTCAGAGCTCACCGGCCTCTATTGGCTCTGGCAAAATACCGTTAAAAAAGATACGAATCCCGATTCTTTTTATGGTCTCGTGCATTATCGACGCTTCGTATCTTGATTCATTAACACTCCTTTTCAAAAACTCTATATCACTCATCCACATCTGTCAATCAGTATGCAACTTCTATTCCATCCACAAACTTATCTATATATCTATCAAAAAGCACCAATCCGTCAATAGAGCTATCAATAGAGTCATCGGTAGAGCTATCAATAAAGCTATCAATAAAGCTATCAATATCTTGCTTATGCTAAGTCTATTTTACAACACATACAGAGATAAAAAGTAATAAAAGTCCAAAAACCATCTTTTCTCCTTGAATCTTCCATCAAAGTAGCCCATACTTAAGTTAACCTTTTCCAAACCTAAAATCTATCTTTAGGCTCTTGTTTATGCTACGACTTAGAAGATTTTTGATGTACTGTTTTTCTTTGCTACTTTGTATCCTTTTTTCACATTTCAATCCACCAATAACCAATGCGGCCTCGCCGTGCTCAGATTTTTACGTAATTTTTGCACGCGGTTCCGGCCAGGGGCTTAATGATATTGACCACCAAAGCTTCTCAAATGCCATTAAAGATATTTTCAACCGCCTAGATGGTCTCACTTATAGCTATTATCAACTCGGCGAGTCAAACCGATACGGTGCCAAATATCCTGCTATTGGCATCGAGCAACCTAAGATTATCTCTGGAGCAATTTTAAGCGGTGGACAGTCTTTTGAGTTTGGTCAAAGCATTCAGACTGGCATGCAAGAATTAAAAAATCTCTACCATAGAGTATCTTCAAGCTGCCCGAACACTCGTTTTATTCTCGCTGGCTACTCACAGGGCGCCATGGTAATAAGTCAAACTTTGTCAAAATTTAATTCCCGTAAAATCTTCTACTACGCTAGCTTTGGTGATCCAAAACTATATCTTCCCGAAGGTTTTGGACTTTTACCACCAGCCTGCCGTAATAAAAATTTTTCACCCTATCGGCAAAACGTTCCAGATTGCTACGTGGAGCAAGGTCTTTTAGGTGGACTTCACCCCTATATCAAACGAAGTTTTAATCAAAAAGTTGGAGCTTGGTGCAATATCGCCGATTTTATCTGCGGAAGTAGTATCGACCCCTTTGGTTTCACTGATGCCACACAATCCCCTAATAGTCCCATGCTAGCACGAATTTTTAATGGACATGTTTCATATTCACGCTTTGGCGCTTATAGGGAAGCAGCTGAAATAATCTACCGCAAGCTCATTAAAGAACAAAAATTATCAAATCTCAAACTCAAACCATTAAAACCGAAGAATAAGCAACACTTGGTTTATTATTTTCAGCAGAATGACTTAAAGATTACAAAAGATCAAGCCAAGAGACTCAAATCAAGCCTACTTGAAGAACATTCTCCGCAAGATCTTAGCAAGAAATCACTAGATTCAACTATTAGCCAAAATACAGATGATCAACCCAAAGATCTTCATATCATGATTCCAAATCTGATCTCTTATCATGAGGACTCCAAAATCCAATTACTCATTAATAAAATCGTCAATGTAGCATATCAAAATAACTGCAAATCCGTTACCTTCTATTCTTATGGATTCTTTAGTCAAGCCGAAATTGATAAATATAATTTATTTCATCCACAAAATTCACAACCGATAAAACCTATCCACTTGCCAAAAAGTCCAGACAAAAAAGAGGGAATCATGATAAGACTTAGCCTCTATACTGAGACCCTCACACCATTTAGGGCTAGTAGTATTATTGGCTCTTACATGAAGGAACAACGCAACATTAACGACATTAATGTTCCAAAATTAATCAATTCATCCATCCAAAATGTAATTAAATATGGCTTATGGGAAAAGAATCACAAACACCTGCTATTTATAGTTACTCCAACTTATCAAAATACTCATACGTTTGATAGTCCAGATAGTAACCAAATTAAGGAATTGAACAAACTGATAAACCAAAAATTGATTTCCGTCTCTTTCTATAACACAAATCAGATGCTTACCTCATTTGAGAAAAAGTTGTCTACTAAATCTATCTTCTCACAACATCAATCTGACGAAGAAATAATCAATAATTTTTACCAACCCGACGCACGCGAACAGAAAAATGCTTTGGAATACAAAAACACTTTAGAATACATTCTGAAGCCCCGTTTTGATTCCATTCATCTCAATCTGGATACATATCCAAAGTCCAAAATCCAAAATAAATATTTAATGAATTCACCTCTCTTAAGTTCGTCTTCATCTAATATTCTTCCACGGACTCGCCTTGCGCGCTTTCCTAGCCGAGAATCAAAGAATATCGAGTGGAATATCATACAAAATAACAAGATTCAATCAATCAATACGGTAGATAAAAGCATTGATATTCCAATACATTCCATCTCCCACACTCAAATCACTGTCAAAGAAAACGGAAAATCCAATCAGGATTTTGATCTATATTTCCTGCCAGAACCAGAAAAAGTACAAGATACAACTCTTTTTCCATATCGCCTAATAATCATTGACGACTACATAGCTGGATTCACTAGTCAAAATCATCTGTCTATTACTGATCTTAGCCGCGACACAGACCATCAAATAAAAGTCATTAACTACAGTATTTTAGGTCGTAAGGTATCTGAAAAGATAACCAAAATCCCAAAAACCAACAGCCAGACCTTGAATCGAAACAAGTACACTCAAAGCATTGATCAGCTAGGTCAACACGTATCCCCAAACCCTTATATCGCTAAGGTTACCCAAACTCCTTTAGTACCAGATTGTGGCGTAAAATATGTTAGCCCCCTCCGACAAATCCTTTATTACACTCAATACTTTTATTAGGTACGCTGATTAATAATAAAATTTAATTAGATAATAATCTAATTAAATAATCTCTATTAGAAACGTCCAGAGTTCTTCTCAAAATGATTGGATGAGAGATGCCAATGGTTACCATATTCACATTTATAAACCGAAAGTTCTGGTGCGCCATAATCATAAGCTGCCACCTGTGCCGCAACCTCCGCTTCCTCGCGCGTTTCATAACAAATCTTCTGGCCATCACCAACCCAGCAGCGTTTTGGCTCAAATTTTCCAAAAGTTTTATTCATTTTCATACTCTGTATATTATACTCCCATCCCTGTAAAATCTGTGTATAAAATACAACAAAAATATAAGCTTTTTCTATTGACGCACTACATATAGTGTCATAGAATAATTGCAGACACTAAATGTAGCGTCACAAATATTACACTAATAACAAAAATTTAATCAAAAAACTTTGAAAGAAAATTTGGACACAATCAAGGAGGTAATTTTTTATGTTCAAAAAAATCGTCAAACGTGATGGTAAAATCGTAGATTTCGACCAAGAGAAGATCACTGACGCCATCGCTAAGGCAGGAGCAGTCACCGAAGAATTCAAGCACGACCGCGCCGCTCAATTGGCAGAAAAAGTAGTAAAACTTGCTGGTGAAACTATTAAAGAACGCACTCCATCCGTTGAGCAAATCCAAGACCTAGTTGAGAAGGTTCTCATGGATTCAAGCTTCAAACGAACTGCTAAAGCTTATATCACTTATCGACAAGAACGCAACACAACCCGTAATGCAAAATCAAACCTTATGGGTATCTATAAAACCATCGCTATTGCTGACGCTTCAGAAGACTCTGATGTCAAACGTAGCAACGCTAACGTAGATGGCAACTCAGCAATGGGTAAAATGCTACAATTCGGCGCTGAAGGCTCTAAGGTCTTTGCCAAAACCGTACTCATGGACCCACGTTTTGCAAAAGCCCATGACAATGGCGACATCCACATTCACGACCTTGACTTCTACGCTACTGGTACCCTAACTTGCTGTCAAACCGACCCACTCAAGCTCTTCGCTAATGGTGGCTTCAATACTGGTCACGGCCATCTCCGCACTCCAAACTCAATCGCCTCCTACGCTGCCCTTGCCGCCATTATCCTCCAAGCAAACCAGAACGAACAGCACGGTGGTCAGTCAATTCCAAACTTTGACTATGCTATGGCTCCAGGTGTAAATAAGTCCTTCAAGAAAGCTCTTCGCTCCAATCTTGAAAAATACAATAAATACTCTGACAAAAAAGTTGACATCAAGATTCCAGACGACATTGCCTACGGTGACAACGAAACCCTCAAGAAACTTAAAATTCCTGAAACTGTTATTGAAACCTCAAATGAAGA
>JAEHON010000013.1:26537-46492 GCA_016112465.1 Candidatus Saccharimonadota bacterium | reverse complement strand
GTCAAGGAAGGTGTCAGTTACAACCCAGAAGATCCAAACTATGACCTCTTCAAGCGCTCTATGGAAGTTTCTTCCAAGCGTCTCTTCCCAAACTTTACCTTCATCGACGCACCTTTCAATATTAAGTACTACAAAAAAGGTGACTACAATACCGAAATTGCAACCATGGGTTGCCGCACCCGCGTATTCTCATCTGTCTTCCCAGAATCTGACGGCATCGTCACTGGTCGTGGTAATAACTCATTCACCACTATCAACCTCGTACGTCTAGGCATCAAGCACGGTATCGCTCTCAAGGAGCGCAAAGAAGCCGACTGGACCGGATTCTACAAAGAACTCGACAGCCTCATGGATCTCTGTAAAGACCAACTTCTCGAACGTTACGAATTCCAAGCTAACCAACACGTCCGCAACTTCCCATTCCTCATGGGCGAAGGCAACTGGTTTGGCAGTGAAAAGCTCAAACCAAATGACACTCTTCGTGATGTAATTAAACACGGTTCACTTTCAATCGGCTTCATCGGCCTTGCTGAAACTCTCGTTGCTATGATCGGCAAACACCACGGTGAATCTGAGGAAGCTAGGGAATTAGGTCTTGATATTATCACTCACATGAGCAAACGCTGTGATGACTACTCAAAGAAATACCACCTTAACTTCGGTGTTATTGGCACCCCAGCTGAAGGCCTCTCCGGTCGCTTCACCAAAATCGACCGCAAAGAATACGGCGTCATTAAAGGCGTTACCGACCGTGACTACTACACCAACTCCTTCCACGTCCCAGTCTACTACCCAATCTCAGCCTTTGAGAAAATCGAAATTGAAGCTCCTTACCATGCACTCTGTCCAGCTGGACATATCTCCTACATCGAGCTTGATGGTGATCCTTCACAGAATATTGACGCCTTTGAAGCAGTTATTCGCAAAATGCACGACTCGGGTATTGGCTACGGATCCGTCAACCACCCTGTTGACCGCGACCCAGTCTGTGGCTTCTCTGGCATCATCGCCGGCGACCGCTGTCCATCATGTGGACGCGTCGAAGATGACGTTCCTTTCGAGAGACTTCGCCGCATTACTGGCTACCTCGTCGGCTCACTAGAACGCTGGAATGATGGAAAGAAGGCTGAAGAGCACGACCGCGTCAAACACAACGTTACTGGTACTTACACCAAAGCTCAAAAAGCAGCTCGCGAATCCGCTAAAGCAAATGCAGCTTCTGCTCTTGGAAAAGAATAATTCCTAGGCAGTCACTAAAAGTTAGGAGTACCCCTCCTAACTTTTAGTTATAACGAAAGGGGAATTACAAAAGGATTTTTATATGACAACAGATTTTAAATCACCCGTGCCAGGTTCCGACAGCCAACACATTAGGCTCTCAGGTCCAATCGAGCATGACAGTATCGTGAATGGATATGGACTTCGTGCAGTTATTTGGACTCAAGGATGTTTTATTCACTGCAAAGGATGTCAAAACCAGGAGACTTGGGATCCAGAAGGTGGAGTCCTAGTTGACGTTGAAGACATCAAAGAAGAGCTTAGACAGCTCAAAGGACAAACCGGTCTGACCTTCTGTGGTGGTGAACCATCAATTCAAGCAGCAGCTTGTATCGAAATCGCCAAATTTGCTAAGGAAGAACTTGGTTGGAATGTCTGGTCTTTTTCTGGCTATACTTATGACGAAATAAAAGAAAAGAATAACTTACAATGGGAGTTCTTTAAGACTCTTGATGCTCTAATTGATGGACCTTTTGTTCTTTCCGAACGAGACCTTACCCTCAAATTCCGTGGATCCAGAAATCAACGCCTTATCCATCTCAAAGATGGCGAAATTACCTCTATCGAATAGAGGTAATTTTCCAAGAAAATATATACTCCAAAAATCTAGAAGCCCTGCTTCTATTTTTTGTTCAGCAACTCAAAAGCGCGCATAATCATTTCGTCAGATTCATCAGTCTTAATTACAAATATTGGTTTCGAATTCTCTTGCGCCACATTATTCATTCGCCCATCAATACCCTTGGCATTTTTCTCTTCATCCAAATTAAATCCCAGGTACGATAGTGACTCGCACACCAATCTGCGGATCTCATCCGATCTCTCGCCAATCGTTGCCGTAAAGACAATCGCATCAACCCCCGCCATACTTGCCGCCATCTGGCCAATCGCGCGTCTCAAAGTCAATACATAAAGTTCACGGGCCAATTTTGCACGCGGATCCCCCTCATTACACCCCTTGATGACCTCTCGCATATCATCCGATTTACCAAAAACGCCAAGTAGACCACACTTTTTATTTAAATATTTCTCAAGCTCACCATCAGACTTCAGCCCAAGTTCACGTTTAATCGCTAGTGCCGCAGCCACATCTATTGAACCTGCACGAGTAGCCATCATTAAACCTTCTAGCGGCGAATATCCCATAGTCGTATCAACAGATTTGCCGTTTTCAACCGCCGTAATTGAGGCTCCCGATCCAATATGACAAACAATCATTTTCTCTGGAAGAGCATTTTCTTTCTTCAAAAATCGTACGATCGAGCCAACCGATAATCCATGATAACCCCAGCGTTGAATATCAAATTTCTGTGCAAGCTCGGTATCAATCGCGTAAGATTTTGCAACCTCCGAACGGTCGTTATGAAAGGCTGAGTCAGAAATCGCAATAATTAACGTTTCTTTGAATACTTTTCTCAGTTGCTCTATTTCACTAGCAATTACAGGAGCATGTAGCGGCGCCCTTTCTTTTGCAATGTCGAGCTGCCTTAAATATTCCTCATCAACAATATGGTCGGTCGCAAAATAACTACCAGGTGCTGCCACCCGGGCTAAAATCGCATCCAATTTTGTTGCCCCTTCTAAATAACCCTTCTTAGCTAAAATCTCCTCTAAATTATTTACTACAAAAGATAGATCTTTTAATTTAGTTTCTCTTTTTTCTTTTGAGCCGTCTAACTTTTTTAAGGTATAGATTACTTTTTTACCCTCAAATTCAAAGTGTAGTGAACACAAGAAGTCGTTTCCTCGATATAAAGCATATTTTCTCGAACTACTACCTGGATTTGTAATCAGAATTAGTCGATCTTTATTCATCGTATACTCCTCGTTTATAGCCTCATTATAACCTAAATAATTATTTTTTGTACAAAATCTTTAGCACTCTTGCATTTTGAGTGCTAAAACACTATAATTATTGCCAGTTATGGCTACACAAAGAGATTATTATGAAATTTTAGGCGTCTCCAAAAACGCATCCGATGATGAAATTAAAAAAGCTTATCGAAAGCTTGCGCTTAAGTATCATCCGGATCGCAATCCAGGAGATAAAGAAGCTGAAGCTAAATTTAAAGAGGCTTCTGAGGCAAATGAGGTGCTCTCAGATAAGCAAAAACGCGCACGCTACGATCAATTTGGTCATGCTGGTGTTGGTGGAAACACATCTTCAAACGGCAATCCATTTGGAGGTGGCGGATATTCCTTCAATGGCCAAAGTTTTAACTTTGATTTTGGTGGCGGAGAAGGTGGCTTTGATGATATTTTCAGCACGCTTTTCGGCTTTGGTAATGGCGGTAGGACACAAAGACGACGTGGCGCAGATTATCGCACTGTTCTCTCCATCTCCTTTGAAGATGCGGTTTTTGGTACTACAAAAACTGTTCAAATTGATGGGTCCGAGATAAAACTCAAAATCCCTGCCGGTATCGATGATGGTCAATCCATCCGACTACGCGGTCGTGGCGGCCCCGCCCCAGACAAAACTGGTGAAGCTGGCGACCTTCTTGTGCAGATCCGTGTTCGTCCACACAAGACACTTACTCGTGAAGGCTACATTATTCTCTCTGAACAGCATGTTTCAATGATCGACGCCGCCCTTGGCTGTGAAGTCGAAGTTGAAACTGTCGATGGAAAGATCACTATGAAGGTTCCAGCCGGCACTCAGTCTGGCACTCCTTTTAAGCTATCTGGACATGGTATACCAATGCGCGGAGAAGAACGTGGACCACATATTGTAAATATTATCGTTGATACTCCGACCAATCTCTCCAAAAAACAAAAAGAACTACTGGAAGAGTTTCGCACTGCAAAGAAACGCGGTTTCTGGAGTTAATGGTTTTTTTAAAAAACTATTAGCTTTCTCAACTTAGATATCTTAGCTTAGATATCTTGGCTTGAATATTTTCTAAAACAAAAAGTAATCCTAAAACGAAATAAATAAGCTATTAGTCCACTACTCCCTTAACTTGCATATGCTATAATTGACACAAGTAATGTTTAGTACACCACAAAAAACATCATCCAGCAAACTTAGCCTTTCTATTTTTACAGCTTTCTGCTGCCTACTTCTCGGCGTTTTTTCCACCACGCAGACAATCTTCCTATCACACCCAGTCTATGCCGAAGATGATATCCTCAAAAATATCACCCATCGCAAATTAAATGACACTGAACGCGGCAATATTTCTATGAACTGCGCATCCATCCAAACCAGTCTTAAGAATGTACAGAGGAACGATTCAAAAACCCGTGTCATTCTAGGAACTAATTACCAGACACTACTCTCGAATTACATATCACCACTTAATGTACGTCTGATCAAGAATAACCTGCCAGACTCTACATTAATCTCAATTCAATCCGAGACTATCACTTCTAGAAATAGTTTTACCAATCTTTTTGTGACATATAGCCAGCGCCTTGAGTCATTAATTTCTATTGATTGTAAAAATCAGCCCGACACTTTTTATAGTGAATTAGAAAATGTACGCTTTTTACGTAGTCAATTAGAAGAATCGGTCAACAAAGTAAATACAGCACTTTCAAGCCACCTCAAGACCGTTAATCAGCTTAGAGAAAAGTTATCCAATAATTCCACCGACTCAACCTCAACCTCAACTTCCACCAAGAGTAATATAACTGAAGATTCTTCGATAACGCAAACAAATATTACATCTAGTCAAAACGAGGAAAAATCAAGATGATAAAATTTAATCTACGCGGTAATACCTCAAGCGGTGGCAAAGCCTTAATTCGCCTTGGTATCTTGGCTACTATTATTGCCATCATTACTACTAGCATTTCTCTTTATTTTTATCACGCCAGTGGAGATATTTATATCGACCGATCTCGTCCTGGCTTTCTACCAGAAAAACATGAGAACTCTCAGATGGACGAAAATCTCACCTATCGTTTTTCCGAAGATGGCTCTATTTCTGCGAAAGATCTTGAAGAGTATTTACAAAATATCAAACCAGTCATTAACAATATTAATGACGTCAAAAAGCCTTTCGCAAAAGATAGCTTATCTGATCAATCATTAGGTATTGCAAAATAGCCAAATTCTCCAGTTCCATACTTTACAAAAGTAATATTTTATTTTAGAATATTACAAATCTAGTAATATTTTTGAGCAAGGAGAATAATTTTAATGGCAACGCTACGAGAAGCGCTACTTAAAAACGGCGTATTTTATTTTAACAACAACGGGACCCAATATACCATCGAGGGTGGGGCGGGGAATTATATGGTGGCTCGTGACTCTAGTGGTATTGTTCGCTACCGTATTGAAGGCTCCGAACTCTCCTCAAATCTGATCGTTCGCGATATTTCATCAGGTCTCGTAGCCTTCACCGTTAGCCCATCCGCGCTCTTTTAGTTTTCTCTAATAAGCAAGCACTTCTTTAGTAGAATAGCTTGTAAAAATCGTCCTATTCAGCTCAAAAATCAAACCAAAAAAACATAGAGTAATCAAAAAATCATACACTCATATTTTCTTCAAAAAATCATCCACTCATATATTTGCTCCTTCTTCATTTAAAATCACTTACTCTATTTTATTTTTGTCCGCCCCAACACTTCTAGATATTTTGATATAATACAATTATGGTTATTCTAATTATTGAGATAATATTATTCCTTATCTTCTACCTTACAAAGCGTCATCTTGGACCATCTATTCTAGCCACCCTTGCAGGTACAATTACCAATAATCTTTTTAATACAGATATTACCAATTTCATATCTAATCTTCTGCCAAATATTCCAAGAAATTACATTGAGTTCACGGTCCTCGCATTCTTTATCTTCCTCCTTCCGCTATCACTTTATTTCAAGCAATCACATAGTGGATCATCCACCATTTTTCATATTGTTAGGTGTTTCTGCTACGCTACTGTAATTTTTCTGATTCTTGCACCGCAGCTGCAGTTGTTTCTCCCACTCGACAAGATAAGTGCCGATTTTCTGCATTTCATTTCTCCTTTCAATAGATTCGTCCTGCTCACTAGTATTATTTTTGGCTATCTGGATATTCTTTTTTCGCAAAAAGAAATATAAATAGAGCACCGGAAGATAGAGCAATAAATATTCCGCCTTTCCTTTAGGCACATGTATTGCAAAATACTGCCAGTCCGAAATTAAATTGATAATTCTAAGCTGTATTTTAATTAATCCAACTCCACCTACTAAATAAACTCCCGCATAACGATACAGCGTCAGAGGCATTATTCCCACAAATATTATTGATACCAATATAACTGGAAGCATCGGCGACAAAATCAAGGTTGCAAGAAAAGATAATATAGAGAAATAACCAAAGACAAATAATGTAATCGGTATCGTCAGTAAATTTACGGCTAGCGACATTAATACTCCAGTACGTAAATCAAAGATTATATCTTCCCGTTTCTTCCTGCAAATTTTTTGCCAAATACTATTCTTATTTTTTCTCCCTACACTTCTTTTTATATTACCTTTTCCAAACAAGAAGCTCTCTATCATTGGGTAAAAAATTAAGATACCAGTATAGGCCATCATTGAAAGCTGCCACCCAACATTGGTTAGGTTGTCCGGATTAATAATGAGCGACAGGGAAGCTACCACTACTAATATCCTTGACGCCAGTACTTTTCTTCCAAAATAGGACGCAAAAAGGTGACAAAAGATCACAATCGTTGCACGGAGAAGCGATGGAGTTAGACCAATCATCCCCACATACAACAACACGAATGCAACACAGAAATATGTCTTAAGAAGCTTTGAAGATGACTTAAGACTTTTAATTACAATCCCAACAAGTACCGCTAAATGCATCCCTGAGATTGCAATTAGATGAGAGACCCCAACTTCTTGAATTTTCTCCTTTGTCACATTTGTTAATTCATTTTTGTCACCCAAAAGATATGCAATCGCCAGACCTCTTTCTTCATAATCAAGTCTCGATAGAAGGTTCTGACGGATATTTTGGTAAAAATCGTTGTGATACAAACCAGAGCCTGGTTCTCGCCGATTCTTAGACCTCCCACGATAGTAATCGGCCTCAGTAGGCAAAGAGTCAAAAACAGAACCTCGGCGAGAATCATTCTCCTGTTGCATCTTTTGCTGCATTTCATTTCTAGGTGGATATTTTCTTTGGTCAAAATTTGGTGAACGACAACAAACTCTAATACAAGCCACTATAACCAGCCAGTATATTATTGTTTTTCCGATTTTATGCATCTTTAAACCTCATTTAATTTCTAACCCCAACTTACCTTGTCTTCATTAGTTTTTCAAGCATTTTTCATCAAATTAGTCAAATAACAGATGAAAAAATCTTAAGCATAAGCAAGATATCAAGTATTTTTTTACAACAGCTTATCTTAATGACGTCTTGCCACGCTTGCAATCTACTATCGCCCGAGATATGCTAGATGTAATGACGAAAAAAGAATCTAGAATCGCAGCCCCAGCTACCCCAATCAAAATCACCAACTTTGCCACTACTGGGCAGGGAATTGGACTTATTGAATCAGATATCGACATCAACTCACAAATTTTTACCGGATTATCTGGTATTAAGGTTTTTCTTTGGAATGCTATTCCTGGCGAAACTGTATCAAAATTTCAAATTACCACACAGAAGCCCCACCTAATTGAAGGTATTGCCCTCACCTTTGAAACCACCTCAAGTTCACGCATCGAGCCAAAGGATCAGCAATATCTCTCGACTTCTCCATGGCAAATCCTCACCGATGAAGCTGAATTGGAAGCAAAATCAAACATCCTAATCTCTCTTTTTAAACATCTAGCAGAATCTACTAACATCTACAATGCACTAATTGAAAAAATTAAAATCCACGAGTCTCCGAAAACTTATTTTTATCGCAATAAGATGGAATACTCTCTCTATTATGATCGCGAGACCGGAAAAATCTATCCTGCCATGCATCTTCGTGGAACTCATAAAAAAATACCTATTACCTCTTCATCCATTGAGCTACCCGCAATTTTTGAACGCGCTAAAGCAATTATTGATAATCTAAATAACAGTCAAGAGGATGCCAGAAAATACCAATCCTTACTACTCCGCGCAAACCAAAAAGGTGAAGTTTCTGGTGGGTTACTTGAAAACGGTAAGTCACATCCAGTTTTCAAGAACCTCTCAGACACACTCTTAAATAATCAATACTCCTATTCTCCAGGTGGCTTTTTTCAGATCAATCTTCCAGTTTATGAACAGGTACTATTAAAGATTCAAGATTTCCTTAAAGACTCACATGCCGTACTCGATCTCTATGCCGGCGTTGGAACTATTGGACTGTCTGTCGCCAGAAACACAAATCTCATCCTCGTTGAGGTTAACGCTTCAGCCTTTGGGGAATTAAAAATAAATTCTGAACGCGTTATTCAAGAAACGAAAAATCCTCACATTAAACCAATTCTCGCCAAGTCCGAAGAGGTTCTTGATCTCATTACTCAAGAAGCCAGCGTAATCGTCGACCCGCCAAGAGCTGGTTGCGACGAAAATCTCATCAATAGACTCTGTGAAGTACAGCCTGAAAAAATCGTTTACCTTTCATGCAATCCTATCACCCAAGTTCGCGACCTTAAGCCATTGCTTGAATACTATAATCTTAAATATATAGAAGGCTATAATTTCTTCCCGCACACCCCACATATTGAATCCCTCGTTTTTCTATCTAAAAAATCATAAAAGGAGCTAAAAATGTCACTAAACGCCAAACAACAAGCCGCCGTTGAATATCTCGAAGGACCACTTCTAGTGTTGGCGGGACCTGGCACGGGAAAGACTCAGCTACTTTCAAAGAAAGTAGAATACATCCTAAAAAACACCGACACTGATCCTAGTATGATCCTCTGTATCACCTTCACTGATGCTGGCGCAAAGAATATGAAGGATCGTCTAAGGTCAATGATTGGCCAAACTGCTGACCAGATCGACATCATGACTTTTCATAGTTTTGGTCAAAAAATTCTTAGCCTTTACAGTCATTATTCAGACAAACCGCAACGTGTTTTCTCAAATCCAATTGAAGAAGTTGTACAAACTAAGATTATTAGCGAGCTTCAAAGTAATCTTCCAACTTCTTACATCATCAAAAATGTTCGTGATCCAAAAGAATTACTCAAAGCTATAAGTAAGTTTAAAGTTACCAAACTATCCCCAGAAGAGATGAAACAAATCGCAGCCAAAAATGAGTCTGAGATTAAGACACTTGAACTAGTATTGTCACCAATTTTACAAAACCTCCCCGCTCGTGCTGCAGGTAAAGATATTTTTAACATCCTCATTGAAACAGTCTATATCCCACTATTACAGAAGCTGGGTGAATTAAAATCAGATTCACCAATTGTACAAAATGTTTATTCAATTACAACTATACTCTATGAGAAAATTTACGCACTTCTTGAAGCAGAACAGAATAGCGAAAAACCCTCAGTCAGCCCCCTGAACACATTTATTAAGAAATATTTTTCTAAAGATCAAGCCGGTAATTATAAATTCTCAGATACAGCCAGCAATAAGCGTCTCAACGAAATAGCTGAATTATACGAATCCTATCAAAAATATTTAACTGAGCATGATCTTTATGACTTTAATGATATGATTGAAGCTCCAATCAATTTTCTTGAACAAGATATAGATTTTCGACGTAAAATCGCTCAAAATTACCTATATATCATGGTAGATGAATACCAGGATACCAACCCATCACAAACCCGCCTTCTAGAACTCATTGCAGACGAACAAGAATCGCCTGCAGTTATGGCAGTAGGCGATGATGATCAATCGATCTACGAATTCCAAGGCGCCCGCGCGTCAAGTTTAATTCATTTTAAAAACCATTTTGACGCAAAAGTTATTGTCCTCACTGATAATTATCGCTCAACTACTGAAATCCTCCAATTCTCGCGCAAAATTGCAGATCAGCTGGAAGAAAGCTTTATTAAAAACGAAACCATGCAACGTAGTTTAAATGTCGAAAATACCGTTACGACAGAGCTGAAAAAAGAGTTGATTGCAATCAGAAATAATGAAATTCTTAAAGCTTCTCCCGAAGATTCAACCTTTGAACAAAATATTTATTCAGCAGAAGATATTACAGATCCTAAATCCCTGAACAACAATTTTACTCAAAAAAGTTTTATTGAGAGACATCAATTTATAAATCAAGATGCCGAATATTACTGGGTTGCAAAAAGAGTCCATCAACTCATCCAGGCTGGCGCCAAGCCATCTGATATTGGCATCCTTTTCCCAAAACACGCATTAGCCACTCCACTTATTCCGTATCTCAGAAAATATCCTGAAATTAATATTTCCTACGAACGTACCGAAAATATTTTAGAAAATCAGCAAATTTATGAACTAATGACACTCTGTAGGTTTATCGCCATGCTCGCTAATGGGGAGAACCCAGCTTTCATGCTTCCTGAAATCCTTTCTTTTGATTTCTGGGATATCCCGAGTGATGACATGATCATGTCTATCCAATCCATTGAACGCAACAAGCGCACCGCACTGGAAATTCTTCAATCCTATCATGATAATCCACTCTATGCTAATCTTGCCGCCTTTTTCTCGGAACTTGCCAAAAAATCCTTCTCTCTTCCACTTGAATTCTTCCTCGATATTCTCACAGGTGTTACCCCAATCGAACTAAAAATCAACAACCAAAATATCTCCTTTACCTCGCCATTTCTTAGTTTCTACACCAAAGATCTATATTCAAAAGCCACTTTTGACCTCTATAATCGACTCAATCTCTTGCGAAATGCCATACTCTCTCGTACGGAAAAAAGTAAACTTCGTCTTCACGATTTAATTCAGTTACTCAACGACTTCACTGAAACCAATACCCCAATTACTGAACAAACTTTTTATAAAGACTCTGACGATTCCGTTAGTTTAATGACAGCGCACAAATCTAAAGGACTAGAGTTTAAACATGTTTTCCTTATTAGCGCCAATCAATCAGGCTGGGATAGCGCGAACCGTCCACCTAGTATTCCGTTACCTCTTAATCTCGACTTTATCGGCGAATCTCGCAACACACCTGATGGTAAAAAACGCCTACTCTTCGTAGCTATTACTAGGGCTGCCAAGACTCTCACTATCACGAGTTCAAAATACGCCGACGAAGCTGGTAAAGAATCTAAACCGCTCTCATTCCTAGACGAAAAAGTTATTCAAAACGAAGCTGGAGATTATCTAAGCTCTCCATTTATTCAAAATGGGCGAGTTTCCGAACACAATGACCAACTTACTGACGCTGAAAAAGCCTCAGCGATTCGTCGCACCTGGTTAATAAAATTACTCAATCCGTCTGAAAAATTAAAGCCAATTCTTTTAGAAAAAGTACGAGATTTCCGCCTATCTGCTTCCCATATCTCATCATTTATTCGTCTCACTTACAGTGGCCCGCTCGCCTTTTATCAGCAGAGTATTCTTCATGCCCCACAAGATACCTCAGACTCGATTAGTTTAGTTTATGGAAACCTGATCCATCACGTCTTTGAAGAGATTACCAACAATAATATCACCAAAGAAGAGGCCATCGATTTTTACCTCAATGAAGCAAAAGACCAGGATCTACTCGAAGAAGACATTGAAACCCTAATCGAACGCGGCAAAGACGAACTACCACTTGCTATTGATGCCTTTGAGCACATCCTTCGTGCTCCAGGAGCAAAAGCTGAAGTTGATTTTAGTAAAGAAAAACTCAATTTTGAAGGCATCCCGGTTACCGGTAAGATCGACCATATCAATATTGACGAAGAACATAAAGCTATTGACCTCTACGACTTCAAAACCAGCACTATCTCAGATAAGGATACCTGGCAAAATAAGGAATCACTCTTCATTTATCAATTCCAGCTCTTGTTCTATCGTATGCTCCTTAAACTTTCAAAGACATATCATGACTACACCGTTCGTTCTATGAACCTACTTTTCACCGCCCCTAATCGTCGTGAGACTATTGATAGTGAAACAGGGAAGATGCACAGTATTGAGCTGACCGAAGATGCAGTTGCAAATATACCAGTAACCTTCGAGGAGCTCATCCATGCTGTTTATTACCAAATCACCTCACTTGATTTCTTAGACTCCGACTCACCAACTAACGCTATTGACCTAGAAGAACCAAAGCTTAACGACATTAAAGAATTCTGTAAATTACTTGTCGACCGTTACCAAAATAAATAGTTGACATAATATATATTTATGTTATTATAGTATCACAGACGTTTGGGAACATAGATAACTGCTGCCACGCGTTTATATTTGCCCATAAACGTCTGAAAATCATACCGTCGGTATATTAGAAAGGGGTGAGTCCGATGCACTTTTAGAGGCTAAACAGCTAGAACAGCTAGAGAAGCAAAAAATTTCATACAGAAAGGGGGTGAATTGTATGAGACATGTCTTCACAGACTGTGTTACTAAAAACAGTTACGACAGTGTCTATGACAGCTATCAGACCATGGCAGACGCACTCGTTAACCATCCTGAGCGTTTTCCGGACGTAAGTCCGGAAGAAAAGGATATGATTATCAAGAGCGCCGAAGACCAGGGTTGGCACCGTTCGAACTGGTAAAGACAAGGTTATCACTGGCTAAACTTCCAAAGTTTTCCCCTTTGTTGTTTTTCTCACACCAGTGAGCTTCCATTTTCCAGTAGCCTCAACACCGGGGAGTCCTAACCAGACTCCCCACTTTTTTATTTTGCTATTTTAAGCACTTGCATTATAATATAACTATCTTGCCATACTTCGGTCCCTGGCAATGAGAAAATTCAAAAGCTTTAAGTATCGTCATTTATACTTTTAGCCAGGAGCCAATAAATCAGGCTCGCATAAATGACTCCCCAAAAAATAGTTTTAAAGGAGTTACTTATGAAAAATAATATTAACAATAATCAGGAACGCGTCGAAGTCATGGCTCTCTTCGGGTATGAAATGACCCCTTGTCAGCCTCTCAACTTTAAGACCCGTAGTGGTGAGGAATTTGAGGTTTCAGAACTTCTTCAAACCCATATCCGCTTCATTGGCAACACCGCCATCCACATCTTCGACGTTATTGCAGGACGCAACAATTATCAATTGTCGTTCAATGCCACAGATCTCTCTTGGCACCTCCGTCTTGCATAATTCCTAAAAGAGACCTCAGGTCTCTTTTTTGATTCTATTCTTTACATTACCGTAAGGGAACCATTCAAAATATACTAAATCGTTTCCAAAAACTCATCAATCACCGTGCGCAATTCGCCAGTATTTTTACAGTCCATCAGTTTTACTCGTAGATCCGAAGCGCCATCAAAAGAATTCACATATAACTTAAACATCCTTTTTAACGGTTCATAAGGATAACGAGAACCTTGCAATAATAGGTCCTCGCTCCTTTCGTCGTATCGATCTAGGTGAAACTTAAATAAATCCATTAACTCCCGCACAGAAACATCCCCGCCTCGCGCCTCCTGCACTCGTCCAGTAAAACAAAATGGATTCAAAAATACTCCGCGCCCAATCATAAATCCATCCACCTCAGGATATTGCAAACTCAGCTCCTTAACCTGATTCAAATCTTGAATATCGCCATTAATTGTCAACTTTGTCCCTGGCGCTACATTGTCACGAATCTTTAAAATCTCAGGAATCAACTCAAAATGTGCTGGTACCTTTGACATTTCTTTACGAGTTCTTAAGTGAATCGTTAGGTTTGCTATATCTTGTGCCAAGACTAAAGGCAGCCAATCGCGAAATTCGTCTACATATGTAAAACCAAGCCTTGTCTTCACTGACACTGGCAATTTCGTCATCTTCTTCGCTTCTTGAATACAGGCGACCGCCAATTCTGGAGTACGAATCATTGCTGCCCCGCCACCTGCCTTATTGACGTGTCGATCAGGGCAACCCATATTAATATCAAGCCCCTGAAAACCAAGGCCTTCAAGTTCTGCCGCAAGAATTGCAAAATGTTCAGGATTTTTCCCCCAAATCTGAGCAATAATTGGCGCATCCGTCGCACATACTGTCAAGCGCTCCAGGGCATCATGTCGGCCTTTTTCAGACGCAAAAGAAGTAACATTCGTAAATTCTGTATAAAATAAATCTGGTCTACCAGCACGATTAATCACCTGACGAAATACCACGTCCGTCACCCCCTCCATCGGGGCTAAAACTGTAAATCCTTTCGGTAGACTCTGCCAAATATTCATCTCAATCTCTCTTCTTTCTAATCTTTTTACAAATTTTCTCCCACCACCAGAACCCAGACTTAAGGTTCTTCACTATTTTTTAAAATTATTGCCTGTTCATAAATTTCTTCAAATCTAGCAATCGTTCGCTTTAGATCATGTCGCTTAGCAATTTCAATTGAACCCAACTTGTAATTTTTTGCCAAATCTGCATCTAACAGAATTTTCGCCATCGCCCGCGCGATTCCATCCACGTCTCTTGGTTGGCAAAGTTCACCATTTTTCCCATCCTGACATAATTCTGAAACTGCCCCAGCGTCAACTGCAACCAAAGGTAATCCCACTGCCGCAGCCTCAATCAAAACAATGCCCTGAGTCTCCGTTTCTGATGCCGTCACAAACATTTTACCAGCTCGGTAAATTTCGATTAGCTCAGGCGGCATTACTCGCCCAAGAAACTTCGTCTGTTTTTCAATCCCAAGCTCGCCTGCCAACACTTTTAGGTTCGCCAAATCGATCCCGTCCCCCACAATCACTAGCTCCAATTTCTTTGCTGGCACACCTGACAGACCTAATAACTCCTTAAAAGCCTTCAGTACAAGATCAATGCTTTTTTCTGGGTCAACTCGCCCAATATATAAAATTTTCTGACTTTTATTGTCCAAATTATATTTCTTCAGCACCTCGGTATCCGGTCGTTTTGGATAAAACTCGCTTAAATCAATCCCATTCGATAAAGCCTCAACCGTCACCCTAAAATGTTTACGATTTTTAGGAATCAGATCACCAATCGCCATTTCCGTTGGCATAGTCGCATACTCAGAATGTTTCAAAAAACTCGCCATATATGCTCGAATCATCGCATTAGAAGCTTTCTTAATTAATTTCGGCTTTAAAATCGCCAACTGATCCGTGATATTATCTGGATAAGCATGTCCCGTTGAAACTAGTGGTACGTTATATTTCTTCACGTAACGCATTACCGCAAGCGCAATCGTCTCGGCGGTCTGCAAATGAATTACATCTGGCCTAAATTCACTCAAAACTTTTTTAATCTCCGAGTATGGATTCACTGACCACCAAATTCCATAACGATAAGTCAAGCGCGGCATTTGAATACCCAAAAAATCTTTCTTCTCGGGTACTTCATTAATTTGGTCAGGATAGAAGGGAAAACGTAGAGACGTTAAATATGCAGTTTTTATCCCCGTCTCTTCATCAGTATCAATATGAAATTTACCATTAAAGCTTGGGGAAATCACCAGAACTTCATGTCCCGCCCGTGCAAGCCCGCGCGCCAAATTTCGCGCAAAAACAGCTACTCCATTTGTCATTGGGTAATAAATATCCGACGCAATCGCGATTCTCATATCTCTATTATATCAAATTCATAAATATCCAGGCTATGGCTTCTGCTATAATAACAATATGAATAAAGCCAAGAAAAAACCAGTTAGTCAAGTCGCCGTCAATCGTCGCGCTAGTTTTGATTATAATCTTGGCGACAAAATAATTTGCGGTATGGTGCTCTCTGGCCCAGAAGTCCGCCTAATTCGCGATCATCACGTACAGCTCAAAGGTTCTTTTATTACCCTAAAAGATAATGAGCTCTGGTTGAATAACCTAACTCTCGGTGCCGAGACCGCTAGAAATATCAAGTTACTTGCCACCAAAAAGCAAATCATTTCTATGCAAAAATCCAAAATACTAGGCAACACTATTGTCCCAACCAAACTTTTCGGTGGGTCTCGTCATATTAAATTAGAAATCGCACTAGCCTCTGGTAAGAAAAAATATGACAAGAGAATTAGTATTAAACATCGCGACTTAGACCGTGAGCGTCAAAAATATTAGACATAGCTAAAACTATCAATGAGGTCAATATGAAATATTCACTGTACTCCTGGAACGTCAATGGTATCCGCGCCGTCCTCAAAAAAGGTGTTTTGCAAGAACTTTTGGATTCAGCTCAACCAGATTTTCTTTGCCTTCAGGAAACAAAGGCTAAAAAACATCAGGTCGAAGTAGATTTTGCTGAATATCAAGAGTTCTGGAATTCCGCCGATCGCGCAGGCTATTCTGGAACCGCAATTTTTGCAAAAAATAACCAACAGATTCTGCAGACAGAAATCAACATGGAGTCATTTCTTAAAAACATAGATGACCCCGAAACTAAACAACTCATCGAAAAACTCCATCAAGATACTTTTGGCACGCCACTTTCCGAAGGTCGCATTACCACTGTCGAAACTGAACACTTTTTTCTTATTACAGTCTATACGCCAAATTCTAAAAATGATCTCTCTCGCTTAGGTCTTCGACACGAACTCTGGGACCCGCTATTTTTGAAATATCTAACCTTCCTTGAACAGAAAAAACCAGTAGTTTTCTGTGGCGATCTCAACGTTTCTCATCAAGAAATTGACCTCGCCAGGCCAAAACAAAATACTCATAACGCCGGCTTTACTAAAGAAGAGCGTATTGGTATTGAGAACTACGTTAAAAGCTTTTTTCTCGATACCTTCCGTACTCTCCATCCAGATACCGTCAAATACTCCTGGTGGTCACACTGGGGGCATGCCCGCGAGAACAACGTTGGTTGGCGCATTGATTATTTCTTCATTTCCGAAAAACTAAAAGACCACTTAGTGGACGCCGAAATCCATAATGAAATTTTAGGCTCTGACCATTGCCCGATCTCAATCACTCTCGATTTTTAGTAAATTAATAATATTATTAATAATCATAAAATAACCAGAAAGGGAATTATGCAAGCAGCAGATTACTGGAAAAAACTAGATCACATTGTTGATGATTCAATCCTCTGGAATATTCCAGAACAAAAAACTGGTCGCATCGCGGTTATTGGCGGGAATCTAGAAAATTGTATGGTGGAAATTAAAAATACTGAATTTCTAAACAGTTTACCAATTAAATCTGCCAACCTATTATTACCAAGCGCCCTACAAGGTAAGCTTCCGGCTTTTGCTTCTGTTTATTTTGCTGACTCCACTAGCTCAGGCTCCTTCGCAAAGTCATCTACCCTCGAAAATTTTGCGCTTGACTCCGACCTTGTCTTTTTCTCCGGTGATTTCTCCAAAAACTCAATCACTGAAATTGCTATTATTGACACTCTAAGAAAACTTCATGAAAACCAACTTATCGTGGTCACTCGCGATGCTTGCGACCTTATCTCTGCCGACATCCAAGGCATACTCGAACGTAAAAATCTCATTCTCATGGCCAGCCTCGTCCAGCTTCAAAAAATCTTTCGCGCAGCCCTTTATCCAAAAATGATCCTTCTCTCCATGCCGATTTTTCCAATCATCGAGATTCTTCATAAATTCACCCTCAGCTACCCTTGCACAATTCTTACTTTTCATCAAAATCAGATCATTCTCGCAAGTGCAGGTACCGTATACACTATCCCAATCAATCAAACCAATTACACTCCACTCACCCTCTGGTCTGGCACCTTAGCCTGTAAAATTTCCACACTCGCACTCTGGAATCCTACAAATCTCCTAAATGCTGCCGAATGTGCAATCTTCTGGGACCATCGCAAAAATTAAACCGCTATGCTAAAATAAAGCATAAACATTATCGCGAGGAGCTCTTATGTCAAACAAAGTTATGATTATTGGAACAGGAAATGTTGGTGCAAGTATCGGTTTTTCTCTGGCTTCTCAACGCACTCCAGTCAATGAACTTGTCCTTGTTGATATCGATCAAGCCGATGCTGAGGGCGAAGCTATGGATCTTCGCGACACTCTCGCAGTCAGTCCAACCTATCTAAAAATCTCTGCTGGAAGCTATGAAAAAGATGCTAGAGACACCGATATTGCTATTTTTACCGCTGGCGCTGCGCAGAAAAAAGGAGGTGAAACTCGTATCGAGCTTCTCGCGCGCAATGCAAAAATCCTACACAATGTCATTGACCAGCTTCTTGCCGCCAATTTCCACGGTATTCTTCTCATCGTTACCAACCCAGTTGATGTTATGAGCTATCTCGCCATGCAATATTCAAATTTCCCAAGCTATAAAATTATTGGTTCCGGGACTGTTCTTGATTCTGCTAGGTTGCGTTACCATCTCGCCGAAAGACTTAGTGTTTCACCAAAATCAATTCACGCCTACCAAGTCGGCGAACATGGCGACTCCGAATTTGCAATCTGGTCAACTGCCAATGTGGGTAGTCAACCAATCAATAAACTTCTAAAAAAATCAGAACTCGACAAAATTGAGGAAGACACCAAATTGGCTGCCTATAAGATTATTGAGAAAAAAGGTGCTACCTATTATGGTATTGGTGCCTGTGTTACCAGTATTGTTAATTGCATTTTTAACGATGAACGTCGTGTACTTCCAGTTTCCACCTATGACGCCTATACTGACACCTTTTTTGGTTTTCCGTCAGTAGTCGGTCGTCGCGGAGTGGTGCGCCGTCTCGACACTGAACTCTCCGAAGACGAGGAGCTAAAACTCCAGTCGTCCATCAATATCATTAAAAAAGCCATCGACAGTATACCGACAAAATAGAAAAACTCTGATATACTAGCCTTATGATTCGGCAACTAAAAAATATCCTTAAATTCACATTAATTATCACTATTGTCTCCGCATTAGTGCTTACTCCTTTACCAGTAAGCGCAAGACGTCATCGTAATGAATACGATGTTACAGATAATTTTACTTTCAAAAGTTTTGTCGGTGACTATCATATTACAAAAGGCGAAAATGACCTTGCTAAAATGCACGTGACGGAAACCCTCGTTGCCAAGTTCCCAGATCATGACCAGAATCATGGTATTAAACGTGTTATCCCTGTTACCAGCAATGGTGGTAAAAATATCGTTGTCAAAAATCCTGCAAACTTTGAGGCCAAAGTCAAACGCAACGGCAATGATGAACCATACACCATGGATTATTCCGATGGTAAAATTACCCTAAAAATTGGAAATTCCGATAGCTACGTTCATGGTGAACAAACCTATACTATCGAGTATGATTTTGAAAATGTCGTTAATATTATTGACTTGACAAAAACATCAAGCAGTAAAGATACAGCAGACGATGACGAGGAAAATTCAGAAACAACCGTCAAAGAGCAATCCAAAGAGAATAACGACGACAAAAATAATAAAGATAAAACCGTTCAAGAAGTCTATTGGAATGCCAACGGTAATGCCTGGAATCAACCTTTCGGTTCCGTTACTGCCAATGTCCATGTTGACGAATCACTCATCTCAAGTCTCTACAATATTTACGTCTGCTACAGTGGCGCCTATGGTGAAAAAGGGAAGTGTGATGTAGTCGAGACCGAAGACGGTTTTAATTTCAGCGCTAAAAATCTCTCTCGAAAAGAGGGTCTCACTTTTGCTATTGCTTTCGTTGACGGCACCTTCAAGCCAGCTCCAAGCCGTATCAGTTATCTCGCTTATTTTGCTGTCGCCGGCACGACTATTCTATTCCTTGGCAC
>JAEHON010000013.1:18597-26437 GCA_016112465.1 Candidatus Saccharimonadota bacterium | reverse complement strand
GAAAAGTGGGCAGTTAAGCTGCTTGACGTAAAAAACCTTACTGAAGACCAAAAAATCCTTCTCCAGGTCATGAATGGTGGACTCGATCTACTGCAAAAAGACCAGATTATTGAGTTAAAGTCCAATAAAGCTACCGCCACTATCACTGCACTCTTTAAGAGTTTTGATGAGCGCATTGAGGCCAATCTCCGCGATCGTGGTGACCTTGAACCAGAATACAAATATTTTGCTAATGTAAAATGGAAAAAGGTCCTCAGTATTGCAGTTCCATGCATTATCGCCACCATTCTACTTATTCTCGGACTCTCTGGACAGGAATGGTTCATCAATACCTTTGGTGAATATGCCTCTGTTGCAATTATTGAAAACGAATTTCTACTGCACGGTACAATTTATTTTGCAGCACCACTCTATATCATCATGGTTACCTGTGTCCCGTCTCTTGGTAGTAAATACATGAAATACACCGAACAAGGTCTCGATCGCGCCAATTATCTAGCAGGTCTCGAAACCTACATTAAGATGGCCGAAGCAGATCGTCTCAAATTCCTCCAAAGCGTCGACGGCGCCGATACTACAAATGAGGGAATTGTCAAACTTTACGAAACTCTTCTTCCATATGCCATCATCTTTGGACAGGAAAAATCTTGGCTTAAATCACTCGATCAGTATTACAAACTTGTCGACGAACAAGATATGACCCTCCCAGTCTGGTACGCATTTTCCAATTCTAGCTTCCACAGTCTAAACAGCAGCATCTCAAGCTCCGTCTCCCTTCCAGGTAGTTCCGGTGGATCCGGCTTCTCTGGTGGCTTCTCCGGCGGCGGTGGCGGCGGCGGAGGTGGTGGCGGCTGGTAATGCACATCGCCTTCTTCACTGATGTCTTTCTCGAGATTCCTGGCGGTATTCCGTCCTCCATTAAGGCTCAGAAAACCGCACTCGAATCACTTGGGCATCACGTTACGATCTTTTGTCCTGGCTGGAAAAAACAACAGCCAGGCATTTCTATGGATAAGCAATCCCGTCTCTCTTTAAAACAAAATCTCAATGAAGACATTATTATAGTTCCATCCTTCAAATTATTACACCCCAACGGTGCTCCTCTTGCAAAATCCCCAAGGAAAATCCTAAAATACATCAATGAGCTTTACCCTAACTTTTCCAGTTCTTTTGATTTAGTTCACGTGCACTACGAAGCTAGTTGTAGCATTGCAGGAGTTAAATTGGCCAAAAAGTATCACTTGAAGTTAGTGCAGACCATGCATGGACGTGAAGATATCGCAATCTACACCAATGTTCCAACTCCACTTAACTATCTAGTTGCTCCATTGTTAAATTTTCTACATCGAAAAAGTCTAGAATCAATTCAAAAAAGAAAAATAACACTTCCTCAAAAAGACAACTTTTTAATTACAACCTCAGTCCATCGAAATATGTGGGAATTAATGATAAGACAAGCGAGTCTTGCCGACATCGTAATCTCCCCCTCTCAACACTTCGCCAAAAATCTCGAACACTACCACGCCGCAAAAACTGTACATGTAGTATCTAATGGCATTGACGATGAACTACTCGCAAAATACAGCTTTAAGATACGCGAACGGCAGCAAAACGATCCGTTAAAAATTATTTGGTCTTCTCGCGTCTCTAAAGAAAAACGCATCCTACCCTTCCTCGAATCGATAAAACAATCCAAATACCATAAAAATATTCAGCTCACAGTTATCGGTGATGGGAACCAGCTCCAGGAAGCCAAAGTCTTCGCAAAGACAAATCTCACTGATACAAAAATCGTCTTCCTTGGACTAGTCCCGCATGAAGAACTTTTTCAATATGAAAAAGACCAGCACCTCTCAATCATCAATTCTTACGGTTTTGACACCCAGGGTATGACCATCCTCGAAGCCATCGCCTGTGGCCTCCCTGTTATTTATGCTGACCCCGCCATGGATGAAAATATTCCAGATCACTGCGGTCTTCGTACCAAAAACAACACACCAAATGCCATGGCCGAACTTCTTGACTATATTTTTGAAAATCCCGAATTGATTCAAGCCATGAGTAGGGCGGCCCTCAGAGCCAGCCCTTCTGTCATGCAGTCCGCTCAAATTAAAAATTTACTTAATCTTTATCAATCAAGCTCAAATTAAAAAGCTGCTTAATCTTTATCGACCAATTTCTTCTGAATCACATCCATAAAGAAGTGAAAATAAAGATATCCGAGTATACGTTCAGATAACACCATAATAGGTAAAACGAGACCAGCTGTTACGCCAAAAATCCCCCACTCAAAGACCGATAGCTCGAAAGTAATGCCAAACAAATCCTGCAAGAAAATCATACAAAATAGCATACCAAAGCTACATCCGCCAACGATGAGTTTCTTCCAAATATTATCAAACGGGCGACAGACTCTATATAAGTAAATAATCCCAACAACCTCCCAAGCTAACACACAAAGCATTCCAAGCTGCAATCGTCCAATATGAAAAACTTGTGAAACTAGTACCAAGAGCCAAATAACGATCACGTTAGTAATGGCCGCCGGCGTTGCTTTTGATAGTACATTAAGGATAAAATTACCTTTGATTAAATTTTGATTTGGTATTTGCGCAAGAAAGAAGCTAGGTACGCCAATCGTGAACATTGTAACTAACGAAACCTGTGTTGGGACTAATGGATAAATCATGCCAAAACTAATCGACAAAATTGCCCCGATAAATGAAAAGATGTTTTTTACAAGGAACAGGGAACCAGAGCGCTCCAGATTATTCACCACTTGACGTCCTTCCTTCACGATTTGTGGCATCCTAGCAAAATCCGATTCTAGCAGTACTAGTTGCGAAGCCTGCACCGCCGCCTGCGACCCCGAAGCCATCGCCACCGAACAGTCCGCCTCTTTCAGCGCTAAGACATCATTTACGCCATCGCCAGTCATCGCCACAGTGTGCCCAGCCGACTTCAAAATCTTCACCATCTTCAATTTCTCTTCAGGCTTCACGCGCCCGAATACGGTATATTTTAAAACTGCCGCACGAAATTCTTTTGCGTCTTTCACAGTAGAAATATCGATATATTTTTCTGCATCCTCCACTCCAGCCTGTTTTGCAACCTCCGAGACTGTTCTTGCATTATCACCAGAAATCACCTTAATCTTAACCCCCTGTTCCTTAAAGTAAGCAAAAGTCTCCGGCGCAGTCTCTCGAATCTCATTCGATAAAACTATCGCAAACAAAGGCACTACCTTTTCACAAAGCGCAACCTCAGATTTTTCAGAATCCAACCTCCCCATGTATTCACCAAATACCAAAACTCGATAACCGTCTTCCGTAAACTTACTAAATTTATCCGCATATTTTGAAAAATCGTCACGTAAAACAAATTCAGGTGCGCCCATCACAAATGTATGATTCTTAAATTGCACTCCACTATATTTATATTTTGAAGAAAAGCCCAAAACGCGTTCCATCTTGCCACAAGTCTTCGCAAGCTGCTTCTTCACTTCCTCCTGTACTTCACTCTCATGGTTCTTCGCAAAATATCGCTTTATTGCCCGAATCGTTTCATTATCTTCAGCCTGATACCCGCTAACAAAATCGAGCAGGGAAGTCGTATCTAAACTATCAGATCCCGCAGAATTCTTTGAAATTTCAACCACCCTCTCGACATTCATTTTTTCCGTCGTAATTGTTCCAGTTTTATCTACACACAAAACATCTACTCGCGCCAACGTTTCAATACATTTCATATCATGCACAAGAACTTTTTTCTGAGCCAAACGTACTGCCGAAAGCACCAGCGTTACGGAAGCTAGTAAAAATAACCCTTCTGGGATCATTCCCATAATCGCTGCCACCATCGCCTGAATACTCATCTTCGCCGTCGCACTATGCAAAAAATATTGTTGCGCAAACATAATGATGCCGATTGGAATAATTGCAATACCGGCTAATTTCACAAAACTATTGAGCGATCTCAAAATCTCTGACTGTTCACCCACGCGAATCTCTTTCGCCTTCATGGTTAGTTTTGCCGCATAAGATTCACTACCGACACGAATTACTCGCGCAAAACATTTTCCATAGACAATAAAACTACCAGAGAACAATTCATCACCCTCTCGCTTCATTACGTCATCTGACTCACCCGTGAGTAGTGATTCATTCGCCGCCACTTCACCGCCAATCACCACCGCATCGGCTGGAATCTGATTTCCAGAAACCATCACCATAATATCGTCCATTACTAGCTCATGAATTTTGATTTTTACTTCCTTACCATCCCTCACCACCATGACTTCTGGAGAATGTAAGACTGTCAACTTGTCTAGAATCTGCTTCGCCCGAAGCTCTTGTAAAATACCGATCAGGGAATTAATAACAATTAGTGGTAAAAAACTTAAATCTCGGAAAGAACGAACCGCAATAAGCAAAGCCGCAATGAACAGAAAAACAAAGTTAAAGTATGTAAAAATATTTGAAGCAATAATTTCGCCAATTGTTTTTGACGGTGTTTCCACTGCTGTATTGGCTAGTCCTTTTTTCTTGCGTTCCTCCACCTCTTTAGAAGTTAGCCCCAAAAAACCATCCCCCTCAAAATTCTTTTCCAACTTTTTAATCTGTCTCTCAGTCATAAAATCCTATAAAACCTTTTTATTTATTTTCTTGCGCCCCTGTTGGAGTGAAAATAGCACACCTGAAATTATTAATGTCGCCAGAATTACCACAATTCCACCCACAAAGAATGGCACTGATTTATTGATTGTATCTTTCTTCACCCCATCATATTCATGATTATTGATTCGAAGCAGCCTCTCTTCAAGATTCGCCCTTTCGACTTCTCTCTCTTGAATTCTGCGATTAATCGCATCATATTCGGCAGTTTTACCATTTTTATCAAATTCGTCCAGTAATGCCTTGCGATCTGTTTCTAATCTTTGATAGGCTTCATTAATTTCAGCCTGAATTTTTTCCGCTGTCGGCAAATTTAGTTTCGAATATTCTGAATTAATATTGCGATACACTCCAAAAGCCATCAGCACAACCCCAAGCAAGACTCCACAGATCACAACAATTGTCCGATTTACTCTACCTTTATTTTCATCTTTCTTCATACCACCTCCAAGATAGATTAATTATACCAGAAATAAAGATCCATACACTATATCACATAGACGTATTTTATATGTTAGAATCAGGCTATATTGCTTATATTAAAAGGAGATAAAATGAGTGAAAGACTCGAAAACAACACTTCGGAAAACAGTGATTGGCTGGATCAGTGGAATGAATTAGCTGATAGGAAACGCATTGATAAATTCAAAGAAAATGCAGCTCAAGAACTTATCGAGCGCGAACTTAATTCTGAGCTTACCAAAGTTGATGACCTTTTCAATGCGGTGAGAGCGCACGAAAAGGGAATTAAGGGGACACGAGCCACCCTTAATTTTGATAATGGCGAACAAGGCAATGTTACACTTTTTGTACTTGAGGGGTATCCACTAAAAATTCTTCAATCTAGTATTTCTATTTACAATACAAACGATTTAGCTAATAATGACGAATACGGACAAACCCATCAAACAGTTGATCAACTCATAGAAGATCCATCATTCTGGATGAAAAAACAGAACGAGGTCGAAGGGCTTGGTAAGAGTACATCCGCCGTACTTAGCGCGTCATACTTTGATACCAACATAGGTATCACCGATATGACTGGTTATGGCTGCTGCTATGCTTTTGATCACGTCAGACCAAGGTCTGTCGTCCAAGTCCATAAAGGAGACAATAATACGCTTTCTAAATCAGAAATTCAACAACCAGAACTTACTCCCCATGAACCAGATGGTGATCCCTACGGGACACCATATCTTACAAAAAATATTAATCAAAAAGAAAAACCACCAGTCTCACTCGAAGAATTGGCTAATATGGAAACACCATTCGTCCACGATTATAATGAATTAGTAATTAATCGCTATGATGAACAAGGTAATCCAGTAAAACCGGATTATATCTTAGTACGTGGTGACGTTAACAGTAACTACGGTGTAACTAATATATCAGCTAGACATGCCATATTTCACAACATACCTCTAGTCTGTATCTCTCCAAACTATTATAAAAATATCAAGGCAACAGAATACGAAGAAGATATTGAAAACGAAAAAGATTACTAATCTTCCTCAGCTACTCAAATATTTCATAAGACTAAAAAAGACCCTTCCCGGGTCTACATACCAATTGGTGGGCGAAGTGGGAATCGAACCCACACTCCATTGCTGGAACTAGATTTTGAGTCTGGCGCGTCTACCAATTCCGCCATTCGCCCATAACAGTTCTATTTTACCATAAAATCCTGATTTTCATGCAGAACTTATCAAACATAACCTAAAAAATGATATAATTAACACATGAATCCAAAAGATGGTGGGCTATCTTCTAGCGATCGACAGAGACAAACTGTTACTGAACTCGCTCGCAATAAAGTTCTGGCTGCTTATTCAAATAGTGGCTCGCTTTCTGCCGCACAGAATCAGAATAATGCCATCATCAATCAGAATACCACCACTCAGAATAACGCCACCGTCCAGCCTTCCGGCCGCCACTATCTTTCCGAAACCCAACAGCCACAAAATTCATCCCTCAATCGCCTCAAACAGAATCGCTCTTTTGCCGCTCTCTCTTTTTTACATAGCAACCAACATCGCATTGAACACCGCATGCTCGGCGAGCAGACTTTGCGCAGCGAACTAATTCAAAAATATAATTCAGAAAATCGTAGCTCCCTTAAGCAGGCTCCGATCAATCTCACAAAACAAGCACCAGATTGGCAAAAATATCACTCCGATTGGCAAAATTATTACCAGAAATATTACAGCGAGTACTATGCTAAAGCTGCTCAAAAATATCTAGAAACCGAAAAATCTAAGCTCAGCGCCCAAACCGCCTCGACCAACGCCTATCTCTCACAAGACTCCATCGCCAGAACTGAAGCTAGTGCTAAGCAAGTTGAAGTTAGTCTTCGTGAACGCATTCGCGAAAAGGCTAATTCCAGCTTCAAACTCTCCAAACGTCATAAACAATTCGTTCCAATTTTTGCCGGCGTTTTTTCCGTCCTCTTCGTTCTTTTCTTGCAATATAACCGCTTAATTTTTGCTCCAATTATGGCCTACATTGCACCGGGGAACACCAAGGATACTGGCATTACCGCCATCGACCCAACCGTTTCTGAAGCCCCAACCGCCGACCCTCGTCTTTTAATTCCAAAACTCAACGTCGACGTCCCAGTTTTCTTCAACATTTCAAACGACACGGCAACCATCAATGACGCCATGAACCACGGTGTAGCACAATTCAAGATTCCTGGGGCAGACGCTATGCCAGGCCAAATTGGTAATCTTGTTATTTCCGGGCACTCTGCTGGTGACATCTATAGCAACAACCAATATAAATTTATTTTCTCCGGCCTCGAACGATTAGTCGACGGTGACCTCATTTATGTCAACTATAATTCCGTACGTTACACCTACAAAGTTTATAAACGTGAAACCGTGGAGCCAACCAATGTGGCGGCCCTAGTTTACAAAATTGACAAGCCAATCCTCACCCTTATCACCTGCACACCACTCGGTTCTGATCGCTATCGTCTTCTCGTAATGGCTGAACAAATCAATCCTTCCTATGAACAAAAGGAAACTACAGAAATTGCCAATCAGGAAAATAGTGCAGAAAATGGCAATAACGCTGAAGGTAAAACCCAAAGTTCTTCCATTATGCCAGCCAACGAACGTTCATTCTTTGACCGAGTTTGGCGCTGGCTTACCAATCAAAAAGATTAA
>JAEHON010000013.1:0-18497 GCA_016112465.1 Candidatus Saccharimonadota bacterium | reverse complement strand
GATTTTATAAATCTCTTTGGCGTAAACCCAAGCTTCTCTTCATTAATTTTCTCTGGCAAATTATCATTATTACCGTAAGTTGGATACTCGTCCGTACGATAAATAGTAAACAGATCATCAACCACTACACTTAGATATTTCTTATTATCAAAATCTGAAATACCAAGATAAATCGTTGCATCACGTTTTGAACGCACAACCGTTTCAAGTTCAATTCCGCCCTTGTCGCCCAATTTATAGATACCAATTTGCCTTTTATCTTTTTCAACATTAGTTAAATAAATTACTTCTGAACCAGATAATTTAAACTGCGCAATATTTTTTAAATAGGCTTCCGATAAACTTCTTCCCGTAATATCGATTTCTTGCAAATTTCCATCAACTAGTGCTAAAAACTTATTCGCCGAAGCGTCTTCAATTATCACATTAGAAAGTACATGTTTTGCCTCTATTTGCTCGGCCGCATCCTTCTTCTCAACTTCATTCTTTTTATCAACATCAGTCTTCTTAAGGTTTTTATCAGTGTATTTCAAGATCGCCTGTGACAAATTCACACTTTCATTTACCTTCTTCAGATTAATTACCCCCCACTCGACCTGATCGCCACGTTTCACCTTTAACAGTACCTTTTCGCCAGTTTCATTCCAGTTTACTTCAAGAATTTCACCAGAAAAATTCCCGTCACTGGTATTTGAAAAAATCCCCTTCACGTCAATAGTTTCAGTCACCACCTTATCAGCACCCAGTGAAGTTATATATTGCCATTTCGTTGTCTGATTTGAAGCAATCAATAAACTTCGATGGTCAGGAGAAGCATATAAAAAGCGCAAACCCTCAAAATCCGCTACGTTTTCCGTGGTACGATTTTGTTTAAATAGGCGTGGATTTCTTAGCCTCGTCAAAAGCCCTGAAGCAATCCGAATCTTCTTCGACCAAGAATCATACCCCTCTTTCTTCAACACAATTTCATGCTCACCAGCCGATAATAATTTTGAAATATTCGTTTCATTAAAATCCTGTCGACCATCAATGATCACCTTGGCACCAGTTGGCAATGATTCAATCTGCGCCATTCCGTTCTGTTCCAATTTCAAATTAGAACTGAGACGCCACCCCTCTACAATTGCGACTAATACAAAGACTAACGCCACTACGGCAAGAGACATAATAATGTCCACGAAAATTACGCGAATCATCTTATTACGTTTACGTTTATCAATGTCCATACTTCATATATTATAACATGTTCTTTTTTCTTAAATGGTATTGCTTTTCCAAACCGATATAGTTTATAATAACGACAAGCGTAATAAAGAGTGAGGAAGATAAACAATGCAACGACAGATTATTGGTCAGGATATAACAAGTAGCCGTACCCACCATATCCTACAGGCATCTGCCACATTAAATCGTCGTTATGTTCGTCGACCAATCGCTCAAACTACTCCTTCGATTCAAAATCAAAACTCCGTCAGTATTACATTCAAGAATAAACAAGCTCAAGCTACACCAAAAAAATCCTCCTTTCACGTCAGTATTTCTGATGGTACCGAAATAAAACCACGCCAAACTCACCAAACCACAATTTCACATTTCCCAAAATACGAACCAAAAATGCGTGAGTCTCAGCCAGCTCAACCAGCTCAACCAATCCATCCAATTCAAACAGTTCATCCAACTCAGCCAGTTCAGTTAGCCCAACCAATTCATCTAATCCAACCAGTCCAATCAGCCCAGCCTGTTACCCCTCGCAGTGTCAAAAACCCTTATACTACCTCTGCTATTATTCGCAAAGCAGCTGAAAAAATTCAACAAAATCCTAGTGGTTTCTCTCCGATCTTTGATCAACAATCAAAAATGGATCGTGCATTCTCCGCAGTCTCTGAACAAGAAAAACAGATTCTCGAGAACATCGAAAAACCAACCGCGATCTTTACCAAGAGTAAAAAGTCTTTTGTAAAGCCTTTAGTCAAATCAAGCCTGAAACCAAAAGCCCCCATTAAAAGTCCAGCAAAGAAACTGACAAGGGCTGCCATCCCAGCCGCCAATATGACCACTAGCTCAGTTGAGTCGGCCTTTAGCAGAATGAGTGAAGATCCAAAAGCCAAACAAGTCGTTGCTGCTACTCAGCCAAAAAATGTAAAACCGGTGAAAAAATCGATCCATAAAAAAAGCACCAGACTTGCTTTTGCTCTTTTCTGCTCCACTGCAGTAGTTGCCAGCCTCTTCTTTATTGCACAAACCAATATGCCAGACATTTCCGTACGTGTCGCTGCCATGCAAACTGGTATCCAGGCCACCTATCCTAGTTATATCCCTCGCGAATATCGACTTTCTGGTGTCTACACCACACAAGATAATAGTGTTGCCATGGATTTCACTGGTCCAAATCAAGCAAAGTTCACTCTCACTGAAGAAAAACTCCCTTGGGATAGCAACGCCCTTTTGAACCGTTACGTAAAAACTAAGTGGGGCGAGAATTATGACTCTGTCCGTGAGCAGGGAATCACCATATACATTAGTGGATCTAACGCCGCCTGGGTTAACGCCGGTATTGTCTATAAAATCAATAATTTCCAAGGTGAACTCACCAAAAAACAAATCAAGAATATCGTAACCTCTCTATAGAATAAAAAAGGTGCTATACTTATCTTATTATGAAGAAAATTCGCACCCGATTCGCACCTAGCCCAACCGGCTATATCCACATTGGCAATATTAGAAGTGCCATTTATCCATACTTAATTGCAAAGCAAGCAGGCGGACAGTTTATCCTTCGCATTGAAGATACTGACCAGGCTCGTTTTGTTGAGGGTGCTACCGAATTGATCTTCGATACTCTCCGCTGGCTCGGCCTCGAATGGGACGAAGGTCCAATCGTCGGTGGCCCACACGTACCTTACGTTCAAACCGAACGTAAAGCCATCTATATCGAATGGGCAAAAAAATTAATTGAAAAAGGTCGCGCCTATGCCGACAATACCTCGAGTGAACAAATCGACGAGTATCGTAAAGCAGATGAGGCTAAAAAAGTTCCTTACCTCTATCGTAACCACCGTCCAGAAAATCCCCCAACTTGGCACGAAGGCTTGCCAATCCGTTTCAAGACTATTCCAAAAGCATATTCATGGCATGACGAAGTAATGGGCGACCTTCATACTGGCCCTGAAGTTTGCGACGACATTATCCTTATTAAAGGTGACGGTCTTCCAACTTATAACTTTGCTCACATCGTTGATGATACCTTAATGGAATGTAGTCACATCACCCGCGGTGTCGAATATCTTTCAAGTACCCCAAATTATCTTGCGCTTTACGATGCACTCGAAGTTCCACGCCACATTTTTGTCTCTCTACCACATATCTTGGCACCAAACGGCCATAAAAAACTTGGTAAACGCGATGGCGCAAAATCCGTCACCGAATATCGTGACGACGGTATTTTACCAGAAGCCATGACCAACTATCTTGCCTGTCTCGGATGGAATGATGGTACTGAACAAGAAATTTATTCACTCGAAGAGCTTATCGAAAAGTTTTCTGTCCACCGTATTCAGAATTCTGGCGCTCGCTTTGATGAAGTTAAAATCCTTTGGATGAATGGTCAATGGATTCGTAAAATCGCCACCGAACAGGGAATTGACGAACTTTACGCCCGCACCTGTGAGACCTCTGGTTCTGAAGATTTCTCACGTTATGACATCTTTAAACCAATCGACTTCTGGCCAGAATCTGCAAAAACTGAAACTGACGAATACAAAAAAGCAGTTCTCAGTATTATCTACGATCGTCTAAAAACTCTTTCCGATCTTCGCACTATGACAACTTATTTCTTCGAAGACCCAGTTGTTGATCTTTCAATGATTACAGACAGTAAATTCCTCAAGAAATATTCCGAAACCGAACTCGTCGGGCTGCTCACCGAAACTATCGAAGCCTTAAACGATGTTAAAGACGAAGACTGGACCGATGATAATCTACAGAATATCTTAAACGACCTTCTCGCGAAAACTGAGAAGAAACCAGCTGAATTCTTCAGTCTCATCCGTATTGCGGTTAGCTTTGCGCCATTTAGCCCAGCCCTCCATCTCACCTTGAGGGTGCTCGGCAAAAATCGTACCCTAGCCAGATTAAACAAGGTCCGAACCGCACTCGCAAATAACTAAGGCTCTCTCGCCAAAAGGAGTAAAAGTGCCAAAAAATAAACACAACCAGGCAACGCCTATCGAGACCATCTCAGAGGATAATCTCGAAAAAAATACTAAAGATCACGGTCCTGAAAAATCTGACAAACCTAGCACGGATCCTAAAAAACCAAGTAAGCGCCTTATCTTTAGTCTTATTACAATTGCCTTGTTTCTCTGTATTATTACTGGCACTTTTTTACTGCTTTTTTCCAAAAAACCTGAGACAGAAGACGAAACGCAACGTCAACTAACCGAAATTGAGAGTACTCCATTTTATTTCTATGACAACCTCACCGGTGAAGTAATTTCACATTCTGGCATTCAGTATAATGAGCGCGGTGAAAAAATCATTGAAGCTGATGGTAACACTAGAAAACTCTCAGTCAAAGAAGCCGAACAAATGGCCAAAAATGCCAATGAGCAACCCATCTATTGCATTCAAATTCCTAACGGCCTAGATGGCGCTCGCCCTCAAGTCGGTTTGCATCGCGCTAGTATTGTTTTCGAAGCGATCGCAGAAGTTGGCATCACCCGTTTTGCTGCAATTTTTAAAAACCCAGTTGGCGCCCAGGCCATCGGCCCCATCCGTTCACTTAGACTCTATCATCTCGAATGGGACACCCCGTTTGATTGCACTGTTGTCCATGCAGGAGGAGCCGACGACGCACTGGCGGCAGTCCGCAATTACCGACACATCTCTGAATCCGTCAACTATATGTGGAGAAATTACGGACAATGGTCTGGCGGTGCCTATCTTGGTTATACTGCACCAAACAATCTCTTTACATCTGGACCACTCCTCGCTACTTTTCTTGAGAATACAGCCCGTGGTTCCTTCTCCAAACCAAAATCCTTCGCCCGTCTAACAAAAGACGAATCCGATGCACAGAAAAAAGAAATTGAGGAGAGTCAAATCAAAAAAGATGAAAAGCAGACGGATTCCCCAGACCAAACTCAAAACAAAACCTCCTCAGAACCTAAAAAATTAGCTTCAAATATCCATATCCGCTTCAATCATCAACAAGGGTTCAATGTAAACTACGCGTATAGCAAAAACACCAACACTTATTTTAGAAGCTATGCTAATGGCGAAACGCATCTTTCATACACTTGTAAGAATGTTCCGGCCAAACCATCGCCAAAGCGCGACTGCAATCAGCCTTATCAAATCAATCCAGATGTCGTTATTGTCATGCGAGTCAAAGAACGCACTAGTCCGCTCGATGGTTACCACGAAGAAATTACTACTATTGGATCCGGTCAGGTCTCTATTTTCCAAAACGGCACCGTCTTCGAAGGTACTTGGCATAAAGCAAATCGCGAATCTCAAATTAGTTTTAAAACAACCACAGGCGAGGAAATCAAACTTAAACCTGGCCGCACCTGGATTTCTGCTATCCCAGATAACTATGGCAAACTTTCTTACGAATAGTTATAAATAAATCAAACTACCTCCTCAAAGCTAAGCATAAAATACCACCTAGTTATACCTTCACGTATCCTTCATACGAAATTCTTAAATTCCTGCTATAATCAACATAATAATTAATCAACAGGAGTTTTATATGAGTGCAGAGTTCTACGTCAACGCTGGTGAACCAAATAGCAAAATGTCAGAAGTTGTCGAAAAGAAAATTGACACCGATGCCGACTCCTGGGATTCTGGCGCCAATCAGCCAGACAGCTTTGACCATACAACCTACGAGACCAATGACCCTAATGACGACAATAATTTAACTGATGAAGGCGACGAGAATAATCTTGGCGATATGTCCGATGAAGAGTTTCGCGCCAAAAATGACGGTCTTGATTTGGGCATGGGTGGCAGCAAACGCCAGCTTGAAGAGCTTGATGATTCATACTACAATGACCACACTTTTGATTGTGACTAGTCAATTCTCTTGCTTTTTCTTTAGAAAAATGTTAATTTTATTACATATTGGTTCCGTCGTCTAGTGGTCCAGGACGTCTGGTTCTCATCCAGAAAATCGCGGGTTCGACTCCCGCCGGAATCACCAATTCAAGATCTAGAGTCAAAATTCGACTCTTTTTTGTTTATTTAAGATAATTTCAGCTACAACATATTTTTCATATTTTACAAGTGAAGCTTCCTGTGATAGAATATTTATATGAAAAAACTTCCAATTGTCGCACTCATCGGCCAAACCAATGCCGGTAAATCGAGTCTCCTAAACCACATGGCGCATAAAAACATTGCCATCGTGGCACGCGAGGCTGGTACTACTCGTGACAACGTAATTGCCACCATCGACAATTGTTTTACTCTTATCGATACCGCAGGTCTAAAAAATCCTGAAGATGACTTTGAAGCCTCCATCCAAGATCAAATCGAGGACGCCATTGAAGTTGCTGACCTTATCCTCTTCACTGTCGACTCCACCAAGTATCCTGATTTTCGCGATCAAGACATCGCCCGTTCCGCTCTTCGCTCCAAAAAGCCAGTCTTCCTAATCTTGAATAAATCCGACCTCAAAGAGTCTCTTGATAATTTCGAATACCTCAAATTTGGTATTAAAGAAGATAATATACACCGCACTTCTGCAACCACCGGTTTTGGTGTTAATAATCTCAAACAGGCTATTTTTCATACCCTAGATGTCAAGCCAAAAGAGGAAGCCACCGAAGATAGTAAGGTAAATCTAGACGAAAACGGCAACCCCCTAATCAAACTTGCCCTTATCGGTCGCCCAAACGTCGGCAAGTCCAGTCTCTTTAATCGTCTCGCCCAAAAACAGCAGGCCATTGTTAGCTCAAAGCAGGGAACCACCCGCGACATCAATCGTATCCGCGTCAAATTCAAGGGGCAGACCATTGAAATCCTTGACACTGCTGGCCTTAGAAAGCCTGGCAAGCGCGAGGTTGGTATTGAAAAATTCTCCGCTATTCGCACTCTCGCCGCCATCGAAGAGGCCGACATCTGCGCTCTTCTTATAGATTCTAAAGAGCCACACTCTAAGCTCGATCAGTCTCTCGCCGGACAAATTATCGAGGCTGGCAAGGGAATTATTATGGTTCTCACTAAAGCCGACCTTCTCGACAATTCTACCCCTGTTACATCTACTCTTTCAGATAAAACCAAGACCGCTGATTATACAGAGATTGACCATATCCTCAATCACCTCGAACGCGATTTCAACTTCCTTTCCTTCGCTCCAGTCCTTATTACTAGCTCTGAAACTGGCAAAAACGTCACCAAGCTCTTTGAACTTGTTACTGAGATTGATTTAGCTAGACATACTGAAGTAAAAACTTCTGAACTTAATAAAATTCTCAACGAAGCCACTGTTTCTCATCCGCCAGCTGGACTGAAAAATACTCACCCAAAGCTCAAATATATTATCCAGACTGATACTTGCCCACCATGGTTTGTAATCCACGGTCGCGAGATGGAACTTCTCCACTGGTCTTATAAACGTTATCTTGAACGTCGCATCCGTGAGGTTTATCCATTTGTTGGTACACCAATCATGTTCTCCTTCCACAATGATCGCGCTGCTGGTCCACGCAAATCTTATCGCAATAACTCCAAAGATAACGACAAATAATTCGATTAAGCTTGCCTTTTTACTCAAAAGTGCAATAATATCACCAAGTGGGTATTGGTGCCTACTTTTTTGTAACTAGTAGTCTTTGATAGTTTTGGTTTAATTATCAAAATCTACTCAAACCACACGCTCTTTAAAAGGAGGGAATCATGAAAGCAACCCAGTCCACCCCGTCCTGCGACGCCACTGGCATCGTCATCAAAGACATCTCTTCCGATACCCAGGTCAATTATTCTGGCGAGAAGTACACTGGCTACGTACTTGACAAGAGTACACTTCTGGCTTGCCCGGAAGTCATCCCCAGCTTTGATTGTGATACCGACGAGATCTTCAAAGAATGGTCGCACAGTGCATGGGACGACTTTCATCATGCATATCTGATCATCCCGACTTCCGTAATCGAGGAGTTGAACGCGATTTCACCGGAAAACGAAGTCTATTACTACATCGCAAGACAAGTTTTAAGAAGACTCCGTAGGTTGATCGAAAAGGTAAAATTCGTCTCCGACGAAAAAAAGACAGATAAGCTGAAGACGGCCATCTATTTTCCGCAGCAGAAAAACCTTTTTACGGTTTTTCCGAACACTCGTAGCTTGTCATTTTTTGGGAACTCAGGTTTAAAAGATCCCGTAGGACAGCTGCTTAGCGCAGTCGACTCCGCCAAGAACCACGCCATGATAGACAGCCTCGTCCTACTCACCAACGATGAAGCAATCGCAATCCGCGCACGTGCTACCGGCACTGCAACTGCCTCCCTGACCAGCAAAGCCCCGGCCTATACCGGCAGACGTGAAGTTACCGTTCCGTTTGAGCTTTACGAGGATTTTATGAGCTCTAATTGCGGAATTAGCCTGGAGACATGGCAGCAATTCATGCCTGATGAACCGCGACTGTTTGCCAATGAGTTCATCGTCATGACACCCAAGTTAGGGCAAAATGGCTACGATGTTCTAAAGAGTAAGTTTGAAGAATATCGCAATATCGGACGCTTCGACTGTAAGAGTCAGCGCATTGTGCACCTGTATTACATTCATAACTTGACCACAATCAGACCCAAGAATGCTGGCCAGGCAATGTATCTTGAAGCCATCAGTCACCCCGATATCTCTGTTGTGGTCGTCACTGGTAGTGCTGGTACAGGCAAAACCTTTCTCTCAACAGTTTGTGGCAAAGAGCTGCATGAGTCTCACGGGTTTCTGCAATACATCACTATACCATGCGCCATCGATTTTCAGAGAGCCCATGGCTATCTTCCCGGTAGTTTTGACGAGAAAATCGAGCCGAACATTGCGCCGTTCAAAAATGCATTAAAGAACTATCTCAAATTAACCGAGGAGAAGTTTAAAACTGCAATCAAGCGCTCGCATAACGACAAGCTGGATTCGACGGATCGCGAAGAGGCAAATGCAAATCCTAAGAAAAAAGGCGGCAAAAAGTCAGCAGATGCAAATCTCGGTAATGACATCGAAAGGATGGCAGATAAATTATATCGGGAATGCTACAAGACTATTGCTGTAGAGGCAGCAAGAGGATTAGACCTTGCTGATGCTTTTGTGATCTATGACGAGTTTCAGGATCAAGGTCCGCGAGAAGCAGATACACTCTTAAAGCGGCTCGGCACCAATGTCAAGGCCATCATTGCCGGCGACATTGAGCAGGTCCACCAGGAAGGGCTCAATAGGCAAAATAACGGCATCAGTTTTATTAAGCACTATATTACTGATCTCCCCATGGTTGCCCAGATTAGCCTCGGCAAGGGCGAAGTCGTCAGAAGCGAGTTTGTGAAAGACTACATCGCAAGGCGAGACCCCAACCAGGACTAAACTAAATCACCTCCTAAGGCCACCACCAAGGTGGCCTTTTTCATGCCCCATTTCCTATCTTATTTTCGCACCTTATTTTTCATTTATGCGTTATAATCTACTCTATGAAACTTATCGTTGGCCTCGGCAATCCCGGCCCAGAATACAATTTTACAAGACATAATTTTGGCTTCCTTGCCCTAGATTTTTATTTTAAAACCCACGACCTTTCCTGGCAGACCGCCAAAAAGTTCCACTCCATCTACACTAAGGTAGGCGACGTTATCTTCTTAAAACCTCAAACTTGTTATAACGAAGTAGGATTAGCTGCCAAAGAATGCGCCAGTTTTTACAAAATACCTCTCGGTCAAATTTATGTCGTCTGTGATGACTTTAATCTTGAGTTTGGCCAGCTCCGCTTCCGCGAAAAGGGAAGTAGTGGAGGAAATAATGGACTCAAATCCATGGAGCAGTATTTCTGTACTACTGATTTTCCAAGACTTCGCCTTGGTTCCGGTAATAACGAACTCCGCAGCAAAATTGGCGACGCCAACTTTGTCCTCGGTTGTTTCACCGAAGAAGAATCCAATCTTCTCCCTGAAATCCTTCAAAAAGCCTCAGATAAACTCGACGAAATTATAAAACTATAAAATTATAAAATCTTAGATTAAAACTTCATTTACCTCGATATTCAGTAATCCTCTTTCTTAAGTTATAGTCCATTTTCCAGAGTAGCTTTATAAAAGTAATCCGTTCATCATGTGTAAAATCCTCAAATAACTCATTGACATATTTTCTCTGTTCTACCAGGATATAGCTCGCAATATAAATCCCCTCCCCCGAAACCACTAAATCCATATGTTTCTGATTGTATGGATGACTACGTTTGTGAAGAAAAGATCGATCTTCGAGTCTCGAAATCGACCGCGCCGCCGAACTTTCACCAATATTATAGCAATCTAGAATATCACTCACGCCTCGTTTTAATGTATTACTTTTAACATACCCCATGATCTTTACCTCTGTCGGGTTTAATTTAAAACGATTCGCCACCGCTGATGCGTGAAGTGACCGCAAAATACCAATTCTCGCCAGAATATGTGATATCTCCGCAATTGGCATTGCTTTTGGCATAGCATTATTGTTCGTCATATTTTCTCCGGTTTCTTTTTTCCATCTTTATTTCTCCCCGTTTAACTTACCTAAATAAACATTAAAGTTGAGTCAAAAAATATAAACTTATGTCATAAAACCTCCTCATTCTTCTTTGCTTAGTTAATCCTCACCAAGCTTTTTATTATCACAACCCCTATAGACACATTTAGCTATATCTAAACCAAATATCACCAAGAAAAATCAAAGTCTATTCACTAAGTCACTAACATCCAACGATTACTCCCCATTGACTTGATCCTATTCTTCATTTGTAATTCAAAGATTGCTACCGCAAACTCCGATACATTTACCGTCATTGTACTAGCTTGACCCATAGTAGGGCAAGCATTATCAGATAGAACGCCTCTATTAATACTTGCCAGAATCTCCTCACCGTCGCGAACACCATCCTTTAGCTCCTTCAAAATCAAGGTCTCAATCTCTGTATCCCCAGATAATTCAACCTTCTTTTCTTTGATTCGTTTCTTTTCATCAATCCCCAGATCCAATAAAATATCCTCAACATCAGTCAAGGCCACCGCCCCACGCCCAAGTAGTCGATTACACCCCCTTGAACTAGCCCTTCCTACATCCCCCGGCACCGCATAAACTAGATTACTCTGCTCAAATGCATGATGCGCTGTATTTAGGGAACCCGACCGCAGATCCGCTTCCACAATTACCACAACATCAGCTAGCCCTGAAATCAAGCGATTTCGTGTCAAAAATGAAGCCTTCCGCCCACTTCTCGATTGAAAAAACTGTAATAATTTTTCATCCTTTTTCACCTCACTCCACTCTGGATACTCTGAAATAATTGCACCACCTTTTTGCACAATCTCATCTGCCAGTCCTGTATGACTTGCAGGATATATTTGATCGATCGGAGTTCCAAGTACCGCTAGTGTTACCCCTCCAGCATCAAGCGCTGCCCGATGTGCCACCGAATCAATTCCAAACGCCAAACCAGACACAATCACTACTCCATGCTTAGCTAATTCATACGCAATTTTATATGCCTGTTCCTTACCATACTCTGTATTTTTCCGCGCCCCCACCACAGCCACTGTCTTCGCTCGTCCAGGAGATTCGAAGCAATATCGCGGCGCCACAGTCAAAAATCTTTCATCTCTTTCCGGCATTTTTCCATAGTAATATAACATTTTAGGCTTAACCGCAATGGCAGAAAGTCTTGCTAAATACTCTTCATCTTCAGGTACGCAAGAGTTGATAATCATAATATTTACCTCCACTTTTTACTTGATTATTTACAAATCTTAGTTTTAAGTATTGACGTATTTATTTTTGTATGGTATAATTCAACAAGTTAGAGATTGAGAGCCAAAAAAGGCACAGTCTCTACACCGCACCTAAATAAATCATAATTTCTGTTACCAATATAACAGAAGTTGCGTGTTCTTAAAAGACTTTCGACTTACAATTTTTCTTTTATCGGTTGTAAGTATAAGTATTACCTCCACTTGAAAGTCAATCTTTAAGAACATAGCAACCCCTATAACCGGCGGGCCCCAAAGTTTGTGAGGTGGGTCACGCTCCGGGGAATCTCCCGGTATCAAAGAGATGCGTTGTAGGGTCAAATAGCCCCAAGTGATGCCCACCCTTACTTGGGGCTTTTTGATTCCACAAAAGTTCAACAAAATAAACCGTATGTTATAGCTCAACAAAAAGGACCTTCTCGCTAGGTCCTTTTTTACAAGTTTATTCAAAAACCAAAACTAACAATATCTTCCTCGCATGAATTATTGATTAGTTATTTGTTATTGCGGTAAACAATAAGGTATTTGAATAGGTTCCCTCAGGAACACTAGTAGTAGCACTTGCGCCAACCGTCAAGGTTTTATTGTCGCCAGTTGGAGTTGCAGTTGTAGTTTTGCTGAATACTGCACTGTTATCCGTTGTACCAGCTACCTTAACTGGATTAAACTGAGTTGCATCATTCGACCAACCCCAAGCAGTACCAGAAATCGTGTTTGCACTCGCAGTTACACTTGGAATGGTAGTCGACACACCTGCAGAACTTGGTTGTTTCAAATCCGTATCAGCGGTGCTTGAAGTGATATAAGTTGTATATCCCTTCGTATTATTTGTCGAAATTGATACACGTCCATCCCCGGTCTGGAATTGACCAGAAGCAGTTGGCGTAATATTAATATCGATGTTTGGTGTTGCCGAAATCGCAATTGTTGGGTCGATTCTGACATTCACCGTTGTAGTTGCTGTTTGGGAAGCAGCTGAGGTTGGTGCGCCGTTTAACAGTAATGCAGGTACTGCCAAAAGACTTGCCGCCAACGTAGCGCTAATTATTTTTACCCCTTTATTTGATGCTTTTTGTTTTTTTAATTCCACAGCAAAATATCCTTCCTGTATTTGGCTGCCAGAAAACCTTCACTCTAACCATACTTTACCATAAGTTTTATGGTCTGCCAAGCCTTTTGATATATTTTTCTTCCACTTGACAATCGTGCTACTATATATGTATGTCAAAGAACTTAGTTATCGTGGAGAGTCCAGCCAAGGCTAAAACCATTGAAAAATATTTAGGCAGTGATTTTAAGGTTCTCGCCTCTGTTGGACATATTCGTAAAGACACCAAGGTCGACGTTCATGACAATTTTGCAGTAACCTATGAAATCGACCCGGATCATAAACATATTATTGCTGAACTCAAAAAAGAAGCTAAGGCCGCCGAAGCAATTTGGCTAGCAACCGATGAAGACCGTGAAGGGGAATCAATCTCTTGGCACCTTCTTGAGGTTTTAAAGCTCCCAAAAAATACCCACCGCATCACTTTTCACGAAATCACAAAATCCGCTCTTCAGGCCGCCATTGCTAAGCCACGCACTGTTGATATGGATATGGTCTCCAGTCAGCAGGCCCGCCAAACTCTCGATATGCTAGTTGGTTACGACCTCTCGGATATCGTTCGTAAAAAGGTTCCCGGCGCTAAATCTGCTGGTCGCGTTCAATCCCCAGCTCTTCGACTTATCGTTGAAAAAGAGCGTGAAATTGAAAAATTCGCCTCAAAATCCACCTTTAAGGTTGCCGGTAAATTCTCCAACCAAAATGCCAATGTAACCGACCCGGAATCATCTGAAATTTTTGAAGCTAATCTTGAAAAATCAACTCTAAAAGATGCAGATGAAGTAAAATCTCTCTTTAATTCTCTTGCTCCGGCCGTTTTTTCTGTTGCTAACATTGAGCAAACCGAGGGAACCAAAGCTAATCCAGTGCCTTTCACTACCGCCGCTTTGCAAATCGAGGCCAACAGTCGTCTCGGTTATAGTGCCAAAACTACTATGTCTGCCGCACAGGGTCTATATCAGGCAGGTCTAATCACTTATCACCGAACAGACTCCCTTAACCTCTCTGGCGAAGCCATTGCGGCAATTTCTAACTACATTAAACAGACTTTTGGCGAAAAATATGTCCAAGTTCGCCGTTTCCATACAAAGGACGCTAGCGCCCAGGAAGCCCACGAAGCCATCCGCCCAACCAATATTGCCCAGGAAGTTGCTGGCAAAAACGATTATGAAAAGAAACTTTACCAACTCATCCGCACTCGTACTCTAGCGACACAAATGAAAAACGCTGTGGTTGCCAAAACCACTGTTGACATCACGCCATCCACTGATCCGGAACTTCATTTTACCGCCAAAGGTGAAGTGGTAATTTTTGACGGATTCCTTCGCATATATGGCAAGAATAAAGACACCCTCCTACCTCAACTTAACGTTGGCGATCAACTTAATGTCCATAACCTGATTGCAAAACAAACTTATTCCAAACCACCTGCCCGTTACACCGAAGGTTCATTAGTTAAAAAACTTGAGGAGCTTGGCATCGGTCGTCCAAGTACTTATGCATCCATCATTAATGCTATCCAAGTGCGAAATTATGTCACTAAGGGTGAATCCGAAGGCACCGAGCGTAATCTCCAAGAGATTATCCTTCATGGCCACCACAGTGTACTCGACCAAGATGCTGCACCAAATTCAATTTCTGAAGACACAGTCAAAGAGAAAACTGGCGCAAATAAAGGCAAACTGCTCCCAACTCCTGTTGGCGAATTGGTTTCTGACTTCCTCTGTGAAAATTTTAAAAACATTGTTGATTACGATTTTACTGCTGGAATTGAGGAACAACTCGATAAAATTGCTGAACATAAATTGACTCGCCTTAAGATGCTCCGCGATTTTTATACACCATTTGCTGAAACTGTCGGCGCCTCCGCTATGGCTAACCGTTACAATTCTGCCACCGAACTCGGCATTGACCCAAAAACCAACAAGAAAGTCTATGCCAAGATTGGTCGTAATGGTGGATTTATTCAATTAGGTGAGAACGAAAAAGAAGCTGGCGAAAAGCCGATCTTCGCCCCACTTCCAGCCGGGAAAACCGTAAAGACCGTCACTTTTGAACTTGCGCTCAAACAACTAGAGCTCCCTCAACTACCTCGCCTGATTGGTACAGCCTCGGATGGCACAGAGCTCATTGCTGCCAATGGCCCCTTCGGTCCATACCTTAAAGCCGGAAACTACAACATTCCACTAAGTCGCGCCAATAAGGCCGAAAGTCCTTACACTATCTCCTTCGACCTTGCCAATGAGCTTTATCAAAAGAAAAAATCTTCCATTATTGCCGACTGGGGAGAGGTCAAAATTATCAATGGCCCCTTCGGACCATATATTAAAGGCCCAGCCATAAAACCAGCTTCCGGCAAGGGACGCCCAAGGCCAAATAATCTCAAGATCCCCGCAGATATTGATCCAAAAACTCTGACTCTTGAAAAGGCTACCGAATTATTAAATAGCAAGACTACTACAACTTCCGCCAAGACCCCAAGTAAGACTACCAAGACAGGAAAAACTACTGCAAAGACCAAAAAATCTACTAAATCCGCCACAAAATCCTCCAAAACTGTAAAACCTGCTAGTAAGACCGCCAAAGCTAAAAAAGCCACAAAATAAGTTATTAAAAATAGCGAGAAACTCAAGTTCCCGCTATTTTTATTGTCTAAAATCAACTACCACACCACAAAACTGCTTATGTTTATATTTTAATAAAACTTATTAGGTTATAAGTAAAATATATGGTACAATAGACAACAGAAAACAACTAAAGAAAAGTTAACAGGATCAGGATTTTAAGAGAATAATATTTCAATTTTTATTTACTTGACAATTTTTATTTTAATGTTATTATATATTAAATTTTAGAAAACAATTCAGTAACAATTCAGCGGTGGAGGAAGGAAAAAGACCTAGAATGGATCAACATACAGATGTAATCGCGAAAGCCGTCCAAGGTAGTCTGAGTATCATTGAGCAAGATCGTGAAAAGGAAATCATCTCTCGTCGCTTTGGTTTAAATGGCGAGCGTGAAACACTGGAACAAATTGGAGAATTTTTATCCATTACTAGGGAACGCGTCAGACAACTTGAAAAAGCCATTGTCGTCCGCCTCCGCATTGCCGCAGAAGATGGCAAAATCCCTGAACTCGCTGCTGCTGAAAAAATCCTTATCCGCAATCTTACAGAAGAGGGAAGAATCGCTAAAATCTCTACCCTCACCACCAAGATCTATGGCCGTGAAGCCACCAATCTTGAAAAATCCTATCTCATCTTTCTCGCCGAAATCTCCGCAAACCTCACCCTAATTGAGGAAACTGAGAAATATTACGGCGCTATTGGCATCTCTGATTATGGTGACGAAAAAACCATCAAGAAACACATCGATGAAATCGTTAACTTGATCAAGGCTAAAAAAGCCCCAGTCTCGCTCGAAGAACTTGACAATCAGTTGAATTATGAGCACCCAAACTATATCCGCGCCGTGGCTTCAATCTCCAAACAACTTTCTTCTTTAGACGACCAGTGGGGTCTCACAAAATGGCCAACTGTCAACCCAAAGAACATTCGCGACAAAATCTATGTTATTCTTCAAAACAAGAAGGAGCCAATGCATTTTAACGACATCGCCGAGGCTATTTCTGCCTCCAGCTTCCGCAAAAAGGATGTCACTCTCCAGGCTATCCACAATGAACTTATCAAGGACCCTCGTTTTGTTCTCATCGGTCGCGGTATCTATGCACTCCGTGATTGGGGATACAAAAAGGGAACTGTCTCCCAAATTATTACCAGCATCCTTGAAGAATCAAAAACCCCGCTCACTCGTGAAGAAATCGTAAAAAACGTCCTCAAAGTCCGCAAAGTCAAAGAAACTACTGTACTCCTAAATCTTCAAAACAAAAAACTTTATCAACGTGTTGACAAAAACATGTATACAGTTGCTAAAACCACAGAATAATTATTCTTTTCATGCTAAACTATAGGTATGATTAGTATTATTCTCCACGTGCTCCTTATGCCAATTGTTTGGCTGCCAATAGTGATAATTTTAGGCGTTCTCACCTATCTTAACCACAAGAAAATCAACCAGCTCAAAGTTCTCAATGTCGACTCTGTGCTTTTGATGCTAGAAATTCCAAAAAATAACGACAAGCAAGAACTTTCTGCTGAACAAATGTTTGCCTCGCTTCACGGCATTTTACGTGATGCAGAATCGCTGAAAAGCTCTGGTGGCGTCCAAGAACATCTCAGTTTTGAAGTGGTTAGTACTGGTGGACAGATTCGTTTTTACGTTTGGACTCCAAAAGCCCAGCAAAGTTTCGTGGAGGGCCAAATTTACGCTCAATACCCAACCGTACAAATCTATACTATTGACAAAGATTATGTCGATAACCGCGACACGCATGAGATTATTTATACCGCTGAACTCGGTCTCACGGAAAATTCCGCCCTGCCAATCAAAACCTTTGATAACTTCGAGGTCGATCCCCTTGCTGGCATTACCGGCACCCTTGCTAAACTTGACCCTGATCACTCTGAAGAGCTCTGGATTCAAATTCTCACTCGTCCAGTCGCCGATTCCTGGCACAAAGATACCGATGAGTGGATCAAGCAGTTAAAAGCTGGTAAAAAAGGTTTTACCCTCTTCAATATTGATTTCACCTGGCTCGCTCAGCTCATTTCCGCTCTCTGGACACCTCCAACTGGTGGCACCGCCTCTGAAGTTAAAGTAGAACTTTCCGAGCGTGCCAAGTCCCAGGTTAGCGCCGCCGAACAAAAGGCCACCAAGCTCGGTTACGAAGTAAAAATCCGTCTAGCCTACCTAGGCAACAGCGACATTAATGCAAAACTCAATATGCAGGCTCTGGTCGGTACTTTTAAGCAGTTCAACTCTACTAATCTTAATGGTTTTAAACAACTTGGCGGTAGTTTCAACAGAGAAGACCTTGATGCGTATAAAATGCGCCAATTTACCAACCCTGGCTTCATTCTCAACATTTCCGAACTGGCCAGCGTCTATCACCTACCGCACACCTCTGTTGAGACCCCAAACATCGTCTGGGCTACCTCAAAGACTGCCGAACCACCTGCCAAGCTTCCGCTCATCACTGGCATTGCCTCTAATGATGAAAATATTTCCGCCTTTGGTCTCACAAATTTCCGCGGCATCAACCACCAATTTGGCATGCTCCGCCGTGATCGTTCAAGGCACGTTTATATCATCGGTCAAACCGGTGCCGGTAAGTCTGGTCTCCTTGAGCTCTTCGCCCTCTCCGATATCTTCTACAATCAAGGCTATTGTATTATTGATCCACACGGTGACTTTGCCGTAAACAACCTCCGCTTTGTCCCACAAAGTCGTGTTAAAGACGTTGTTTATTTCAACCCAGCTGACACACAATATCCAGTCGACTTCAA
>JAEHON010000037.1:0-1877 GCA_016112465.1 Candidatus Saccharimonadota bacterium | reverse complement strand
ATGAGGCGAAGGCAAAGAAGTAATATTTTCACTCTAAAATCCCCCGAAATTTGGGGGATTTTTACTTGTCTAAAAAAGTCATTGTAAACATAAGTAAAATCATGATATAACCATTGACATTTATCATCAAATATAGTATAATCATGTCAGTCTGAGGAACGGCGTAAGACCCGCATCCAATAATGACGACCATTAAAAACCGAATCATCCCAGGTTCTGAATGAACCTGTTAATATAGATGTAACTAGACGTCACACACCGTGGCAGCCCAACGATTAGGGAGGCACGGTGCCTCCTTGATCAGTCAACCTACTTCAAAAGTAGGACGAAAAAGGAGGACATTATGTCAATTGTTGCTACTATTGGTTTCTGGATTGCGTTATTCGTATCCACCTACCTTCTCCAGGACGGAATTGTTGAACTCGCCAGAAGAAATAATGACGATGTTTGTTCCGTTTCATCCACCTCTTGCTTTGGAGCCATCCTGGCTCTGGAGGTATTGTTCACAGGACTCCCATACGTGCTTTTTAAGCAGGTATTCCCTGGAACGGTATTTGCAGTTATTCTACACTGCGCAGGAGTGGTTCTCTTCGGTTTGTTTATCTGCAAAGCAATTTGTCAGTTATACAGACTCCTTTTCGCATTTGGAGCATATGTCGTTGCAGTTATTCTTACTGCAAATGGTACATATCTCTCAACAAGACTGGATTACATGTCAATCATCTCGATTGTACTTGTAACTAGCCTGTTGGCCGTTACAGCTCGCTTCTTTATTTTCAGACATACCGAGAATGAAGAGGAAGAGGTCACCGAATCGGAAGAGAATGAAGAAAATTTCTCTGAGGATTCACCGGAGGTGAAGATCCCGTCATGGGTATTCACTTTAGTGCTTGTTGTTGTTTTCTTATTTGCGTGCAAGTTTTTCTTGTCGCAGATGGGAATAATCTAACATCCCCTGGGAAAGGGAAGAAGGAGGAAAATATGAAACTCAATAACTTGCAAAAAGGCCTGCTCGCAGGCGCAGTTGCTATCACCGTGCTTGGCGTCAGTGTACCTTGGGCTAGAAGTCTTAGCCCCAAGGCCAATGTCGAGACAACTGCTGCAACAAGCGTTGATCTTGATAAGACCAAGGCCGACCTTACGGTTGACCTTGACAAGCTGATGCCCAAGAAGGCATTCCCGGAAGTTTCCAGGGAATTCCTCGATTCCAGTATGCCGATCCAGAATGGTCCCCGTGTGGACAAAGCTGGATTCAGCACGGCTCTGACTTTTCCGTTCACTGGCGCGAGTCAGCAGGATGATCAGACCTATTCACTTGAAACCATCAAGGGATGGTGGAATGGTGAGCTGGTTGAGGAAATTATAAGGAACCCGGTTTACGGGGTTGCCGTAGCAAGAGCCTTATCTGAACTTCGTTTCAGTGATGGCACTACGCTCGGCGATCTCAATCCTTGGCTGAAGGAGTTTATCGCGAAATACGATAGCTTCTTTGTTGAGGGTAAGAAAGGTAACTCGGAATTCTTGACTACCGAATACGCTGATGGTCCTATAAACGTCAATGACGATTATAACCGTTATGCAGTCGGTGTCATTTTCCTGGTGCAACGCTTCGTTCCTACGGAAGTCCGCAGAACTTATGCGGTCAGACATTGGGGACTCAAGCCCGCAAATGACATCAGTCCTAACTTCGTTAGGGCAGAGGTCTTTGAGGATCCTGAGAACAGAGATGCCATTGTGGCAAATCTGACCTCCAAGTCTGGAACAAAGATGCTTAGTATTGCATTTAACGTGCACGATAAGCGTCCGATGATCCCGGAGAAGCAGCCGACTCCCGAGCCGGAAACCACTCCTGAGACCAGAACGCCGGAAACTACTCC
>JAEHON010000039.1:0-2999 GCA_016112465.1 Candidatus Saccharimonadota bacterium | reverse complement strand
ATCCGTCATGGAGCGCAGGCCCAGGCCAGAGCCGCCGCGACCGTCCACGGCCGGCTCGCCCTCGGCGGGAACGACGCCGTCATTGTCAACAGTCACCTGCCAGAACGCAGGGTAGTCGGTGACGGCCACGCGGGCCGAGCGGGCCCCACCGTGGCGGGCGGCGTTGGTCAGGGCCTCGCGCACCACGGCGACGACGCAGCGCGCCACCGCTGCCGGCGGCTCGGCCTCGGTGGAGCAGTCCACACGTACCGAGTCGATGCCGCAGCGCGAGCCCAGCAGGTTGAGGGAGGTGGCCAGCTCCTCACCGTCGTCGGACAGGGCGTGGACGGAGCGGCGCATGGAGTCCAGGGCCTCATCCAGGCCACCGTCCAGGGTAGTGAGGTCGGCGACGACGCCGGGCTCCTCGCGGTGGACGACCTGGAGGGCCTTGACCTGCAGCAGGAGGCGGGTGAGGAGGTGGCCCACGCCGTCGTGGATCTCGCGGGCGATGCGGGTGCGCTCGGCCAGGGCGGCGGCGCGCAGCTCGTAGTCCTGGGCCTGGAGCAGTTGGGCGTTCGTGTCCTGCAGGGTGAGGACCTTCTCACGCAGGTCGTCGCGCACCGCGTGCAGGCTCCTTCGCGCCGCCTCCTCCTGGACGGTGCGCAGCGCCAGGAGGGCCGCGAGCGCGCAGAACACCAGGGCCAGGGCCAGCACGGGCGTGTCCCAAACCCGCGCGGCGATAACGGCCACGAAGGGGACGCAGGCGGCTACCGCCGCCATTCGCGCACGTCGGATCGTGAGCGCACCGAGACGGGCCAGGACATAGACGACCAGCGGCGCCCCAGTCACGGAGTCCGTCGAGAGGGCTCCCACCAGGAGGTAGGCGGCCGGCGCGGCGATCCCCCACTGTCGCTGGTCGGTGCTCATGCTCAGGCCGGCGATGGTCACGGCCGCGATCAGCCAGATCACGGTGGCCGTCCCCGCTTGCCCCACAATCAGGGCCAGCAGGAGGCAGCCGCACAGCAGCACGCCCGTGTCGACCAGAACCCTCATCCCCCGATTATCGGTCGATGGCCGATGAGCGTGGGCCCGGCATGCCGTCGGCGGGACTCGTTGCGGCTTCTCATGACAGAAGTCATGGGGCCCGGCCGCAGCCATGACTCCAGGCACTTCTGGCCGCCCCCGCGCCCCGGGACCATGGATGTCATGAGCCGGGGACCACCGGCGCAACGGAGGCAGCGGAGGAAGGAGCCGAGATGGACGGCGAGGATGAGAACCACGAGGCGGGCCTGGCGGTGGAGGTCGACTCCCTGGTCAAGCGCTATGGGGAGCTGGTTGCGGTTGACGGCCTGTCTCTGACGATCCCGCGCGGTCAGGTGCTGGGGCTCCTCGGCCCCAACGGCTCGGGCAAGACGACGACGATCAGCTGCATCCTTCAGCTGCTCACCTACGACAAGGGCTCGATCCGCGTCTTCGGTGAGCCGATGACGCCCACCTCCTACGGCCTCAAGCGTCGCATCGGCGTGGTACCTCAGGATGTCGCCGTCTTCGATGAGCTCACGGTGGCGGAGAACGTCAATGCCTTCTGCGCCCTCTACGTGCGCGATCGCGCCGAGAGGCGCCGCCTGGTGGCCGAGGCGATCGCCTTCGTCGGTCTGGAGAAGTTCGTGAGGTTCAAGCCCAAGAAGCTCTCCGGCGGCCTGCTGCGACGCCTCAACATCGCCTGCGGCATCGCCCACGGCCCCGACCTCATTGTCCTCGATGAGCCCACGGTCGCCGTCGACCCGCAGAGCCGGGGCGCCATCCTCGAGGGCATCAAGCGTCTCAACGAGCGCGGTGCCACCGTCATCTACACGAGCCACTACATGGAGGAGGTGGAGCAGCTGTGCGACCGAATCGTCATCATGGACCGCGGCCGTCAGGTGGCCTCCGGTACCTCCGACGAGCTCAAGGCCATGATCGGCACCGGTGAGCGCATCCGGGTGGAGGTCATCGACCCCGCCCCGCTGGGCGAGGAGGCCCTGGAGGGCCTGCGCCGCCTGGAGCATGTGCGCACGGCCACCTACCAGGACGGTGAGGTGCTCATCGAGTGCTCCCCCGGGGCTCACAACCTCACCGATGTCATGAGGGCACTGGATGCCGCGGGGGCGACCTGCGGCCGAGTGACCTCCGAGCCCCCGACCCTCAACGACGTCTTCCTGGAGATCACCGGGCGGGCCCTGCGAGACGAGGCGGCCTGAGATGTTGACCGTCTTCCTGTATCAAGTACTCAGGCTCCTGCGAGACCGGGTCCTGCTCGTGTGGACACTCGGCTTCCCCATCGTCCTGTCCCTCATCTTCATGGCGCAGTTCTCCAGCTTGGACAAGGCCTTTGAGGCCACCCCCATGAGCTTCGGCGTCGTCCAGGACGAGGCCTACCGGGCCGCTCCGGGGCTGGACGCCGTCGTGGAGCGCATCTCCGCCGACGACGCCGATCATCACCTCATCACGAAGGTCACCCACTCCACGGTCGCGCAGGCCGAGACCGCCGCGAAGCGGGGAGAGACCAACGGGTACCTCGCCGTCGAGGGCAGCGAGCCCGTGCTGCACGTGACTCAGCAGGGCAACGAGGCCGAGACGACTCGGGTGCTGCGAGTGGTCATGGACTCCTACACCCAGAGGCGGGCCGAGTACGTGGCCCTGGCCAAGGCGGGGGCGGCTCCTGAGAAGCTGGCCACGCTGGAGACCGATCATGCCTTCACCCGCTCGATCTCGGTGACGCCCTCCCCGGTCAAGCCGCAGACCCACTACTACTTCGCGCTGCTGGCCTTCGCCTGCGGCATGGGGACGACCGTGGCCCTGGTAGCCGTGAAGGGAATCATGGCCGTCTCACCGGTGGGCGCCCGGCAGACCCTGGCGGGCCTGGCCCGCTGGAAGGTCCTAACGGCCACGCTCGCGGCCTCCTGGGTGTGCGTGTTCGTCTGCCTAGTCGTCGCCTTCGCCTTCATGGCCTTGGTCGTGGGCGTGGACTTCGGGCCCCA
>JAEHON010000038.1:0-3622 GCA_016112465.1 Candidatus Saccharimonadota bacterium | reverse complement strand
TTTAATACTGCAAATGTCACTAATATGAATGCTATGTTTAAAGATATGCAATCTATCGAAAATCTAAATCTATCAAACTTTATCACTAATAAAGTAACCGATATGAGTAAGATGTTTGCGGGTATGACACATTTAAAAGATCTGAATGTTACAAGCTTTAGAACAGACTGGGTGTATAATATGAGTAGTATGTTTGAGGGCGCTATGTTAGTTCCAGAAAATAGTACATTAGACCTATCTAGTTTTAATACTTTAGCTGCAAGTAGTCATGAGCGAATGTTTGCAAATACAAAGATTAAAACTATTTATGCATCTTCAACCTTTGATGTTGCAACAAGATATCCATACTTTTCAACTGAAATGTTTGATGGCGCAAGCAACTTAGTTGGTGGCAATGGAACAAGTTATGCGTCGGCTGGTATAAAAGATAATACTTACGCTCGCATCGACGCCCCAGGCACCCCAGGCTACTTCACCCTCAAACCATAATCCATAAACATTACAAAGAATCGCCCACGTCTCCCGCAAAAAACAAACCCCAAAAATCACGCAAAAAATCCGCCTCGCCCCCTTTTAGCACTCTTGTATTTTGAGTGCTAATGCAGTATAATTCAAAACAGAAAAGTATGAAAATGGAAGAAGAAAAATATTCAAAAATCCAACTCACTGATCGTCAAAAAGCCATCCTTTTTGCCGTCATTGAGGAATACGCTGAGATGGCTACCCCAGTTGGTAGTGTCACTCTCGCCAAACTTTTTGACGTCTCCAGTGCCACGATTCGTGCCGAAATGGCTAGGCTCGAAGAACTCGGACTCGTCGCCTCTCCACACCCTCAGCAGGGCGCATTCCGACCGACGCTGGCTATCGTCTCTATGTTAACTCTCTCGTCTCTCGCGAAAATGACCTTGATCTTGCATTGGGAGCAGAAGATTTAGGAGACCTTGACACTGAAGCAGATGACGATTTCGAAGAAGTTTTCGCCGAGGCCGCTCGTCAAATCGCTAAAGACCCATATTTCCAAAAATTCTGTCCTGACCGCGCTCTCTCCTCAGGGCAAGATGATAAAAACCGTGGCTTTCATGCTCTTGAGGTTCGTATCGGCTCGCAAGCTCAAGCTGAATACGCTATCCGCACCGCCGTTGATATGCTGGTCGAGCTCACAGGTAATCTCGGCCTTGCCACCATCGGCAATCAGCTCTATCTTTCTGGCATCTCAAAACTCTTTTCGCAACCAGAATTCACGGATTATCAGCGCATTCAGAATGTCTCCAAGCTCCTCGATAATCTCGAGCCATGGCTCCGTGAGGCACGTCCGGGCGAACCGCTCAATATCTTCATTGGCCGCGAAAACCCAATCGGCAAAAACTCTGACGTCTCTCTCATTATCAGCAAATTCCGTTCTCCATATTCCGACTCCAGCTACATCGGCATCCTCGGTCCTACCCGCCAAAACTACGCTCAGGTCATGGGGCTCGTTCGTCACGCCGGCAAATATCTTGAAAGTATGTATTAAAGAAAGGAAATTATGAATAATCCATTTTCAAATAAATCTGATAAATCTAGCCAGGCAAAAGCTCAGTCGCAAACACGAGGCAACGCTTTTGATCCCGATCTTAACCCAAATACTTTTGAGGATCCTGAATTTAAGCCAGATATTGAAGAAGGAAACCCAAAACACTCGGCAAACTCGACGACAAACTCCACGGCAAACTCCGCAAAAGACCTAGAAGAAATTGCCAAATTAGCACGTCAAAACTCTGAATTGATCGGCGACTTGCAGCGCACCCGTGCGGATTTTGAAAACTTCCGTAAGCAAGTTGAGCTGCAAAGGGAACAAGCCAAAACAATCGCAAAACATGCCACCATAAGCAAGGTCCTCCCCCTGATCGACGACATGTCTCGCGCCATCAAGGCTCATCCGGACCTTCTCGCTCCAGTCCAGAAAACCCTCGACAAGACCCTCAAGGCCCTCAATCTCGCTCCCATAGACTCCACTCCAGGCACTGCTTTTAATCCTGAATTTCATAATGCCATCACCATGGAAGAAGGTGATGGTGATAAGGAAGTTATCGCCGAGGAGCTCATCCCAGGTTATCTTTATGAAGGTGAAGTCTTGCGCGCCGCCATGGTTCGCGTCAAGCACCAATAACTCTCCCTTCATCACCTCTGTTATGCTATAATAAGCATATGCAATATGAAACCAAAAAAGTGAGTCTCGCAGCCACTGAAAAACGTATCCGCGCCTGCAACTACCTCACAGTTACCCAACTTTTCTTAAAAAGCAATTTTCTCCTCGAGAAGCCTCTATCTTTCGACGACATCAAACCTCGGCTCCTCGGACACTGGGGCACCTGTCCTGGCATTAATCTCGTCTACGCTTGTATGCGAGATATTTTTGCTGATCAAAAAGATAATACAATCTTTGTACTCGGCCCTGGTCATGGTTTTCCAGCTCTCCAAGCTAACCTCTTCTATGATGGTGATCTTGCCGCAGTCGATGAAACTCTCAAGCCGGATTATGCCGGTCTTGCCAAAATTTCCGCTCTTTTCTCCCGTATTGGCGGCTTCCCATCCCACGCCAGTCCATCCGCTCCAGGCGTTATCTGCGAAGGTGGCGAACTCGGCTATTCTCTCGCTACCGCTTATGGCTACTGCCTCGGACATCCTGAACGCACCGCCATCGTCCTCATCGGTGATGGGGAATTTGAAACCGCCACGACTCTCGCCAGTCTCAACTTAAATGACCTCCTCAGTTCTCCAAATAATGGCAAGGTTATTCCAGTCCTCCACCTTAACGGCTACAAGATTTCCGGTCCAACCGTTGCTGGTCGCCGTTCCGAGCATCAGCTAAATGAACTAATTCGTGGTTTTGGCTATACTCCAGTCCGCATTGAAGAACGTCTCGGCGCTTCTTCCAAGGCCCCAGCAAAGCTCTACCAGGAGCCAGAGAATCTCATCAGTCAAGAGCCTCAAATCGTCTTCGATGGCGATGATTCTGACGAGGCGCCAACTAACACTTTCGAGCAGGTTGAGCAAAATATTACCAAACTTATTCAAGAAGAGCAGAACGAAGACAAAACCTCGGAACGCCAAACCTTTGAAAAATCTGAGAATCAGACCGACATCATTATGCGAAATCTCATTTTAGATGTCGAAGCCGCCTTGAATTTTGCAAAAAATAGCAGCGATCCAGTCTTCATTATTCTCGAAACCGAAAAAGGCCTCTCAGGTCCGCTCGTTGTTGATGACACCAAGGTTCGCGGCAACTTCAAAGCCCACCAAATCCCTCTACCAAAAGCCAAATCCGACCCCGCCGAGCTCGAGCTCCTCTCTTCCTGGCTCCACTCCTATCATTTCGAAGAATTATTTAACAAAGAGGAAGGTTTTCTCCATGACTAATCTAAAATCCATCGCCAAAGTGTTTGGCGCCAAACTCAAAACCCAGGCTGAAAAAGATCCGTCCTTCTATTTCTTTAGCCCAGACGAGACCACCAGTAATAAACTAGATGAAATCTATCAATCCACCAGTCGCACCTGGGGTAATCGACTCGAGAAGCGCGAGTGGGATCTTCCTGAATCCGATAGCGGTCGCATCGTCGAGCTGCTTTCTGAAAACGTTCTT
>JAEHON010000036.1:0-3493 GCA_016112465.1 Candidatus Saccharimonadota bacterium | reverse complement strand
AGCGTGGTGGCGGTTCCGCAACTATGGGAACAGACGAGATTGAGGCTAGAGACCCCAAGCTCGAGACTGGCAAGGGCCATGGAGATCCTGCAAAGGAAACTCCGGAAACCCCGACCCAGGACGTCTCTCATCATACTGATCCGGTCGTCAACATTGACCAGAACAAGATGAATAAAGAGACGGATGCGGTGCACGGAAACACCTGGAATAAGGTTGATACACATGAAAATGTGTCGACTGGAAAACAGGAAAATACTAATTCCGGTAGCAATACTGGCAACGACAGCGGGAATGCAACACCTCTTGCTGGAGACGGAGTCGAATTTAACCTCGACTAATTAGTTACGACATCTATCGCACCTTTTCCGGCGGTCTCACCCGAGACCGCTGGATTCCTTGTTATTCTGAATTTGAGATGATTCGGTTTTGCGTGGTAGACGAAAATTAACAATTCGGCTAGTAAAAGCAGTGAAAAGAATATTCATCAACGCTTAGCAAAACCAACATTATATGATATAAGATATTATAAAGATAATGACTATTTATAAAATAAGAAAGGAGCTTTTATGAAAAAAGCACTTAAGATCGTATCCGTAGCTACTCTTTCTGTAGCTGCTGGTATTGCTGCCGTCTCAACCGTCTATGGTTGGGGTGACAACGCTGGCGGTCGTCCAACTTACTCTATTGCGGACATCAACGCTGGCAAACTTGGCGACAAAATCGTCATGAACTCTATTAAAGACGACGACTCTTCACTTACTGAAGCAGAACGTCAATCTGGAGTTACTACTCCATTAACCGATGAACGATCTTTTATTGGTATTCGTGATGAGGCTACTGGTGACCATGGTAAAAATAACGTCTGGAACATTGGTAACGTCAACATTGAAGAAGGTAAAACCTATATTGTTCGTATGTATGTTCACAACAATAACCCTAAAGGCGTAAATGCAATTGCTAAGGATGTTACTGCTCAGGTTGACCTTCCAAACCTAGTTTCTAAAGAAGCTCGCATTACTGGTTTTATCAACGCCAGCAATGCTACTCCATCTCGCTATTGGGATTCACTAAATCTTAAGAGCGCCGATGACCGTAGTTTTTATTTAGACTATGTTGAAGGTTCTGCTCTCTTTGAGAACAACGTCTGGAAAAATGGTATCACTCTTTCAGACAACTTAGTCACTAGCGCCGGTGTTAAACTCGGTTATGACAAGCTTGATGGCAACCTCCCTGGTTGTTATCAGTATGCTGGCTATGTAACTTTTAAGGTTAAACCAGTTTTTGAAAACACTTCCATTATGAAGAAGGTGCGTAAGCAAGGTGATCAAGAATGGAAAGAATCTGTTGACGCTAAGGTTGGTGATACAGTTGAATATCAGATTCACTATAAGAACCTTAATAATTCTCGCGTTGAGAATGTGATGATTAAAGACTCACTTCCAACCAATATGGAATACATTAAGGGTACTACCACTCTCTATCGTTCAGATATCCCTAATGGTGCTACCAGTAACGAGGATAGCCTCTTTACAAATGCAGTAAACATTGGTAATTATGCAGTCAAAGGTGACGGTTATATCCGCTTCCTTGCTAAGGTTGTTGATAAAAACCTTGCTTGTGGTAATAACCGTTTAATCAACTGGGCTAAGGCAAGTGCTAATGGTTTTGCTATTCAAGACAACGCTGATGTTTATGTCAACAAAGTCTGTAATGAGACTCCCAACTCCAAAGCCAACCCCAACCCCAGAACCAACTCCAACTCCAAAGGAGCTTCCAAAGACTGGTCCTGAAACCGTAATCACCGGTGTTGTTGGTCTTGGTGCCATCATTACCTCTGCTGGATACTACATTGCTAGCCGCAAACAACTTCGCTAATTGACCGCTCCGAAGTATAAACTCTCGGACGTCAATCGAAGTCCATCGCTTCAAGACGAATAAATAACCTATCTATACATATCTCTTCTAGGATAAAAACCTAAAAGCAAACATAGTCGCGAAGCACGCAAAAAAGAACTAGAGAAATCTGGTTCTTTTTTGTTGTTCTAAAACACCATTTGATATTGTCGGATGTTGTAGAGTGTTTTTAGAAAACTATCATACTTGAAGTAAAGATAGTAGTATTGTGTGTAACTTGACAAAATAAAAGCCTTATGCTATAATAATACAGTCTACCAATCGTAGAGTACATTAGTATAGTACTCTAGCTCTCTCACAAAGGAGGAAAATGTGATGAGAAAGAATCTTGTTGTTACTGCTGCTGTTGTCACCGCTGTTGTCCTTGCTACTGGTTGTGGCCAGAAGGCTACCGCAAGAAAGACTCCTGAGGCGACGCCGATCGAGACTACTTGCAACAGAGCGGATGATCCGGCAAACAAGGGTTATGCTCTTGTCGGTTCTGGACAGACAGTTGGTTCCGACCATGTGGAATATCTCAGCGAGTATGCAGGGGAATTCAAAGACCCTGACGATTGCGAAGATATCCACCACGAGTATGCAGGTGAATTTGACCTGGATGCTTATGAGGCTACCAAGCCGACACCGAAAGCTGAGACTCTCAAGTTGACGCCCGAGGTTGAGGATCATGGGAACACTAAGGTGTTACCCAAGCCTCGCAAGGCTTCCGAGATGTCCGAGGAGACCAAGCCTCAGGAAGTCCCGGAGACAAGCAACACCCCCAAGGAAGCAAAACCGGTTGCAGGTGTCCCGATGTATGAGGATCCCTTACCGCCGGCAGCTGCTTCGGTTAATTTCGAGAGCGTCCTGAAAGGTATGGGCGCAACCGAGATTGACATAATCACTCGCAGCAAAGCGANGGGTAACACCTCGCTGGTCGCAAGATTCGGAAACGGCATTGTTGCCGATTTCTACTTCGACACTCCTGTGAGTGGACAGGGCATTGCCTTGACTAGCTTTTCGGTCTATGCCGCAGACGATGCATTCAGCCTTACTGGCGAATCTGACTACGGCATGTCCAGCTGGTCTATGAGCTACGACATCGACAACGCAGGTGCACGTGATTTATACTACGTGCTTAGCCCGTCCGATCGCTACTTTAGCGACACGGATCACGGCAAGGAAAACCTTCTTCTGCCCATGGAGATCACTGATCTCTTGGACAAGGATGTCGCTCCCTATCTGCAGGTTAAAGATGTCTCGCTCGAAAGCGAACCCAAGATCTAAGCTAGAGGAATAAAGGCTCTCTTCGGAGAGCCTTTTTCCATGTCAAGAAATATATGAAGCCAATGTCAAGAAATATGTGAAACCATATTAAAAACGGTATCAAAATAACACCCTGAGACGCTGACCCAGGTGTCTCTTTTTATTGGTTAGTGTTGCAAAGGTCCTGGACCTTAACGGCATACTTGCCAAATTATACCGTTTATGGTATAATAACAACGTCTACTAATCGTAGAGTACATTAATATTTAGTACTCTAGCTTTTATCACAAAGGAGGAAAATGTGATGAAGAAGCGTTTTACTGTGTCCAATGTT
>JAEHON010000022.1:0-2998 GCA_016112465.1 Candidatus Saccharimonadota bacterium | reverse complement strand
AGTAATGTTTTTATCAGTAGCCCTACTGATTTTTCTTATCGTTGGCATTATTTGTATCGTCAAGTTCACTAGTCTCCTCTCCGAGATTGAAATTATGGTCCAGACTGGTCAGTCAATCTTTGATAAGGCAGATGATGTCGCAGACAATATCAAGGATCTTACCTCTGTTGGACCTCTTGCTCGCGGTTTCGTCAAAGAATATATCGGTCGAAAACTTTTTAGCTTATTAAAAATCGATAAAAAACCTAAAAAATCGGTTTTTGACGAATTCGAAGAAGAGGACGATGATGAAGAGCGGGAGTCCGGTAAAAGCTCTACTAGAACCAGCGCAAAAAATACCACAAAAACCCATCGCGATCTTCAAAAAAGGGCTAAAACTGCTGCCTCCAAGCTGAGAAAATAAGCTGAGAAAATAAATAAAATCATACGAGAGATATACTAAAATAGTACTAAAGAAAAAGTTTCAGGTTTTGGTATATCTCTTTTTTAAGGATTCCTCTATAATAAAGATAGAAATTTAAAACAGGAGTCCAAAATGAAAAAAGATAATAAATTCTTCCTCGGCATGATTCTCGGCGCAGCTGCTGGTGTTGTCGCTGGAGTTTTTCTAGCACCAAAATCAGGCAAAGAAACCCGTGAAGACCTGAAAAAACAGGGAAAAGAAGCTATTGAAACCACTAAAAAAGTTAGTAAAAAGGCTTATCTCGGTGCCAAAACTGAAGGTCAGAAATTCTTTGATAAGGTTTTTCGTAAGAAAAATGAATTAGAAGCTGAAGAACTCGGCAAAATCGAAGATATGAAAGATGCTGCCGATGAAGCTAAAGAAGCTGCAGAATCAGCTATCGAAACCGCAGTTGAATCAATCGACGAATAAGTCCAACAGATTGAAAAAAGTTGATCGGAATTCAATAATCAATTAAAAAAATCAGTCTAAAAATCGCACTGTTCCGCCCATCTCGCATTGTTTATGCTAAAATATAAGTATGTGTTGTGAGGTAGACCAAGAAGCGGCCGAATTGGCCCATGAGCAAAAATATCAGGAATTTTGCCAGCAAATCGACTCCCCTGATCACGAGATCGGGCCGAGTGATTTTGTCCACCTTCACAACCACACTCACTACAGCCTCCTAGATGGTCTAACAAAGGTCCCAGACCTAATTAATTATGTTAAGGGCCAAGGTATGGAGGCTGTTGCCGTGACTGACCACGGCACTATGTCTAGCCTGATTGAGCTCTATAAAGAGGCAAAAGCCGCCGAAATAAAGCCGATTCTAGGCCTTGAGGCCTATGTAGCAGCGCGTTCTCGCTTAGACCGCGATCCTGCTTATGATAAAGTCAGGTACCATATTACGCTGCTCGCCATGAATGATAAGGGCTTTGAAAACCTCTGTCGTTTAGCAACTGAAGCCGAAGTTAACGGAAAATATTACAAACCTCGTATCGACCATGAAATCATGGAAAAATATAACGAGGGGATTATTTGTCTCTCTGGCTGTGCTAGTTCTGAGATCTCTGTCCGACTCAAGAATGGTGACATGGAAGGCGCCGAGAAACTTGTTGAATGGTATAAAAATGTCTACAAGGACCGATTTTATCTGGAAATGCAGGACCACGGCCATCCTGATTCACCAACTCACTGGGATGTCCAGAATCGTATTAATCAGGGTTTGCAAGAAATTGCCAAAAAAACCGGTTTACCTCTAGTAGTTACCTGTGATGGTCATTATCTTAAGCATGAGGATCAAGATGCGCATGAAATCCTCCTCTGTATTGGCACGGCCTCCAATCTTTCCGACCCCAACCGTATGACCCTGAAGGATTTTCAGCTCCACGTCATTCCACCTCAAGAAATTATTGACCGCTGGAGTAAGGATTTTCCTGATGCTATTAAAAACACTCGTAAAATTGCCGAGCGCTGCCATACTGAGATTCAGCTCGGTCGTATTTTGATTCCAAAATTCCCAATTCCAGATGGAGATTCCGAAAAGAGCTACCTCGACAAACTAGTTTTTCGAGGCCTAGCCTTCCGTTACGGAGGTGTTACTCAGGAAGAAGCTGCTAAACTCTCGATCGAGGAGTGTCGTAAGCTACTCTCTGAGAAAATCCTCGAACGTATCGACTACGAGCTTTCAGTCGTCGACAAAATGGGCTACAACGGCTACTTCTTAATCGTCCAAGACTTCATTATGTGGGGAAAAACCCGCCGTATTATTTATGGTCCAGGCCGTGGCTCTGCTGCTGGTTCTATTCTGGCCTACGCTCTCCGTATCACTGAGCTTGACCCAATGAAATACGACCTTCTCTTCGAGCGTTTCTTAAACCCAGACCGTATTTCGATGCCAGATATCGATACCGACATCCAGGATACTCGCCGCGACGAGGTGATTGAGTACTGTACTGATAAATATGGCAAGGCGCGTGTCGCCAACATTGTTACCTTTGGTAAGATGATGGCTAAAAACGCCGTACGTGATGTGGCTCGCGTGCTCGAAGTGCCTTATGCCGAGGCTGATCGTATTGCCAAACTTGTTCCAGACCCAGTTCAGGGACACCACGTCAAACTCACTGATGCTATCGTCAATACCCCAGACCTCAAATATGAATATGAACACAACCCAACCGCCAAACGTGTAATTGATTATGCTGCCAAGCTCGAGGGTACCATCCGTTCTCATGGTGTACATGCTTGTGGTATTGTGATTGCCCCAGATGATCTAGTTAAATTCCTGCCTCTTGAAGTTTCCGCCAAAGGTCCACTCGCCACTCAATACCCGTCCACTCAGGTCGAGGAGTTAGGCCTTCTTAAAATGGACTTTTTGGGACTTTCCAACCTCTCTGTAATCAATAATGCTCTACGTATGATTCGTAAGGTTTACCACGATGATATTGACCTCTATAATGTCCCACTTGATGACCCGCTCGCCTATCAGCTTCTCCAAAATGCTGAAACTACTGGTGTCTTCCAGCTTGAATCTGCCGGTATGAAACGCTATCTTAA
>JAEHON010000031.1:0-4647 GCA_016112465.1 Candidatus Saccharimonadota bacterium | reverse complement strand
ATCTTATTTAAACTAAAAAAATAACACCACTGGTGTTTTATATAATCCCTACATTGCGTTTAGCGACATTTCCCGATTCACTCAACGCTATAATTATAATAACATTTTTATAAAATAAAGGCTTATAATCATAAAAAGGAGAAAATGTGAATCAAGAATTGGAGTTAGAACTTACATTCCTAGCAAAAGAATTGCCGAAGGGTATTGAAGCGGTCAAGCCGACTCGTATAGTCGATGTTTATATTCCGGATACTCCAGAACATTCGCATCTGAGATTACGTCAAAAAGGCGATAAATATGAAATAACTAAGAAAATGCCAATCGTAGAGGGGAATGCTTCTGAACAAATTGAGCAAACAATTCTCTTGACAAAAGATGAATTTATTGTCATTTCGAGTTGTAGTAAAAAACGGGTAGTAAAGGACAGATACAATATAGAAATTGAAGGTAAGATGGCGGAAGTCGATGTTTTTACTGAGGATCTAAAGGGTCTTGTGTTAATGGACTTTGAGTTTAATACAGTACACGAGAAGTCAGTTTTTAAAATGCCTGGTTTAGCGTTGTCTGATGTAACTCAGGAAGAATTTATTGCTGGTGGGATGTTAGCTGGTAAAACATATAACGATATATCATCAGAACTTAAACGTTTCAATTATAGACGAATAGAATAATTAGCAATGAGACCTAATTATGTATATTAATGTTCTCGACGATTTTAATGCGATTTGTAACGACCTAAAAATCATTGTAAGCTTTTTAGCCGAAAACCTTACATTTAAAAACGTTCATATTTCTCAAAATATAAGAACGAAAATATTAAAAACGTTCATATCTCTATTGACATTAAAGGAGTTAGCATGTTAGATCTCTGCCGGGGCTGCCCGCGCTTCAATCTCAGCAGAGAGAACAAGTTTGTTGCTTTCGATCTCCGTCGGCTTCGCCAGCAAAAAAGATAAAACATATTTTGCAAAAATTAAATAACGATTATATTATGGTTGATTATCACATATAACATGCTATGATATTATTATCTCAGATAAGTCTGCGTACATTAAAAAGGAGGAAAAATCTATGTTTGATAGTGTTCTTGTCAATAACGGTGTGAAAATCACTACTGATGCTAGTGAATGGTACGATTTGGCATTTAAATATGGTGTTTCACCTCAAGAAGTAGGATTAATCGATTTTAACCGTACTGGAGTTTGTTTAGACGACAATGATGTCCGAGTGGGCTTTAGGGTTCGCTTTAATGGTACTTTGTTCTACAACAATGATTTGTCCTGGTTTGCTTTACCTGTTAGAAACAGTAGTGATTCCAACTTTCATATCAGGAACAGTAAGGTGTATTTTAAAGATTTTCAGATTGGCATAATTGACAGACCGGTTCTGGATACATGTAATACTTCGTATCAGAGAGGGGGAAGACTACTTAATCTCAACAGTCGCAGTCGGAGTAATTGTATAGGTTGTAAAGCCTGTGTTCATAATGACAAAAGCCTTTACGATAATACAGTCATTAAGGATAGACACGAACTTCGTACGAGGCAAGATATTGACAACTTTTTTTACGAAAAAGAGAGGTTGGGTATGAATACGAGCGAACTCGAACAGATAGCCGTCGTCACCGGCCTTTTCAGAGATGAAAATGAGACATTGGAACATTTGCGCGATGTTTATAATGTTGCAATTGATCATAAATTCTCAGGAGAGCTCATGTACTTTGGCTGCCAGCTTATGAGCGCCGCAGCTCTTAGAGATTTTTCAAAATTAGGAAAGACGGCGATTGTTTTTGCGATCGACAATTTTACTAGTAGAAAGGAAAATCTTTCAAAAGCAAAATCTAGCCTAAGCCTTGAAGACTTTTATGTATCTATGAGTGTAGCCAAGTCATTGGGAATTGAAACTACGTTTGCCTATATTGCTGGCGTCGATGATTTGTCGGCTATATCCGAAAATTTCACATATTTCTTTAATGTTTGTACTCGTTTTCCAGTAGTGAATATCTTTCAGATTCAAACCGACTTACAAGCCCAAGCATTGTATGACGGTGCGAAAAATCTGGAATATTATCTGCAAGCTAGACGTGCTATAGAATCAGCTTTTTTCAATAGTAATATGCGTCCGAGACGCTGGGAAAACTATCGCCCTCTTTGGTATCGTGAATTTAATGGTGAACTTCTCGATGTAAAAGCATATGGATAAATATGCAAAATAGCCTCCGGTATTCCGGAGGCTTTTCATTGACATATTTTTTGTTCCAATAACGATATTTCTTCACTACTAAGACCAAGGTGGATTAAGTATTGTTCAGTAGTTTCTCTAAGGTGGCATAAATCTGTGCCATTGATATGGTGTAAGATTGCTTTGATGGTATCGTTTTTTAGATATTCGTAACGTTTTGGATTGTCTGAAAAGGTTATCTTATTGTTATTTTTATAACTTAACATATAATCTTCCATTATTTTATCAGCGCTCATTCCATATAATGCTTGAATTATTGCGCAAGTGAAACCACTACGTCTTTTGCCTGCCCGACAATGAATCAGGCACGGAGTTTTGGCTGAAATTATCAACCTCATTGCGATTGCGACTGACTCTGAAAAACTTTGCGAATACAGACCAGAATCATCACCGATAGCAAATATTCTCCTTGTGCGGATAATCGATCTTGTCTCATCATCTAACTCATTAATCAAATTATCCAATTCTTCCTGAGAGTCAGCCATGTCTATAATAGTACTTACTTTGTACTTTTCGATACAGGAAATGACAGAAGAAGATCGATTGTAGGTATTATCTACTGGACTTGAGGATCTGTAGAAAAGACCCCCATGTGGCAGAATTGATCTAAAATTTGCAAATTCCTCATTGGTTTCATATGTTGATTTATCAGTTATCTCTTCGAATGAATACGCATTTTCTTTTTCCCAATATTTTTTAGAAAAAAGTAGAAAAAAAGTCACGTGCTGACCAATATGAAGATTGTATTTTTTAACCGCGCATCCGTGACGAATTGATAAAAAGATTTTATCCTTTTTTCTTATTAAGGTCGACTCATTCATCTTACAGTAAGGCCCACTATAGAATGGAATCTCGAATTTTTTTTCGCCAATCCTCATCAATAGCGCATCACCCAGACTAAAATCTATCATGTTAAAATCTGTGGCATCAAAATATGCGTTTCCGTATTCGTCGACTTGAATAATTGTTGCCATCATTGTTTTTGCCCCCTCTTTTTAATGTGCAAATATGTCTCGATGTATTATATAATATTTAATATATATTACAAGCATGGTACAATATTAATTGATGTCAGTTATCGTAAAGGAATATTCCTCAAAACTTATCGAGCGTTTTGTACAAGAGAAATGTCGCTTGTCTAAACTTTTGCCTATTGATATAAAAATTGAACACGTCGGTAGTAGTGCCGTTTTTATTGGTGGCAAAAATATAATCGATATTCTTATCGGAGTTCCAAAACGCAAAGATATGATTTCTGTAAAAAATATTTTAACAAAAAATGGATATTTTGAAGGATCCGACAATCATGAGGATCGAATTTTCTTAGCAAGCACTAAAGAAGAAACTGGTGATGGTGATTTTCATATTCATATCTGTCCGATTAAGGAAGAATCTTACGAGAATTTTATTATTTTACGTAATTTTCTTAAAAATAATCCAGAAAAAGCACAAGAATATTTAAAGAAAAAATACGAATTTGCAAAAGAAGCTAATTTTGATCGCAAAAAATACAAAGCCCTGAAATCTGCCTACGTGTCAAAATTATTAGTTGAAGCAAAAAAATAGGCCTCAATTGAGACCTACCGGTATAGTTTTTGTTGAAGTATTTGGACCTCTCGTTGCAACATGCCATATCTTTGTAAAAAACTATATGCAATTTTCTCCAAGTTTGTTTTTTCAAAATCTTGATTACCGTTTATGTAGTATATTAGTTTTTGAATTTTGTGAACTTCGATTTCTTTTGCAATTTCGGGATTTGTTAAAAAATTCAAACCATTATTGTTTTTATAGCTTTCTAAATAATCATTAACAATATTGGTATAATTTGTTCCAGATAACATTTCTAGAATTAAGCAGACAAACCCTGTCCTCTTTTTACCTGCATCACATTGAATGATATAGGGTGGGTCTTTTCTTAAAATTGCTCGTAACTTTTGAACTAGAATAAAACCGAATTCGTCACTCATGCATTGACACTCTACGTTCGAAAAATCCACAATCTGATAAATCAAATTTTTCTGCATAAGTTGTTGGACCGTACTAGCGCGACCATATTTATTTTTTATGGCACTTGCTGATCTGAAAAATGTAATGCTTTTGTGATTTGCTAAAATTAAATTTCTAAAATTTGCAAATTCCTCATCTGTTCTAAAAACTTCGCGATTATCTAAATGCTTCATTATCTTCAACCCCCTTAGATTATTTTAAAGTACAATTTTACACAATTCTAGCATGTATTTTACAAAATACGCAATTATCTAATAATCTCGGTATTTGATACCAGGATTTTCCTTCAAACTTTTTATACACTTTTTTGTTTGACTTTGGCAAGCTGAAGGTGTGCCCATATTTTTTAATTTTAATTATTTCGTACTAAATTAGGTTCTAATAAGGGCGTAAAATTTC
>JAEHON010000007.1:0-3108 GCA_016112465.1 Candidatus Saccharimonadota bacterium | reverse complement strand
ACTTCGCGATCACGGCGCCACCGTTATTTACACAACACACTACATGGAAGAAGTTGAAGAGCTCTGCGATCGTATTATTATCCTCGATAATGGCAAAATCATCGCCAGCGGTACTGTTGAAGAACTCAAAAAACTTGCTAAAACCAAAACCAAGGTCGTCGAAGGTCCCACCCTTAATGATGTTTTCCTAGAATTAACTGGCAAGGCTCTTAGGGATTAAAATGTTTTTTCATAATTTTAAGTACAACATTAAAATCCTCTCAAGAAACAAATCTCTACTTTTTTGGAATTTTATTTTTATTCTCATTATGGGGATCCTTTTTCGCATGACTTTTTCCAACATGCAGCAAAGTAGTTCGTTTCAAGCAATCAAAGTCGCCATAATTAATGATCAAAATTATAAAAACGATCTTTATTTTTCAAATGCCATTTCCAGCCTTGAAAAATCTGACACCCATAGCGAAAAAGACCAATCTCCTATTTTAAACGTCACATATGTTGATGATTTAGAATCAGCTAATTCCCTTCTCGAAAACAAATCTATAAGCGGTATTCTACAACTCGAACAGCAAAAACCAGTTCTAACCTTCAAATCCCCTGGAGTAAGAGAGACTATTCTTAAAAAAATTGTCGAATCCATCAACGATAAACGCCCAATCTACGAACAGCAACTTGCTAACCTAGAAACAAATATTGAATCCGCAATAAGATCCAAAATTAAATCCGGCCAAAAGTCAAACATTAAAGAGCTTCAATCCGAAATCGGTCAAAGCATCAGTCAAAATCTTAGCCATAAACTCAAGGATCTTAGCGAAAACACCATCGATTTTCACTCCACTTCCGATAAAGTCCTTGATTATACCGTCATCGAATATTACTCCCTCATCGCTATGGCCTGTCTCTCCGGCGCCTTCATTTCCATGTTTACCATCTCCTCGATGCTTGCCAACATGAGTGAACGCGGCAAACGCCTTTCGATATCTTCCGCCAAAAAACCAGTCCTCATTCTCAGCAGTTTCCTCAGTTGTTATCTCACCCATCTCATCCTACTTACTGCCATTTTCCTCTTCAATATCTTCATTCTCAAAATCGACTACGGCAACAACCTGCCTCGTATCCTCCTGATTTCCGCCCTAGGCTCCCTCGCCGGTATCTCACTCGGCACCAGCATCGGTACCCTCATCAAGGCTACCGCAGAGGTCAAAACCAATATCATCACTTTCTTCTTCCTCTTTAGTTGTTTTCTTGCTGGCATGATGGGTCCCGCCATCAAATATCTCGTCGACACCAATCTTCCATTCTTAAATAAAATCAATCCGGCCAACATGATTGTTGATGGCCTATATTCTCTGAATATCTACGATGATTTTTCTCGCTACAATTCTAATATCATCAGCTTAGTTTGTTTCTCATTTCTCTGTATTTCCCTCTCAATTACGGTGCTTAAAAAACAAAAATTTAAGTCTCTATAATTAATAATTTTAAGGATTTCTCATGATAGTATTCAAAACCTTCTGGCGCATAATGAAACGATATTGGTGGATTGTCTTTATTTATGTTGCCATCCTCACTAGTCTTTCCGTCATTAACCTTAACGCCGCCCCAGTCACTGATTTCGTCGACACCAAACCAGAAATCACCATCGTAAGTCAAGATTCCTCAGATCTTGCCACTAAACCATTCACGAAAAATTTCCTCAACTACTTATCAAAAAATACTAAGATTATTGATCTTAAAGAGTCCGAAACCACTGATGCCCTCTTCTACCAAAAAATCAGTATGATTCTCTATCTCCCCGAAGATCTTGAATCAAAAATTCTCTCTGGTCAAAAAATTACCTTAGACTATCGCACCTCCGGAAATTACACCGCTGAACTTTCCAAAAATCTTATCAAGCGCTATTTTGAATTACAAAGGACTGAAAACCTTGAATCTAAAAACTCTTCAAAAGAACAATCCAATTTCCTATCCGAGAATTCCGAAAAAATTATCTCAAATCTCAATCAAAGACTCGACCAGTCCCCAACTGTTCGACTCGCCAGTAAAAATGCCACCAACCTTAGTAAAATCGCAGCCTTTTTCAATTTTGCCAGCTACACGATTATGGCCATCATCCTCTATGTCACCTGTTTTATAAATGCCAGTTTCAACAAATCTTCTGTCAAAAAACGCACCATGGTTTCCAGCCTCCACCTGAAGAAATATAACTTCAGCCTTCTCCTCGCCAATTCTATTTTTGCATTCTCCGTTTTTGCTTTGCTCACAACTCTTAGCTTCTTTGTTTTGGGCAATATTGTTCTTACTCCATTTTTCATCTTCGAAATACTCAATATCCTGCTCTATACATTAGCCGCTCTCACCCTCGCTGAACTCGTCTCAACCTTCAACCTCTCGAGAGAGGCCGTCTCCGGTGTCGTGAATCTCCTCTCCCTCGCTCCGGCCTTCCTTTCTGGTGCCTTTGTCCCCACATATTTTCTTCCAAGCTTCGTTCTCACCATCGCCCACATTTTCCCTACCTACTGGTTCATCGACACCAATAATAAAATCACCACCTTGACTGAGTTTAGCTTCAACTCCTTTCTAACCATCCTTCCAAACCTCCTAGTTTTAGTTCTCTTTTCCATTATCTTCATTGTGGCAAATCTAGTTCTTTCTAAAAAGAAACGCATTAATATTTAAATCCAATGATCTAAATCCTATAGTTCTAAAATCTATAATTCTAAAATCTATAATTCATATTTGAATTCTAAAATCNATAATTCTAAAATCTATAATTCATATTTGAAAAAAACGACCGATATCTGTTATAATCTATCCAGACGGAAGCGTGTCCGAGTGGTTGAAGGAGCACGCCTGGAACGCGTGTATACAGCAATGTATCGGAGGTTCGAATCCTCTCGCTTCCGCCAGGAAGTAAAAATGACCCGTGAGGGTTATTTTTGTTTCTNNAAGAAACGAGGATTCGAGCCCAGGTTCGCATGGAGCGAAGCGACATCCCCTCATCCTCTCGCTTCCGCCAGTAAGTAAAAATGACCCGTGAGGGTTATTTTTGTTACTAAAAAACGAGGAATATTATTCCTCGTTTTAAATATATATTTTGATTTGGAG
>JAEHON010000014.1:0-4141 GCA_016112465.1 Candidatus Saccharimonadota bacterium | reverse complement strand
GCCAAACCTCTTTCTCACTTGTTGAAATTCTCCCTATTCTCGATAGCGAAGATGATTTAAAAATCGATGAAAAAGATCTCCGTATTGATACCTACCATGCTGGTGGCCACGGCGGTCAATCCGTTAATACTACCAACTCAGCCATCCGCATTACTCATCTTCCGACTAATACGGTTGTAGCAATCCAGAATGAAAGATCCCAACTACAAAATCGTGAAAAGGCGATGGAAATTTTACGCGGAAAATTAATCCAGATGCAACAAGAACAGCAGGCGGAATCAATTAATCAACTTCGTGCCGGCGAATCTGCAAAGTGGGGTCAGCAAATCCGAAATTACGTACTCCAACCATACAAACTTATCAAAGATACTCGCACTAAATACGAAGAGACCGACGCCGACGCCGTCCTTAATGGTAAAATTGACGGTTTTATTGACGCCTATCTTGAATCACAAATCGGTGAAAACTAATTTATAAAATTCTAAGCTTTTACTCACAATGCGTTTATGTTAAAATATTGGTATGATATTGTTCGACCATGTCACCAAACATTATCACGGCGACAGCCGGCCTGCCCTTGATAATATTTCCATGCATATTGCAGCCAACGAATTTGTTTTTCTCGTCGGAAAATCTGGTGCAGGCAAGTCGACACTTCTCAAAATGATCACCAAAGAAGAAATTCCCGATTCCGGTAAAATTGTAATTGGCGGTATTGATCTCGATTATGTTAAGAAAAAGCATATCCCAAACTACCGACGACGCATCGGTGTGGTTTTTCAGGATTATAAATTACTCCCAACCCGCACAGTTTACGAAAACGTTGCCTTTGCTCTAGAAATTGCTGGCATGAGTAATCATGAAATTGAAAATACGGTTCCAAAAGTTCTCGACCTAGTTGGACTATCTGATAAAGCCTACCGTTTTCCAGATAATCTTTCAGGTGGTGAGAGGCAACGCGTCTCGATCGCACGTTCCGTAGCACGACAGCCAAAAATCCTCATTGCTGATGAGCCAACTGGTAACCTTGATGTCTTGACCTCAAAGGAAATTATCGACTTACTGCAGAAAATTAATGATTACGGCACAACAGTTTTAGTCACTACTCACGACGCCAGTATCGTGAATCTCCTCAAGAAACGTGTTATTACCATGAAAGATGGCAAGATTGTTTCCGACCAAAAAGAGCATGGCATTTATCGTCTCGATGGCAATAATGATGGTATCTCTAGATTACCTCACCCAGGCTATATGCGTGCCACATCATACCTATCACCTGAAGAAAACCCACTAGCTCACAAAAAATCAGTTATCGAAGTTAATATTAACCAAAACGAAAATAATAATGAATTAACTGAACACAAAACGCCAAAGCGTAGGCGCTTAATTCAATAGGAGACAGAGAATCATGAAACAAAAAAGCAAAAATACCACAATCGATCGTCTAAAAACCATGTCAAAAAACAGTCGCGGTAACCTTATGCGTAATAACTTGCGTATTTTGAAATACGGCGTCATTGGTTATGGTCGCAATATCTGGCTCTCCATTACTTCAACATTTGTCATGACCCTAACTTTGATTCTACTTTTTGTTACCGTAATTGCTAGTATTATTCTTTCATCAACCGCCGATCGAATGCGCGATAAAATCGATATCACTATTTTCTTTAAGCCTGGCACTGAAACTTCTGTACTCCAGGAAATGACTGATATTATTAAGAAAGATGCCAATGTTAAGTCTGCAGAATATTCCACTTCCGAACAGGAATATGCAAAATTTACAGAAGAGACTAAAAAGGCTGGCGACGTCGCACTCCTTGCTACGCTAAACGACGACGATATGAAGGAGTTGATGTTAAAATCCATGCAGTCCACACTTCGCGTAAAAGTTTATAACGCCGACAAGCTCGACAACATTAAAGACATCGTAAATACCGATACTACCTTCCGCGATAATATCGATCCTAAAAAAGAGCCGACCTATAACACCAATGACACCGCCATTGAAACCATTGCCTCTTGGGCTAATATTGCAAAAACAGGAGGTTTTGCGCTCTCCGGCATTTTCCTCATCATCTCAATTCTCGTCATTTTCAATACCATCCGTATGGCGATCTACTCTCGTAGTGAAGAGATTTATATGGAAAAACTAGTCGGTGCTGACAATCATTTTGTGCGCGGCCCATTTCTTGTTGAAGCTATGATTTCAGGAATACTCGCCGGTATTTTCTCCACAATTTTAGGATTCATCCTCTTTGGCTTTGCCGCACCAAAGCTCGCTTCTTACGACATCGACGTGAGTGAAATTAGTAGATATATTTATTCTCCAAGCATGGGCTTAATTGCGCTCGCACTTATCGGGCTCGGTCTTATTATTGCCTTCGCTTCATCGCGCCTTGCCGTCTCCAAATATCTGAAACGTGTTTAACTAGTTCACTACACAAAAAATTCAAGAATCGACACACAAATATTACTTACGCCAGTAAAAAACCAACACATAAATATTATTTGCACCAGTAAAATCAACTCACCTTTCAAATAATTTGACTCTATATACTTCTTATGCTAAAATTTATCCACAAAAGCTAACATTCCGAAAGGAGGTTACAATATGACAAAAAGAAAAAAACAAGCCAAAAAACAATCGAATCGCACGTCCCTATCTAAACTAAAAAGACTGTTTATTTTTGTCACCGTCCTCGTTCTTAGCTTCAACATCCTACCAAATCTTTTTGACAATCCTGACCAAGCTTCAGCCATCGAAAACGAAGCCTATTGTACCTCAAATTCTTGTCGTGCCGCAAAAAAGGCAGAAAACGAAGCAACTGCCAAGGCCAATGAAGCCTCCAAAGCTGCCACCACTCTTGAAGGAGAAGTCGAACGCTTACAACAAGAAATCACCATGTACGAGGCACGTATTAAGGCCAATGAAGCTGAAGCCGAAGACCTAAAGCTAAAAGTTGAAGAAACTACCAAAAAGTTAAAACTTCAACAACAAGCTCTTGCCAACATGCTAATTAATCTCCATTTTGAAGACGACGGTGATGCCATCATGATTCTTGCTGGCTCCAGCTCGATCTCAGATTTTGCTGAGCGCCAAACCCGTGTGGATACCGCAAAAAACCAGGTCACTCTCTCCGCCCAAACCGTCAAAACCATGAAACAGGACTTGGAGAAGCAAAAAACAGAAGTGGAACGTGTTATTGCAGACCAACAGATTCAGCGTAAAGCCGTTGAAGATAAAAAAATTGAACAACAAGAACTAATCCTAAAGTATCGCGACAATGCAGCTGCATTTGCACTCGAAGCCGCCACGTCTCGTGAAGAAAAGATTAAATTAATTAATCAAGAATATAGCGATCACTTGCAGAGAATGCGCAATGGCGGAGGGTTCGGTACTGTCGCAAATGGTTATAACAGTTACGAATCGTTCATCGGCAATTATGGTTTTGCCTGTCCACGCGATAATATCCGCGGCATCCTTGACTCATACTATACTTGCCAGTGTACCAGCTATGCCGCCTATAAGGCCGTAGAATACTGGGGTCCACACATTCGTGTTACCGGATGGGGAAATGCTTATAGCTGGGCTGCAGCCGCCAGATCACTCGGCTATCGTGTCGACCGAACACCAAGTGCTCACTCAATTGCCCAAACCGCCTCTGGCGCCTGGGGTCACGTGATGTGGGTTGAATCAGTCAACGCCAATGGCACCATGAATGTCTCTGAATATAACAATCTCTATTCCTCACGTTCAGGACAATGGGGTGACTTCGGTTACCGCGTTGGCGTAAGTCCTGCTGGATATTACTTCATCCATTTTGATTAGTAATCCACTCTGCTGGATATTACTTGATCCGTTTTGATTAGTAAGCCATACCGCTTCTGCTATGTTATAATCTAATACATGAAGAATACGGAAAAAAGTAGGCAAGTCAGTCTCGGCGCAACCGCTGTCTTAAGCTTCGTTACCTTAATTGTCGGCGCTTTTATCGGTGCAAACTGGAATAATCTATATTTACAATTTTCACCATACATCAATTTAAACCAAAAAGTTTCTACCCCAGTCAAATGGGAAGAACTAAACGAAGTTTATTCTCAAATTTCTGCAAACTACGATGGAAGTATCGACAAGGCTGCC
>JAEHON010000008.1:0-4845 GCA_016112465.1 Candidatus Saccharimonadota bacterium | reverse complement strand
CCTTATTACAATTAAATACACCCGACCATCGCCACACATCAACATCTATATCGAGACTATCAATGTATCTTTTAACCAAATCAAGCTCTTCGGTCTCACCACAATTGATTAAAACAAATTTATTTACACCAATATCTGTATAATGAGTAATCCATTTCTGAAAAAAATCCCCAAAATTTCTAAATATACAGACACATACGACCTCATTAGTCGGTGCTATATTTTCACTTTTATTAATACTGAACACTAATTTAAGATCATCATTAAATCCTTCACATAGCTCCGTTAAAACCATATTACTAAAATTAATATCGTTGTATCGTCTCGATGCTACTAAAGATAAATAATCTCTTGATCTTGAATGATTAACACGGCTAACTATATATTCTCTATAATTAATATATTCCTGTGTTATCTTAATAAGTTCATTTCTAGTTCTCCTAGCCTCATTAAAATCAACATTATCAATACATATAAATTCACCCTTATTCAAATGAGCTGATTTTATATTCAAAATCCGCATTAGCGATGAAATTATATTCCCATGAGATACGATTAATATATTATTATTTGCAAAATTCTCATTTTCTAAATCTTCTAGGAAAGTTAATAATCTATTGTATATCTCAAATTTGTTTTCACCATATTTTCCAAACCTTACAAAAAAGTCACCATTCTTTTGTCTTCTACGTACATCATCCAATATAGAATCATTTTTCTTTTGATTATAGGTACCGTAATCAATTTCACGAATTCTATCGTCGGCTACAAATTCAACACTTGGCATATATTCTCTAACCAAATTAGCGGTCTGAACTGTTCGAAAAATTGGCGAGTAATACACTTTATCTATCCTTCCTAATTTACTCGCATTTTCCTGAACTTTCTGAATACCATCTCTAGTTAAAAGCGAACAAGATAAATTATCGGAAGAAAAAACCTGCTCAACATTATCACTCGCCTCACCGTGTCTCATAAAAATTAACTTCATCCTAGAACCTCAGTTATTTCATTTATTTTAACATCCCAAGAATATTTATCCTCATATTTATTTCCCAGAATTTAATCAATATCTTTAACTGATTTATATTGGTTTTAAAAATAAATAAACATATTTCACTTAAGCCAAATCTCGAACTTCATCCCACCTTTATATGCACAAAATCGATACTTTAGTCCAAGACTTGCCAGAATGTTCTTCACAAAATAAAGCCCCATTCCGTTCCCGCCAACCTCACTATCTCGTCGATAAAATGGATCAAACAACACCGGTATCTCTTGTGCGCTGATCTCTTCTCCGGCATTCCAAATTGAAAATTTCCCTTTTTCACAAACNATCTTAACCACGCCTCCTTCCTCCGCATATTTCACCGCATTAGAGATTAAATTTGAAATCACCTCTCGCATTGCTGACCGATTTGTCCGTATCTTCATTTTAGAAATCCGACTCTCAAACCCCAGGCCTCGCGTCTTCGCTATTAGCTCATATTCAAAAATCACTTCTTCCACCAAACTAGCCATATCAACGTCCGCCATCTGCTCTTCGCCTCCCCGGCTCACATTCAGAATTTGCTCAATCATTTTCGACATTTTCTCCACCACCAAAATTGCCGCCTCTAGTTTTTCCGGATAATCCTCGACTTTCACCGTTCCAATCAACATATTTTCTAGCATAATATGCAAACTCGAAAGCGGTGTCTTTAATTCATGTGAAGCCCCGCGAATTAAATCAACTTTTTCTTTTTCAAGTCTCGAAATCAACCCCTTCTCTTTTTCAAGTCGCCCAATCATCTGTTTTAGATTTGCATATAGTTTGTTAATATCCTCAGCAAGTTCACCAATTTCATCACTTCTAGAAATCTCACATTCCACCTCCTTCATTTCACGCATCTTCTCGGTCGTAATAGCAATTTTCTTAATCGGCCCAACAATCAAACGACTATAAAAATATGAAAAAATCAAGGCAACAACAATTGAGCACAAAAACGAGAACGGTAAAATTTTTAACGTCGCTTCCCTCGCTTCTTTCAAAGACTCTACATTGGAAAGCATCTGCACTAAAATCGTCTTCCCGTCCGCATCAACAGCCGTCAAATCTGAAACCAAAATAGACCCCAACTGTTCATTGTTTACCAGCGGCACCAAATCACTCGGCAGAAGTTCATCCGTCACAATATCCGCACCAGAAAATCCTTGCAGATGTTGTACTTTTCCGTCAATTTTTAAATTCAAATTTACATTTTTCTGCAACGCAAATTCTTCACAAATTCTTCGAATCTCCTCCGCAGATTTCCCAGCAATCTGCTCCGATAATTCATTTAAATTTCTTTTAGCTTTTTCTTTTTTCTCATCCGCATAAGCCTGATTCATTAGTACATAAACTAGGCTATGCACTATTATAATTAATACCCCCAAAATTAAAGACATGCTTAAAAATGTCTTCGGAAAAATTCTTAAGTATATCTTCTTTAAGCCCTTCTTATTTTTCGACATAACAATACCCCACACCTTTCACTGTTTTTATACAGTCAATCTGAAGTTTCTTCCTCAAATTCTTGATATAAACATCAATTACCCTATCGTACGGCAATTCATCCTTCCATAATTCTTCCAAAATTTGCTCTCGCCTTAATGTCACTTTTGGGTTTTCTATTAGTAACTTTAAAAGCTCAACTTCCTTAGGCTTTAAGTCCACATCAACGCCGTTTAAATATCCTTTATACTCCAAGAAGTCTACCAGCACCCCTTCTCGCCCCCACTTTGACACTTCTTCTTTTTGTGGATTCTCCAAAGCTCGTCTCAATAATGCCTCAATTCTTTTCTCAAGAATCAATAGCGAAAAAGGCTTACAAAGATAGTCATCTGCCAAATTATCAAAACTTGCAAGTTGCGTCCCCTCATCACTAAGCGCCGTCAGCATCAAAACTGGCACTTTACTTTTCTTTCTTATTTCCTTCTGAACCAAAATCCCATTCATTTTTGGCAACATCACATCCAAAATTACCAAATCGAATACACTCTGTCCGGACTCGCAAAACTTTTTCACTGCCTCTTCCCCATCCACGGCTTCCGTTACCAAATATCCTCTTGAAATCAAAAAATCACGCACCCCTTCGCGAGCTAGCTTCTCATCCTCAACCAGTAGTATTTTTTTAATACTCATTTACCTCTAGTATACTAGCTCCATGAAAATATAAAACTTCTTATGCTATAATTTAACAAAACCTATTAGCTAGTACATTAGAAAATGAGAAGCAAAATAAGTTCTAGAAGCAGAATTAAATTGATTTACACACTAAACTAGATAAATCATAAAACAATGAGCAATCTCGATACTATAATTAAACAAGCAAACACTCGTCTGCTAGGTAATCTATACCAGCATCTTTTTAGCGATTATTTTTATACTCAACTAAAAGAAAAACACATCCTGAATTCACTCGATGAAAATTTTACCGCTGATAACTATGATGGAATTGTAGTTTTCTCTAACACTAATAATTTAATTAACCTCACAAAAGTTATAGCTCAATTTACGATTGAGCAATCAAACATTATTCGTGCAATTTCCCGAATTAGTTGCGATAAGCAACGTAATGCCATTTATGATCTTAATTCTCTAACTCAAGAGATTTTAAATCTTCATCAATCAACACCCATAAAAAACATTACATCGCCCATCCAACCTAAAGATTGCAATCATAAAACTCAATATTTTTCCCTATCTCGTAAATCACCTGGTTCTTTTATAGAAAAAGATCTTATTATTGATATAGAAATTACAGAAAATCATCTAAAACCCTTAGCCAGTGCAATTATCAATTCTATCTCAAGCGTCCTCGATCCATACATATATATCTTCCCAGATTTTGTTACCTATATTACTCACGAACAGTGGTCAGATTATCAGATAAATCCAAATTATATTGGCTTAAAAAAGCAAATTCGTCTCCCAAAAACCGCAAAAAAAATTTTTTCTAACCTCTTAAAATATTTAAATACCTCATTAAACGAAATCAAAGATTCAGGATTCATTGATAAATTCCACAGTCAGCTTCAAACTAAAGGATGTTTATTTTCAGACGAAGAATTAATTACCTCAAGTGGTTTTCTCGTCACTAAAGAATATTGGTCAAACATCACAATATCTGACATTGAAACCATATTTTCTAAAATAAATCTTCAAGGTTAAATATCCCACAAGCCAAAAATTCATAAAACTAAATTTTTTGATACAATAATCACATGGATACCGTAGTCTCAGTTCAAAATCTTGTTAAAAATATAAAACTTCTTGTGTTTAAATTATCTTAGCAACAATAATTTTAGTTATCCCCGATTTCAGCATATTGACTCATCGACATCAAATTGTATTTAAAAATATTTATGCTAAAATAAAGTTAGAACCTATAGTCGGCTAGCACATTAGAAAGAGAGGTATAGTATGCGAAAAACACTAATAGTACTCGCAACAAGTCTGGCTTTAGCCACTATCTCAGCCATCCCCGTCTTCGCAAAAAGCGGAAAAGTTAAGGAGACAACCGGCCATGGTATAGTTGGCATGTGGGTCGAGGTAGAAGGTGGCCGCTCTGGCTGGGCGAAGCTAACAGGCGGCGAAGCCGGAACATCCTACGAAAAAACATGGACGTATGATACCCAAGGAAAACCATTTAAGGTGGCCATTGGGTACGGTGGAACGCCACAAGAATGGGAAAAATCTATTCATAGCAACTGGATCGATACTGATTACAGACATGTAGACTTTACAGTCAGACCCAAGATGTTTTTTATACCAATCTGGGGTGTTGACGAGTTAATTGTCGAGTATCGCTAAACCTCCATATC
>JAEHON010000006.1:0-5470 GCA_016112465.1 Candidatus Saccharimonadota bacterium | reverse complement strand
TCCAAAGGGTAATACTAGAAAAGATAGTTCACTTTTAATTGAGCTAAAAAACATCACACGCAGCTTCGGTTATGGAGAAGCTGAATCTTTTGCCTTAAACGATTTTAATCTTGAAGTCAANCCAGGCGAATTCATCATGATTATGGGGCCATCGGGTTGCGGTAAAACCACACTCCTAAACATCCTCGGACTTCTCGATTTTCCAACTTCCGGCAGCTACTATCTCGATGGTGAACGCACCACACATTTTTCCAAATCACGCCAGGCTCACATCCGCGCCCAAAAAATTGGCTTCATCTTCCAGGACTTCAACCTTATTCCAAAGATGACCATCCTGGAAAATGTCTCTCTCCCACTCGTTTATGCCGGCATTCCAAAAACCAAACGCCTCGTTCGGTCCTCAAAAATGCTTTCTTACCTCAATATGCAAGAACGCGAATATTATTATCCATATCAGCTCTCTGGTGGTCAAAAACAACGCGTCGCCATCGCTCGCGCCCTCGTTTCCTCCCCGGAAATCATCCTTGCCGATGAACCAACCGGCAACCTTGATAGTCGAAACGCCTACCTTGTTATGGAAGAATTACGTCGTATTCATTCCGAAGGTAATACCATCATCATGGTTACCCATAACCCGAATCTCACCACCTATGCCACCCGTGTGATCCATATGCTAGATGGCCGCATCGCCACTGACATTAAAACCGTTGCCGACGAAGACCTCCCAGAACGCATCAAGGTTAATTTTCATTCTAAGAAATCTTCAGGAAAAAATAATCAGCCAATAGAAAAGGAAAATCCAGAAGCAATTCAGAACATCGACAAAAACGATGTTATGGGCCAAATAGAATCTAAAAACGATTCCAAAGCAGAAACCATCCCAGTTATTCGTCCAATCAAACCCGTAGGCTCAAAATATACCGGTGAAGCCCCAATGGCTCCAAAAAATACTGTAGAAAAAATCGACGAACCTGAAGAAGATTACGTGGAATACAGAAACCTCATAGGCCTCAAACCAATTTTTGTTGATACCGAGAAAAAATATAAAGAAAACCTGCAATCAAAAGAATCACTTACACAGACAAAAGATTTAGCAAAAATTGCAGAAAGCAAGCAAAAGTCATCCGCCGAGATTTCCAGTAAATCAACATCGTATTCATCTTATGATTCAAAATCGCTCAGCTATAAATTTCCCGAAACTACCGCCATCTCCGTGGAAAAATCCGACGATAAAGACTTCAAAGATAAAAAATCGACCTTCCCTATTGTCTCCTCTAGCTCAACTGATAGCTCAGTTCGCATCGTCAAAAAACCGACTTCTCTCTTAGAACTTGAGAATACCAGTGTCGTCAAAAAGAAATCCAAGTCAAAAACTAAATTAAATAAAGCCAATAAAAAACAAGCGAAAGGACGCCGTAAATAATGTCATTACTTCTCCGCACTAATTTTGAGATTGCTAAAAACTCTCTCAAAAAACACAAGTTTCGCAGCATCTTCACCTGTCTCGGTATTTCCATCGGTATCGCTAGTATTATCCTAATCTTAAGTCTCGCTGGCAGTATCTCGCAACTTATTTCTGATCAGGTCAAGTCTCTCAATCAAGGGCTAATCCTTGTTCGTCCAGCCAATTCAAAAAATGACCTGAGTGGTATTATCGACGAACTAACAAATACCAATCATTTTAATAACTCTAATTTATCAATTGAAGATGTCGAAAAAATCCGCGAATCCGATGATAATATTGCTTATGTCTCACCAATTGCCGTACTTCACGAAACAATTACTGGTGATCACGTTGTAGACTCCGCCGCCATTTTAGCCACCAATCCAGACCTTAAATCTATCCTAAAGCTCGATCTCAAATCCGGAAATTTCATTCAGGACAATAACCTAAAGTCCGCCGTCATCGGTCATTCCCTCGCTCTACAGCTCTTCGGCTCCAGTGAACCAATCGGTAAAACTTTTTCTTTCGCCGGTCATAAATTCATCATTATTGGTACCCTTCAGAAAATCGAAAATCCCGTCAACTTCAATGGTGTTGATTTTGATCAAACCGTCATCGTTGACTTTGACCAAATTAAATCCCTCAATCCTCAAATCCAACAAATCGATATCACCGTCAAAAACACTCAAAATATTCAAGATACCGCAAACAAAATCAATAAAACTCTCGCCGACCTCAAAGGCTCATCAGGTAGTTATACAGTCAATCACGGCAACAATATCTCCCATCCTATCAGTAATTTCTATAGAATCATCTCCCTTATGCTCGCTATTATTGCCGGTATTTCCCTCTTTATTGGCGGCATTAGTATCATGAATCTTATGCTCGTATCCGTTACCGAACGTACCCACGAGATTGGTATCAGAAAAGCCATCGGCGCCACTAACACACACATCTTCCTTCAATTTCTCTTCGAAAGTATTATCCTCGTCTTCATCGGCTGCATTGGCGGTTTCATTCTCGGTTACCTAATCGCCATCTTCAGTTCCACCTTCACTCCATTTAAACCCTTCATCAGTCTTGAAATTTGTCTTGTCGCCATCTATTTTGCAATTATTACCGGCATAGTTTTTGGTCTCTTCCCAGCCTTCAAAGCTTCTCGCCAAAAACCAATTGATTCCCTCAAATTCTCAAGCTAAGACCCCCTTATATTTTCAATTTTGAATAAAAAATACTATAATCATCCTATGAGAATTTTGGGAATCGAATCGTCCTGTGACGAAACTGCTATTTCGATCGTCGAAGATGGTCATAAAATTCTGAGTAATGTTGTCGTTTCTCAGATCGATATTTTTGCTGCTTATGGCGGCGTCATACCTGAAATTGCCGCTCGCTCTCACCTAGAAGTCATCATGCCAGTCCTCCACCAAGCTTTCAAAGAAGCCGGTCTTCAAACTGAGGACCATATAAAATCCAAAGCTCTCGACGATTGGTCCAAAATCGACGCTATCGCCGTCACTCATACCCCAGGTCTCCTCGGATCCCTTCTTGTCGGGACCCTTACCGCCCGCACCCTTGCCATTCTACATCATAAGCCGCTCTATGCAGTTCATCACCTCAAGTCTCATATTTATGCCAACTGGCTAGATAAACAAACCTCAAAATCAGATTCAAAAACTACCCCGGAATTTCCACTCATTTCCCTCATTATCTCAGGCGGACATACCCAAATCATCAAAATGCCAACTCACCAACAATTTGAAATCATCGGCACCACCAAAGACGACGCAGTCGGTGAATGTTTTGATAAAGTCGCCAAAATTCTAGGTCTCCCCTATCCCGGCGGGCCATCCATCACTAAGGTCGCAGCAAACGGAGACCCAACACGCTACACCTTTCCTCATCCAATGTCTGGTAGCCTAGACTTCTCATTTTCAGGCTTAAAAACCGCCGTACTAAGAGAGGTGCAAAAAGCTGCCAATCAGCCAATTTCCTTCCCTTCATCAAAGTTGGCCGAGCTTCTCAATCCGCAACAAAAAGCCGACTTCGCTGCCTCTTTTGAACAAACTGCCACCGATATCCTAATCGAGAAAATCAAACTCGCCCTAAAACAAAATCCCGAGACTAAAACCCTCATCATTGCCGGCGGCGTCTCCGCCAATCAACGTCTTCGCCATGATTTAACAAAATTCATTGAACAACAAAATTCCAAGCTGAGTACAAAAATTAAACTCTTCTTCCCAGAACCACATTTCTCTGGAGACAATGGTGCCATGGTTGCCTCAGCAGCCTATTACGAAATTCTCTCAAACGTTCCACCTACCGACCCCTATACTTTAAACATACTTCCACGCTCCATTATAAAATAATTAACCAAATCTCCCCCTTTTCCCTGTTCTATTTCTAATCCATTTTTCTAATACAAAAACTTTTTGATGTACAATAAAAATATTATGCAAAATGATTTATATACTGGACTTACAAAATCTGAGATTAAGAAAATTGATCAAACATTTTTTATAATTAATAATTCCTATTTTAAAAACCAGCTAGAAAATCAAACTTCGCAAAATTCCCTCCCGACCGAGTTTCATCAACAAACCGAAGAAAAACCCATCCGTCGCGACACTGCAAGGTGTATCATGATAAATTCTAACCACGAGATCTGTCTACTTTACTCCAGAGCAAAAGATTACTTTGCAATTCCAGGCGGCGGTATCGAGCCAGGTGAAACCCTTCTCCAAGCCGTGAATCGTGAAATCCTCGAAGAGACAGGATACACCATAGACAACATCAAACCGCTCGGTAAAATTTATGAAGAACGCAATAACCGTATCACAAATACTTATTTCTTTTATGCTTCCCCACTCACAAAATCCGAAACTCATTACATGCAAGACGAACTTGAGGAAGACTACCAACTAGTCTGGTTACCCGTAGAACAAGCCATCAAAAAGCTCGAAACGTGTTTCCAAAATCTCAAAAACAATCAGTTCCCTTCCTATAAAGGCAGCTTTATTAATGTTCGAAACCTAGAAGCCCTCAAATATTTTCATCAAGAAACCAATTTCTGATAGAAACAAGACCCCGCGACAAGGCAAATGAGTTTTTTACCCCTATCCCTAAAGTAGTGATATAATTATTCTAATGTTAAATCAAGAAGACCAGTCTCCATTACTGCAATCAAAAGACTGGCAAAAACTACAAAATGACCTTGGGGAAACTACTTTTTTTGAAGAAACCTCAAAATTCAAATTCCTCGCCATCAAAAAGAAAATTCCTTTTGGCTACTACCTCTATCTCCCTTATGGCCCATACCTAAACCCAGACGCCACACCAGAAGACGCCAAAGCTTGTTTTAAAAAAATCATTTCTTTAGCCAAGAAGGAGTCCGCCATTTTTATCCGCATCGAACCACAAAAATTCACAAATTATTCCCCGATTCAAATGGATAACTTGTCAGAAAATCAGAAAAAACTTAATGTCGCACAATATTTTAACTTGAATCAAAAATTGCTTAAAAAAACCAAGGACCTAAATCCTGCTGAGACCTGGTGTCTCGATCTCACAAGCTCAGTCCCCGAAATCCTCACAAATTTTTCTCAGGGCACCCGTACGAGACACAACAACTATAAGAAAAAAGGCCTTACGGTTGAGGTTACCAAAAATCCTGAAGATATCAAATACTTAGTCAAATTACAGCACAAACTAGCTAAAGAGCGCCACATCGCCAGCTTTTCCGAACAATATTTAAAAACCGAACTCAGCCAGCCCTTCGCTTCCCTCTATCTAGTCCGTTACCAAACCCCATCAACCACACTCCCAACTAATGCAAAAAATGCACAAGTTAAAAACACCCCTGAAAAAGCGAATATCGCTTCCTCAACTAGTACAAAATTGGAAAAAACCAATATCACTTCCTCAACTGGTGCAAAAAATGCACTAGTTGAAACTCCATCAAAAGCCATAAAGACAACCAAACCGACCCCAAAAGATGGAGAAATTATTGCCGCTTCCCTTTTCTTT
>JAEHON010000005.1:31297-71923 GCA_016112465.1 Candidatus Saccharimonadota bacterium | reverse complement strand
AAAATGTCAAATAAATCAGAAAATTAAAACGGTAGATGTATAGATATAAATTAAATATAGACAAAAAATAGAGAAATAAAAGATAAATACATAAATAAATATAGATAAATAAGTAGATAAATTAATTAATAGATTAAATTAAAACGAAAAAAGAAAATCAAAAATAAAGGTCATTTGCTCCACCCACAAAAAAATAAGGATCAAAATTCGCTCAAATTAAAGAGTGATCTCTTCCCTTCATCTATTATTTTTTGGGCCTTTACTAGTAATTTTTCCAAACCCTCCGGAGAATTTGCCGAACCAACATGCACGGTCTTCACAACCTTACTGTGTTCTTTATAGCAAACCTGTACCCCCGTCGCCCCGGATGCTGTCTTAAATTTTCTAATATAAGCCACACCTAAATTTTAGCATAAAAGCTACCTTAATTCCCTGCTTATATTATTTTAAAGCAGAATCTGTATCAAAATCATTCAATCAAGCAACCCCAAGCCAAATCCATCACCTAAACCGAGATAAAAAAACGATTCACCAATCAAAAATCTAAACTAGAAGGCCCAACATTTTTCCACATAATAATTCCCTACACAAATCCACATATCACCATACATCTTATACTTAACCACCTATTGACTTAGCAACCGACCTCCTGTATTATAAACATAACAATTACTGCAGCTTTAAATTAAGATTCTAAATAATGAGTCGCACTCAGTAGTTGGTCATATCTAGTATCGTACTTTTATGAAATAATTTTATGCTTTTGTCAAGCATAACTTTATTCGTATTTTAATAAACACAAATAATTTCACGTGCTTAACAGGGAAGCGCGCTATTTTTGCGTTTAATTTCACGCATTTTTTTCACATGACCAAATAGAAAATCGAAAAGGATCAGAAAAATGATAAATAGACATTCTAAAAATACTTTAATTTACGCATCAATAAAAGATAAATGACCCATCTGTCAACCCAACAAAAGAAAAACAAAAAATAAAAAACATATTTCGCCAACTCAAGTAGGGAAAACAGAGAACTAACAAAGTAGGAAAACAGAGAACTAACGGTTTATTTATAAGCAAAAAAAATAGATCCTCTCGGATCTATTTTTCACATATACAGCCCATTTTGGACCAAGAAACTCTTTTTGCAAACTCTAGTATAAATAGGTTGCGGAACTATCTATAACAGGGAACTAAATCAACTCAAGCTGCGATTTTAGATGTTGAATCTGTTCTTCTTTCTCTGCAATACTATTTCGCGTTTCTCTAACCAGCTGCTGAGGAGCTTTTTCGACATAACGTGGATTCATCATCCTTGCATTCAGTCCATCAAGTTCACGACCGATCGCAAGAATTTTCGCTTCAAGCTCGTCCCTAAAATCAACTACCACCTTCTCTGGTACATCAAGATATAACTCATGATTCACTGTCGCTAGTCTCAGGCCCTTAGGTGTACCATTTGTCGAAGCAATCGCCGGTACTCTCGACAAAAACTTCACAAGTAGCAAATTATCGTTAACTAAAATGTCCTCCCCCACTAACAATCCGAATTTCATGCCTTTATTGAATTTCGAAAGTGCAGTTTCCATTCCGCGTATCTCAGAAATCACCTCAATTAATCGCTCAAAATTCCCCGCAGAAATTTCATCGTAGCCCATAATTGACGGCCACATTGCATCAATAATCATCCCGTCAGTCCAAGACAAATTCTGCCAAATTGCCTCAGTTACAAATGGCGCAAATGGATGTAGCATCGTCAAAATCGACTCTAATGTCACCTTGAGCAGGGAAATATTCTTGAAAATCTTCTGACTCTCAAGGAACCAGTCCGCATATTTATCCCAGATCAGCTCATAAATCGTCTCTACCGCCTCAGAAAAACGATACTCCGCCATACACTGTTCAAGTACGCCCCTCGCTCGGTTAATCTCGCGACAAATCCAATCCTCCCCCATATTATTAGTCGTGTACTGATAAACTTCCGGATTAATCGAGTCACTTGCGGTTTGATGCACTGCTCCATTCGCTTCATTACCTAGAACCACCGACACATCAGTCTCTGAAAAACCCTTCTCAGCTTCTTCTGCATCCACAATCCCCTGAACAAACCGTGAAATATTCCACAACTTATTGCAAAGGTTTCGCCCAGAAATTACTGAATTCTCTGAAAATGCTTGGTTCAAACCAGCCGAACGGCCACGCAAAATTCCAAGTCTGAAAGCATCGGAACCATACTGCAAAATCATCTCCATCGGATTAATCACATTACCCTTTGACTTCGACATCTTCTTGCCATGCGCGTCCAGAACCAAACCGTGCAAATATACCTCCTTAAATGGCACTTCACCAGTCACGTAAAGTCCCACCATGATCATACGTGCCACCCACGCAAATAGAATATCAGCCCCGGTCTCCATCACATTCAACGGATAAAACTCGCTACCAATCTTTTCCTCCCAGTTCGTACAAACAATTGGCCAGTGCGAAGATGAAAACCAGGTATCAAATGTATCCTCGTCGCGCACATATTTTACGCCACCAATCTCGATCTCGGACAAATTTGTTCTTGTATCAAAAACCCATTCCTCCCCAGGCTCATTCGGATCAACTTTTTTGAACATTGGAATCGCAATCCCCCAAGGAATCTGCCTGGAAATATTCCAGTCCTTCAGCCCCTCCAAATAATTCACCAGCACCTTTTGTTTATTTTCTGGATAAAATTTTATTTCATTATTATTTAAGTGTTCAATCGCCATTTTAGCAAGCTTCGAGGTATCCACAAACCACTGCTCTTTTAGCATCGGTTCAATCACGGTTCCACATTTATAACAATGCGCCACCGAATGTCGGATCTTCTTTTCGCCAAGCAAAAGCCCCGCGTCCTTCAAATCTTTTAACACCTTTTTTCGACATTCCAAAACCGATAGCCCCTCATAGTCGGCCCCACAAATAGGCAACATCTTTCCATCAAATCCAATCACTGAAATTCGTGGTAAATCATGTCGCATCCCCACTTCAAAATCGTTCACATCATGCGCCGGCGTAATCTTCACCACACCAGTTCCATAAGTCATATCCGCATGTTGATCAGCGATCACCGGAATCTCACGACGCGTAAGTGGCAGGGAAACATGCAAACCGAGAATATCAGCATATCTCTCATCTGCCGGATTCACCGCCACGGCAGTATCACCAAACAGCGTCTCTGGTCTCGTTGTAGAAACTACAACATGCCCATCACTTTCAACCAGTGGATATTTGATCTCATACAGCGCCCCATCCTCGTCTTTATATTCAACCTCAATATCCGCAAAAGCCGTCTGATGCTTTGTACAATAATTTACTAATTTTTCACCACGATAGATCAGCCCATCCTGCCACATTTTTTCAAAGGTTCGATAAGTCTGACGGATCACATTCTCGTCGAGTGTAAAAGTCAGATCTTTCCAGGAACAAGAAGCCCCAAGCGCACGTAGTTGTAATTCCATCGCCCCGCGTTTCTCTTGCACAAAATCCCACACCCTAGCATAGAGTTCGTCTCTAGAGAACATAAAACGCATCTTACCTTGTTTTTCAAGTTCACGCTCATACACTACCCAAGTCTCAAATCCTGCATGATCCGCCCCTGGTATGTACCAAGTTCTGCGACCGCGCAAACGATAATATCTCGTCAAGGAGTCCTCGGTCGCCACTGTCAAACCATGTCCAATGTGTAAATTTCCATTCGCATTTGGTGGCGGCATCACAATCGAGTAGCGCTTAGACTCGCGACCACTCCTCCCGCCTCGATCCTCTTTTGCCGGCGCAAATTTTGAAGCCGCCTCCCAGGCCGCATACACCTCTGTTTCAAAATCCGCCGGATTATATGATGGCGCAAATTTCATTTCTCATTCCTTTCATTTACTTCAAAATATTTCTCACTCATCTCTTCAATTTCTCCTGCATTTCACGCATTTCCGCCTCTGTCATCTGCACCTCCTGGCCATATTTATAATTTTCGTCCAGAGAAGTTAGATGCACGTGCGCGTGCGGCACATCCGTCCCCACCACCTTTAGAAGTGTTCGCCTCGAAAGAACCTTCTCCATATTCGCAGCCAACATCTTCACAGTCCTCATCACCGCCAGGTAATCCTCCTCATCAAGGTCATAAAGTTTATCAACCTCCACCTTTGGTACCACCAAAGTATGTCCAGGTGTTTCAGGATGAATATCAAGAAAAGCGAACGTTTTCTCGTCCTCATAAATTTTGTAGCATGGAATTTCACCAGCAATAATCTTTGAAAAAATACTCCCCATAACAACTCCCTTATTTTTGGGTGACGCATTTTGCGCCGCCTTTGTTCTATTATAACAGAGATTTCACCCCCTCTACCTCTTTAAATATTTACATTTTATGATATAATAAACACGTTATGTCAAATCATCGAGTTGGGTTATTTCTAGCAAATATTTTTTCTATCGCCATCTCCTTTTTGATTTCATATCTTTCTCGTTTCGGTTGGGACCCTTCTGATGTCGCCTTCCGCCACCTCAAAGACACCACCGTTTTCCTCTATCTCCTTCTCTCATACTTCATCGTCTTCACCTTCTATCGTTACAATCCAATCACCGCTAAACGCGGCATTCTCCGCCACCTCAAATCCGCCGCCCTCACCAATATCTTTATGGCGATCATTTTCTCCACCATCGTCTACATGACTCATATCAGCGACAGCATTCCGCGTCTCTTCTTCGGCACCTTCTTCTCAATCAACTTCACCATATCTTTTTCCGCCCTCTTCCTTATCCACTTCATTAAACGCGAATACCTCGAGCATCATACCAAAAAGACTGTTATTTTTACCGATAATAGTGATCTTAAACAGGCAGTTTTAAACATCCAAAAACTCGATGCCGAGGATTGTGAAATTATTGGCATCACTCCACTCACTGGTAAATCAAAAGACATTTTCTTTAAACTTAAAAAGCTCAAAGCCGATAACAATCAAAACACTACACAATCGTCCGACGATCAAAATCTCACCTTCGAACTTAAGGAGCTCGCCACAAGCGCCCTCGACTACCTCAAGCATCACCAAGTTGACCTCGTCATCTTCAGCGTCAACCATATTGACCGCAAGAAAATCGAACACCTCATCGAGGCCGTCAGTGAAATGGGTATTGACTCCCTCATCACCATCGATAGTTTCGCTATTGAAACCCTGGAAACCAAGCTCGAGGACTTCGGCACCACCAGTGTTATTCGCCTCTCTCCACGCCTTTTCACCGATGGGGAATTACTTATCAAACGCCTCATGGACATCTGTGGCGCCATAGTTGGTTGTCTCATCTGTATACTTTTCGGCATAATCGTCGCCCCTCTAATATTCCTAGAAGATCCCGGACCAATCATCTTTAAACAAAAGCGCGTTGGCCGCAACGGTAAATATTTCTACATCTATAAGTTCCGCTCTATGTACCAAAATGCAGAGGAGCGCCTTAAAGACCTCCAATCTCAAAATGAAATGCAAGGATTTATGTTCAAGATGAAAAATGATCCGCGCATCACTAAGATCGGTAAAATTCTCCGCAAAACCAGTATCGATGAACTTCCTCAATTCTTTAATGTCCTAGAGGGAAGCATGTCGCTAATTGGCACTCGCCCGCCAACGGTCGATGAATATAACCAATATTCTGCCCACCATAAACGTCGTATCAGTATCAAACCAGGTATTACCGGCCTCTGGCAGGTCTCCGGCCGTAGTGAAATCACTGATTTCGAAGAAATCGTCCGCCTCGACTGCTTCTACATCGATCACTGGAGTATTGCCGCTGATATTAAGATTCTTCTCAAGACCTTCGGTGCCGTCTTTACTGGTAAGGGAAGCGAATAATCTCCAAATCAAAATATATATTTAAAACGAGGAATAATATTCCTCGTTTTTTAGTAACAAAAATAACCCTCACGGGTCATTTTTACTTACTGGCGGAAGCGAGAGGATTCGAACCTCCGAGACATTGCTGCCCACACGATTTCGAGTCGTGCGCCTTCAACCACTCGGCCACGCTTCCACTTCTCATTCTATCACACCCTTCAGCTAAAGATAAACTTTGGTCAACAAAAAACTCTTCCACAGGGAAGAGTTTTTTCAAATAATTTCAAATATGGTACACCCGACAGGATTCGAACCTACGACCTTTTGCTCCGCAAGCAAACGCTCTATCCAGCTGAGCTACGGGTGCAGATGTGGATATTGTTCAAATCCGAAGATTCAAATAACATCCACCTAGAAATTAAATGAGCATCACGTTTCCGTGACATTCATATTATAGCATATTTAATTAAAAATCCTAGAGGTATGCTATAATTTAATTAGAAAAAAGGAGTAACATGGAAGAAAATAAGACCAAAAATACTGAAAAGAGCGCTGAAAAAGTTGCAAAAACTGCAGAAAATACTGCTTCCAAATTAAAATCCAAACTTAAAGAGGCTTCCAAAAATCATACCGTCAAGTTTCTTCTCTCGGTCGCTAAAAATCCAGCCACCGCCACTAAAGAAAATATCAACGACTATTCCGATCTCAAAAGTGCCTGGCAGCTTCCAGTTTTTACCGGCCTCGCCTACACCATTCTCAATTTGATTAACACAATTTTCTCTAAGGTCTATGTTCCAGCCCACAAATCCTTCTTCGGCAAACAGATTGACGCCGCCTGGAATTGGAAAAACCTTAACGACATCAACTGGATTCAGACCATCTTTACTCAGTTCTTCTCCTTCCTTCTCCCAGTCCTCTTTGTCGCCGGTATCTATCACCTCGTCGCCCTCCTCTTCAAAAAGAAAACCAACTTCTTCCACCTCACCACCATCGTCACTATTGCCGGCATTCCAGCCATCCTCACTACCAGCATTCTTGCTCCACTCGCTTCCATCATCTCTCCATCCTTTGGCTTCGTTGTTATGATGGCCGGCATCTCCTTCAGCTCAATCACTGCCTATGAAAATCTCAATGCTGAAGCCGACTATAAAGGCAACGAACGCATTTTCGCCAACGTCGCTTTTCTAGTCACTCTCTACATCGTCCTCCTCATTCTCTTCACCACGATGCTAAAAAGCGCGCTTGGCGGTAGCTCAATGCCATCTCTCGATTCACTCAATAATCTATTCAATAACTAATAACGGTAACAAAGACACATGAACGAATCACTCGACCAAAAATCCACCAAATCAAAATTAACCGGCAGCCGTGCAGGTCGAGTTAAGGTTCGCCTACTCAAAACTTATTACGGCAACATCCTGAAAGATATGCGCATCATCTGCATCACCGGTACCACCGGCAAAAGCGTGGTCGCTCACTATCTCTACCATATCCTCATGGAGGCCAACGAAAAAGTTGGTATCCTCGCCTCTGAAGATGAAATTAAAGTTGGAAGTCTTTATAAATTCTTTAGCGATTCCTGGAAAGCCGGCGCCGACTATTGCATTATTACCACCCCTGCAAGTTCTCTCAAAAAGGACGTCTTCTATCAGCTCCCAGTTTATCTCGCCGCCCTCACCGACTATGTCCCATCCAAACTTTCTGATCTTACGCCAGAAGAATATGCTGCAGCCGAAAATACTCTTTTCGACCTCGAGCCTGAATTTGTCGTCTTAAACCGCGATGACGCTAATTTCCTTGAATTCTCAAAATTCAAAGGCAAACAGGGAACCGCCACTTATGGCTCCGACCATTACAGTGACACCAAAATCGAACGCCGCACTCTTTATCGCAAGGGCAGCGAAGCCACCCTCAATATCGAAGGACATCGCTTTAATGTCGCCAGCTTCCTCACTGGCGAACCAAACATTTCATACATGGCCGCTGCAGCCACAATCGCTAATCTATTGCACTGCACCGAAGAACAGATCGTCAACGGTATCGCCAACTTCGATCCAGAAAATATTGCCGGCTCCGCTAACTAATCTTTCAGCCCCGCTAACTAATCTTTCAACCTTTTCCTTAAGGCCTTCTCTGTAACCTTAAGATCCTCAAACGGCACCGCCCCGGTTGCCCTCAAGATTGTTTTTTCGTGCCCCTTCCCCAGAATTAACACAATATCATCCTTCTTTGCAAGATCGACCGCCATCTGAATTGCTTTTTCACGATCGAGTTCCACAAAAAGATTCTTTCCACGCAAAAATCCTGCCTGTTCAGCCCCCTTTACGAATTCCTCCGCAATTTCTGCTGGGTTCTCATCTCGAGAGTCATCCTCTGTAACAATCACAATATCTGAATTCTTTGCTGCAATCTCGCCCCGCTCGCTCCTCGTCGACTCATCACGTCTCCCCGCCCCTCCAAATAACGAGATGATCCGGCCCTTCTTTCCAGGCACCACCGACTCATAGACCTTCAGAAATGCATCCGGCGTATGCGCATAATCCACAATCACTTCAAAATTCTGCCCCAAATCCACCCGATTCATCCTCCCCTCCACCGAATCAAGCGCCAAAATTCCCTGAGAAATCTGCTCCTTATTAAGTCCTAATTTCAATCCCACCGCCACGGCCGCCAGGGAATTATAGACCGTAAACTCCCCCGGAATCTTCGTTTTAATTCTCAATATATCACCCGACGCATTTTTATTACCCCTCATTTGCTTATTTTCTGCTGCATGTTTATCCCCAACCGAGGCTTCATCATCTACAAAATACTCTACTCCCTGCGCACCAAGTTTAACGTCCTTGGCTCGTAGAATCCCAGAATTTATACCATATGTGATATATTCTTTTACATCTTTTGCAAAATAAGACCAGCTTTTATCGTCTTCATTCACCACCCCATATTTCGCCATCTTAAATAATCGACGTTTCGCATCTCGATAATTCTCAAAGGTCTTATGATAATCTAGGTGTTCATGTGTTACATTCGTCATCACCGCAATCTCAATCGGCACCCCAAAAGTTCTATGCTGTGCCAGAGCGTGCGAAGTCACCTCTAGTACCAAAAATTCCGCTCCCGCATCCGCAATTTTCTTCATCCGGTAATTCAACGTCTTCGCGTCCACCGTCGTCATATGTTCAATCTGTTTTTCCAACTTATCCACCCCCCAAGCCACCGTCGTCATCAGTCCAGTCTTGTGTCCAGCCGCATTCAGCATCTTCCAGATCAAAAAACAAGTCGAGGTCTTACCATTCGTCCCAGTCACTCCAATCACCCGCATCCTCTTCCCGGGAAAACCATATTGGTGCGCCGCCAAATCCGCCCTTAAAACATGATACGGAATCACCAACTTATTATAATTAGGGATCTTATCCATTAGAAAAGTCTTCATACTCATACGCTTCACCTCACTTTTCTTTATTATATCATAACCACCTCTGATTCATTTTTCACCAATATTAGCACTCTCCACTTGACAGTGCTAGTTTTTGCTATACAATAGATAACAGCTACAGCCAAAGTAATCAGAAAACCAGTTCGGCTGTATTAAAAGGAGGAAAAACATGACCTTAAAACCATTACAAGATCATATCGTTGCTAAAAAAGAAGTTCCAGCCGAAAAGACCGCTTCCGGATTTTTCATGCCTGGCGATGCTAAGGAAAAGCCAAGCTACGCCACCGTCGAATCGGTCGGTCCGGACGTCAAAAATATTAAAAAAGGCGACAAAATCATCTTCAAAGAATATAGCACCACCGATATTAAACTCGGAGATACCCAATATCTCATCGTCAAAGATGAAGACGTTCTCGCCATTCTAGACTAATCAGTAAGAAGCATAATTAAAGCTCGACTAATCAGAAAGAAGCATAAATTCGACCAATTAGTCAGAGATATAGCTAAAAATCAAATATATCAATTAGTAACATAGTTAAAGCTCAAATATTTTAATTTATAGAAGGAAATCTCATATGGCAAAGAAAATTTTTTACGCTGACCAAGCCCGCGACAAAGTCTTAAGCGGCGCCAAGCAGCTCTATGATGCAGTAAAAGTCACTTTCGGCCCTAAAGGCCAAAACGTAGTAATCGAAAAATCCTATGGTAACCCAACCATCACCCACGATGGTGTCACCGTAGCCGAAGCTGTTGACCTCGGCAGCTCTGAAGAGAATTTAGGCGAACAAATTGGTGCTAAACTCATCAAATCCGCGGCCCAAAAACTCAACAAAGTTGCTGGCGATGGCACCACAACCGTCACTGTTCTCACTTACAACATCCTAAGCGAAGCCAATAAGTTAATCGCCGCAGGCGTCAACCCAATGGAGCTTCGAAAGGGTATTGAAAAAGCCGGTGAAGAAATCGTCGCCAAAATCAATCAATCTGCCGAAAAAATTGAAGGTAACGATAAAAAGGTTGCTGAAGTTGCCACTATTTCTGCCGGAGATAAAGAAATCGGCGAACTTATCGCTAGTGTTATTAGCAAAATCGGCAAAGACGGTATTGTGACCGTTGAAGCAGGTCAAGGACTCGAAATGGAGCAAGAAATCGTTGAAGGTTTCAGCTACGACAAAGGCTATAGCTCACCGTTCTTCGTTACTGACCTCAATCGCCAAGAAGCTATTTTCGACAAACCTCTCATCCTCTTGACCGACAAAAAAATCTCTGCCAGCAACGAAATTCTCCCAGTTCTTGAAAAGGTTGCCCAATCTGGTCATAAGGATCTTGTCATAATTGCCGAAGAAGTCAGCGGTGAAGCTCTCTCACTTCTCGTTCTCAACAAACTCAAAGGTGTCTTCAACTCTCTCGTTCTAAAAGCTCCAGCCTTCGGTGATCGCCGTAAAGAAATTCTCGAAGACATCGCCGTACTCACTGGTGCCACCGTCATTTCTGAGGATAAAGGTATGAAACTTGAGGATGCTGAAATTTCTAACCTCGGCTCTGCCAAGAAGATTATCGCCACCAAAGATAACTCCACTATTATCAGCGGCGCTGGCGATCATAAAGCAGTCAAGGCCCGTATTGAGCTCATCAAGTCTCAGGCTAATCTTGCTACCTCTGATTATGACCGTGAACAATACGAAAAACGTGCTGCCGCCCTTCTCGGAAAAGTTGCTGTCATCAAGGTAGGTGGCGCCACTGAAACCGAAATTGATGAAAAGAAGTATCGTGTTGATGACGCAGTTGCTGCCACAAAAGCTGCTCTAGATGAAGGTATCGTCACCGGTGGTGGTGTCACTCTCGTCAATCTCGCCAATCAACTCACTGGCGAAGACGCAGGCACTAAGATCATCAAGAACGCTCTCAAGGCTCCACTTCTTCACATCCTAGAAAACGCCGGACTCAATGCACAGGCTCTCCTTGCTGCCGTTGAAAACGCCAAACCAGGCCAGGGAATTAACGTTATGGAACCAGAGAAAGGCCTCCAAGACCTCAAAAAAGCCGGTGTCATCGATCCAGCTCGCGTCACTCGTGAAGCTGTCCAAAATGCCATCAGCATCGCCGCAACCGCTATAACTATGGGTGCACTCATTGTTGAACTCCCAGAGAAAGCAGACAACTCCGCCGCTGCTGGTGCTGGCATGGGTGGCATGTACTAAAACTACTAGAAAAGTCGGCCAGTTCAAAAAACTGGCCGCAATATTCTAGACAAAAGTAATATCATCACATCCTAGTCAAAATTAATATCACCTAAACTGACCGCAATATCCTAAAAAGATTAATATAACCAAACCAACAAAAAGAACCCCGCAGGGTTCTTTTTGTTAATATTAGCTATCTGCCTTTTCAACTAGGAAGAGAAGTGCTTCGGCTCGTTCAGCCTCATCGCCGATACCCTTAACCGCCTCGTAGGCTGAAGTAATCATATCCTTTGAGCCAGTTGACTCAATCATTTGTTTATAAACCTTAAATTTCTGTTCTGGCTGCATCTTAATCTTATCCATCAATGGGTATAGATCCTGTAACATCTGCTTCTTAACTTCTTCAAACTGCATATTCACGCCTTCATTTCCAGCGGTTTCATTATTATTCAAACTTGGTGCAACCGTTTCTTCAGTCGCCACAGCCTCAGATGTCGCCTCAGGCATCGTTTTCACAGTAGTAGGAACGGCATTTTCTAAGGCAGAAGGCATCGGTACCTCGGCCTCAGTAGGTGCACCAGTAATCGGAGTTGGACCTGAATTAGTTAAATCAGCCATCACATCCGGATTCATCCCAGGCATACTAGGTTCATTCGCCAAAAAGTCTGGAATTGGAGGAGCTGGAGGCACACCCAACTGGTCTTGAATATTAATGTTAAAATCTGCATTTGAATCGGTCGCACTCGTTGCATCCATCATTGGCGCGCCACTGTTTTGATCCATATACCCACCTTCTTTTTTGTTTACTTATCTTTTCCAAATTTTATCATAAACATTTTGTTTTATCAATTTTCTATCTAAAATCGCAATTTTTTCACAATTTTATCGATAGCATCAAGCCTTACCTCTTCCATTGGCAACCTCTTACCAAACATATTCACGATTTCTTCACCTTTATTTTCAGGGAAATAAACCGTCACTGCAGGTGAAAAACGTTTCTTTGGCATTAGAACAATTGCAAAATGCACATCATCCTGCAAAATCCCAAAGGCCTTATATTCTTCAAAGCGATACATTCGCTCCCCTTCAGTTAAACCTTTTTCAGACAAAACATACTGAATCTTGCGAGGAGGACGCACCGAATAGGTAATAATCGCAACCACGGAAACCACCACTAATGCCGTAAAGGTCCACCACTCAAACCTGATTGAAATCAGTGAAAAAATCACACCCACTAAAATCAACCCAAAATACCACCCCATATTCTTTTCGTGTGACACATATTCTTCGGCTTCCCATTGCACCACTGTATTGTCTTTCACTTTTGCACCTCAATATTCATTAGCTTTTTTAAATTATAACACATCAAATATTTCTTTAAAATCATTCAAGAAACGCCCGAAGTATGTTAAGATAGAAGGGAAGGAGAGTTACCCAAGTGGCTGAAGGGGGCGGTTTGCTAAATCGCTAGTGTGGGGAGACCTGCAGCGGGAGTTCGAATCTCCCACTCTCCGCCAAATAATCCATTTTCTTTTTTCTAGGTATAGCCCAGGAATATAGATAGTTGTTATATGTTTAGAAAAATATCTCCCGAAAGGAGGTATTTTTCTTTTATAATATTTGTGGTATAATAGAGACATAATTTAAGTAACTGCGAGATTCGATAGTTTATATGAAACAGATCACCAAAACTTTAACCCAAACCTTAACCGGACTTGGCGCACTTTTATGCCTTTCCACCAGTCGTGTCCTAGCTTCCGCACTCTCCGTACAGGAAGGTGCCGAGGCGGCCCGCGCTGACGGTATGCCTGCTGAATTGATTGGCGACAACGGCGTTTTCAGCCGCCTTACCAATACCATTCTCTTAGTTGTTGGTCTTATTTCTGTTATTATGCTAGTTTACGGCGGTCTTCGCTACATCCTTTCTGGCGGTGACAGCAAAAAAGTTACTGATGCCAAAAACACCATCCTCTATGCCATCATCGGCCTTATCATCTCACTTCTCGCATTTGCTATTGTTAACTTCGTTCTCAATTCTGTTGTTGGCATCACAAACAATTAATCATCAGTATCGCAAAAACTACTTAACTCTCGACATAATCATTACTCATCAAAACTAATGCTGATATTTTGCACGCTCCTGCGTTTCGCATCACTTCCGCCGCCGCTCGCATACTCGATCCCGTCGTCCATACATCATCAAACAACACATAATGAATGTCTCCCCTCAGTCTTACCTCCTTTTTCACCCCATACGCTTGCTTTGCTTGCTCACGCCTCACTTTAGCACTCTTCCCAACCTGTACCGTCTTATTTAATCTCTCAAGTATCGGCTCCAGCTTCAAGTTTTCACCCATCCGACAAAGCTCACGCGCCAACCATAGCATATGATCAAACCCCCGCTCTCTAATATGTCGCCGAATCGTCGGCAAGGGAACTATAACCACCTCTCCCATCTCGCTAGTTTCAAAGAGCTCACACTCTGCAACTTCCCACACCTTCCTAGCTAATACGTGTGCCAAGTCTCTCCGCCCCTGATATTTTTATTGCTTCAACAATACAGATAATAGCCCTTCCTTTACTCCGCCCACAATCACCCGTGAAAATCCATCAATCCCAGAAATCACATATCCAGGATTTGTCCCCAAAAGATATTTTTTACAACGCCCACACAAACTCTCACCCTGAAGCCCACATCTCTGACATCTGTTTGGCGAAACCACTTCAAGCAATACATTAATTATTGTGCTTTTTACATCAAAACACACTTTTCTCTTGATTTTTAACATAACCACTCCTATAATTAACCATAACAATAGTTAAATGTGGAGGAATACTTAGCAATGGCTCGTACAAATGACGATGACATGCTTATGGAAGACGAACTCGCGGCTGCATTTCTGGACAATGATAGCCAAGAAGAAGTTGAGCAAAGTCCTGTTCAAACTTCTACTAGTCTCCCATCAGAAGAAGATCCAGAGGCGTGGGACGAACCGGAAGATTTTCCAGGTCAATTAGCAGTTGATGTATATGAAACTGCCGATAAATTAGTTGTTAAGGCTCGCACCGCAGGCATTTCCAAAAATGACCTCGATGTCACCATCTCAGACAACATCTTAACCATCTCCGGCATTCTTAGCGGTGGCGAAGATGAACAAACCACTCGTTGGCACATCCAGGAATGTTATTGGGGCGAATTTTCTCGCACCATCGCACTTCCAGTTCCGGTCCGCGAAGATGAAGGCAGTGTCAAAGCCGAGTTAAAAGATGGCGTTCTCACAATCTCCTTTGAAAAAGAGAAAACTGAAACTCCAACCAAGATTCCTATTCAGTAATCTAAGGCTACTTAAACTGCGAGAACAGAGAACTAAACTAAATACCGCACACCATGCGGTATTTTTTAGCATCACACATAGAACCCAATCAATATCCAAAAAATGCCTCCTCATCCACAAATACTTCTTTCAACCTATCCTTATATCAGTCTTCGTGGACATAACTCATCAAGTCCATAACCCCAAGTATCCTCCACACTTCTAAACTATTTCAGATACCTTTATCCTAGTTCATTTACTTAAATTAGACAAGCATATCCGCTCTAAATCTCGGATCAAAAAAATAGACCCCACAGGGCCTATTTTTCGATTTCTAATCAGTATTTTAAGAATTATTAGCAGCAGCTCCGCCATTTGCAGCAGATCCACTAAATACTGAGGTAAGTACGAAGTTCACGATTGCAAAGGCAAGAAGTGCGACCACAAGACCAATTACACCATACATAATTGTCTCTCGTGCTTTCTTAATCTTAGCAGGATCGCCAGTAGCAGTGGTAAGCATAAAACCACCATAAATAATATAAGCCACTGCAAGAATACCAAGCACACCAAGCACTACGCTAATGATCGTATTAATGGTTTCCATTAAATTCTTCGAACCTGCATGCTCCTCAGCAATATTACATTCAGAAATAGACTTCGAATAGGTCTGACGAAGTGATCCCTCAGGACAGTTACTTCCTGCATTTTCCGCATTCACATTTCCAGCTAGCGAAACAACTGCCATCAAAGCTGCTGTCATCATTACGCCTTTTTTAAATACACCGTTCTTCATCTTTACCTCGCTCAATACTCAATATTTTTTTCTTAAAAAGGCTTGTTATGACGAAGTCTTAAAAAGGTTTGTTAGTACGAAGTTAACAATAGAGAAGGCAAGAAGTGCAATTATAAGACCAATAATACCATACATAATAGTATTCTTAGCAGTCTTTACCTTACCAGAATCACCAGCTGAAGTGGTATATTGTACACCACCGAGGATAATTACGACAACAGCAATAAAACCAATCACACCAATAATCACGTTGATGATCTGGTTAAGAGTTGTCATCAGATTATTATTATTAAGATTATTATTACTACTAGCAATACCATTACATTTAGTTAAATCATCTGCTGAGTCACCATTTGGACAGCGAACTTTCCCGGTAGCAGCAACAGGCAAACTCTGGAGCCCCATAGCAACTACACCAAGACCACCAGTGGCTAATGTTTTGATTTTATTAGAAATCTTCATATTTTTTCCTTTAATATTATTTTCCTCATTATATCATAAGCATCTGTTAAATCAAGGGCCACCCCTTAGAATTCTAGATACCAACCGAAGCAATCACGAACTGCACGACTGCATACGCCAGCCCCGCAATCACCAGCGCAATCACCGCCGTCATGATCATTCTTTTTGCATTCACAATCTTTGCCGAATCACCAGAAGATACCACCAACCTTTGACCAGCAATCACAATCGCCCCTACACTAATAATTCCCACCACAGAAATCCCAATATTAATAATTGTCGTGATCAGACTCGCAATACTTTTATTCCCGACATCAACACAACCGGCAGCCTGCAAAGTTTCTTCATCTGCATTAGTCATCTCGCGCAGCTTTGCACAAGTATCACTCTCAGCGTAAGTAGCCTGTGGGATAGCCACCATACCGAGTGTCCCCGCCATCAACACTCCAGCTAATATTAACAAAATTTTCTTCATCATTTCTCCTCTTTTAAGATATCGAATTCACCACAAACGTCGTTAATGCCCACGCTAATCCTACTACCACTAATCCAATTACAGCATAAGTGATTGTCTTAACGGCCTTATTAACTCTAGCCGGATCGCCTTCCGAAATCGCATAAAAAATCGCGCCATAAACGATAAATCCAACCGCAATTAGTGCCGCCATAGAGTAAACCCAGTTAAATAACACCATCAAATCATAATTATTTGCATTATCCTTATTTGGAATATTGTTTAAAGCATTATTTAAGGTATTGACCTTTGTAATATCAAAATCGTCACCAAAAATTCTTCCACCTGAGTTTTTTACAAATTCAAGAACGTTCATTATTTTGCTACGCCTCCAATTACTTTCACCAATGTATCTGAAATTACTGAGGCCGAAATCGTCAAGATCAAACCAATCACCGCACCAGTGATGATTCTTTTACCTTCCATCACTTTGCCAGGTTCACCTTCCGACATAATATATTTATATCCACCCCAAATAATAAATCCAGTCGCTACCATACTTGACATGAGCGCTGCATCAAACACTAAGTTCAACACAATCACCCAAACAAATCCGGCAATATTTGTATCCCCATTCACCGTGCCGATCGTCCCAATCCTACAATCACCACCCTCCCTGGTTGCCAAACCCTTATACCAAGGACGAAGTCCTAGCATTGAGTTCGCACATGAATCATCCGGTTCTTCCTCAATCACCGCCGCCGAGACTGGCTCACTCGCCACCTCTGACCATAAATACACTAAACTAAAACTTGAAAAAAATGCTAAACCTAGCATCAATAAACCTTGGATATGCCTTTTCATATTTTGATTATAGCATTATTAACTTAAAACTGTATATAATAATAGTGGATATTGTTTCACACTCATCCCTTATTACGCTATTGACTATAGCGCTTATGTGTGGTATAATATGCAAGTAATTAAAGCTTTATATCTGTATGAAGAAGGTCAACACAAGATTTAAAAGTTTCACTATGCTCGCTGGGTTGATTTTTTCCAGCGCCTTTTTATTTGCGCAAACTTTTCTAAATACCACTTCTGTTTTTGCTGACCCTACCCCAACAACTTCCGAATCTACAGACAACAATCAGAATACTGAAAATAATACAGAAAATAACACTGAAAATAACGCCAATAATAATTCCCAAAACACTCAAACCGAAAATAACACTGAAAATCAGGGAACTGGAAACCAAGGAAACGAGAACACCAATTCTCAAACTCCTCCAGCCAACCAAAATGGCAATACCGAAAATTCCACCGAGGGAAACAACTCTGAAAATCACGAACCAGCCACCTGTACTTCTCAAATCGGCGCCATTGGTTGGTTAATTTGTCCGACCACCGGTCTGCTCGCTAAGGGTATCGATGCTCTCTATGGCCTTATCCAAGGTCTTCTTGACGTTAAACCACTAGAGATGAAAGGCGATTCTCCAATCTATCAAGTCTGGTCCTATATGCGCAATATCGCCAATATCTGTTTCATCATCTTCCTCCTCGTCATTATCTATTCCCAAATCACCGGCTATGGCATTAATAATTACGGCGTCAAAAAATCCCTCCCACGCCTCATCGTTACCGCCATGGTTGTCAACTTTAGTTTTCTATTTTGCGCGATCGCAGTCGACATCAGTAATATCCTAGGCAACGGCCTCAAAGACCTTCTCGCTGGCATCGCTGAATCCGCCATTAGTTCCGGTACAGTCGACGGCTCCAAAACCGCCACTGGTTTTTATTCACTGTTCAACACTGTTGCCGCTGGTGGTCTTGGCCTCGCACTTAGCTTTACCTTTCCAGGTGGCCCACTCGGTCTTCTTCTCGCCCTCATCCCACTCATCATCGGTGGTATTATTTCCGTCATTGTTGGTCTCCTCGTTCTTGGCTTACGTCAAGCTCTTGTTATCTTCCTCGTCTCCATTTCACCTATCGCCTTTGTTTTATACATCCTTCCAAACACTGAAAAACACTTCCAAAAATGGAAAAACGTTTTTAGTCAGATGCTTTTCTTCTATCCAATGTTTAGTATGCTCTTCGGTGTTTCCAAACTCGCTAGTATGGTTCTTATTACTTCCGCCACCACTCCATTTGGACTAATGGTCGGTGCCGCCGTCCAGGTTCTTCCACTTCTACTCGCCGCCGGCTTAATGAAGCTTTCAGGTTCCGCTCTCGGTGGTATTTCTAACGTACTCAATTCACTCGGCAATAACCTTTCTGGCCGCGCCACCAAGGCTCTTACCCCAATCCAAGAAGCAAATCGTCAAAAAGCTATCGAGAACGCCATGAAACGTCAGCGTGCTCTTAATCTTCTCCCATGGTACTGGGGTGGTGCTCTTGCCGCTGGCGCTGCAACTCGTAAGTATCGCAGAGATGACGAAAATAAGACTCGTGAAGACACACTGAACCAATATCGTCAAGAAGAGCTTGACGCAAAACGTCGTGGCGCCCGCATTCTTTACCGTGATAAATATGGCAAAGCCATTTACGCCGAGCGTTCACTTGGTGTAGATAGAGATGGTATTGAAAAGAAGACCCAACTCGTAGACCCAGACAACAAAGTAATGCGCTATACATACCAAAATCGTGTAGCAAAACTTGCCGCCTCTGCCCAAAAAACCAAAACCGAAGATGCTCTTGGTAACATGGGAGATTACATCACTGACAATAAGGTTAAAAATAAAGACCTCGAGACCCTTGCCAACAATCAGACCGAAAACTTCCTTGAATTAAAAACCGCCGAATCCTCCAAGCATCGCAACGATCACAACGCCAATCGCTACTATTCTGAGGTTGTTCGCAAGGCCGCCGAGATCGACAGAAACGGCAATATTGTCAATAAAGCAGACTATGAAAAATATGTGGTCGCCGGTGCCGGTACGGACGCCTGGAAAATCAACGACGGCACACTTAGCGAAAAACAAGAATCCGATCGCTTTATTGCTCTTCAAATGGTCGCCGCTGATGCTGTTGACGCCTATGAATCCGAGCGCCGCGCCAATGTCGGTAAACTTACCACTTATATGGATAAGATGGTTACCCTTGACGCCTTCAATGTTTATAAACAAATGATCAAACACAACAACATCGATGGTATCATCGCTGGAAATAACGTCCTTTCACGCCGTGGTGACTATGATAAAATCGCCTCTGAACTTAAGACTTATATGGATTCTGGTAATCTCGAGTTAGGTACCGATGCCGCCAACGTCCTCGCTCTCAACCTTATGCAAATGAAGGATGCCGATCCTACTCTCGGTCGTCTCGGTAAATTCATCAACATGGAAACCTGGGCCTACACTAACCAAAAACGCCAGACTAAACAAATTACTATGCAACAATACTTTACCGGTAAAGTTGACGGTGAGCCAGATTACGAAACAAAAATCAACATCGCCACTGGTCTTAAAGGTACCCGCTTTGATAAGATTGATCGCACTGCAACCGACGTACTCATGATGATGATGGATAGTTATAGTAATGTTGATCCAGGCAAGAGCGCAGAAATTTTTGACGCAATTCGTCCAGCCATCATTTCCGCATTTCCAAATTTCCAATCAGGTAGTGAACAAATTGTTAATATGACAAGCTTCCTTACGGGTCTCAATCGTAAAGATGTCACTAAGGCACTAAGTCAAGAAAATATTGAAGAACTTGCTAGCCAAATCCAAGACCCTAATAGCACCTACCATAAAAATAGCAACACAGCTACCCGTGAGATTAAAAAATATCTTGGTGGGCTTACTGCTAGTAATGCTGCTGCCATGAAAACCGATGTCCTAAATGGCATTCTCAACCGTCTTGTAGCCGAAAATTATGAACTAAACCCAGATGATCTAGCCGGTCTTGACGATGAGGTCAAAGCTAAAAAGAAAAAAGAAGCCTACGATGAAGCAGTAAATAAGGCCTATAAAGAAATCAATAAGATCTTCAGAGAAAACGGTGTTATCGATAAGCTTGGTCGTCCAAACACCAACCTCTTCGACAACATGAAGAATGGTCTTGCTAAAATTCTTGAACACGACGTTAAAGAATCCAAGAAACGTCAAATTATTGAGAACGAAAAAGACCGCAAGGCCGCATCCTAAAACAAAACCTGATTATAAAATACACCCGCACACCATGGGTGTATTTTATATTTTCCACCACGTTTATGGTAAAATAATTCTATATGGCAACATACAAGGTCCCTCAAGACGTTGAGGCGGAAGATAAACTCCTTGGCCCTTTTACCTTTCGACAGTTTATCTATCTTCTCATTTCTGCAGCAGGTATTGCTATTATTTTTGGCCTTTTTCAAATTTTTCCACTTCTCGCCATTATCCCGATCCCATTCACCTTCTTCTTCCTAATCCTCGCTCTACCTATAAAAAAAGATCAACCAATGGAAGTTTATTTAGCATCCATTGCCAGCTTCTATCTCAAGCCAAACACTCGTCGTTGGACTCCAGGACAAAAGGAAACTACCATCAAAATCACCGCCCCTAAAATTGTCGAGAAGCCTCGCGCCAGAAACATTACCGAAGAGGAAGCTTCCACCCGCCTCTCCTTTCTTTCCAATCTCGTTGATTCTGAGGGCTATGCAATTCGCGGCAATAGTAATTTCAATGAAGATTTCATCGCAGAGAACAACAATATTGTTGATATCCTCGACCAGGATAGCAATCAAAATATCAATCAAATGATTGCTAAAGAACAACAAAATCGCCATGCCGCCTTAATTTCAAACATGAAGGCCGCTATCTCTAATGCCGACCAAAATCTTCCGCCAACTTTTACACAAAACAATACTCAAACCCAATTTACTACTCAGCCACAATACGTTAATGGTTTTATTAACCAAACTTCCGCCGCCCAGGTTAATCAAGGACTTCAAAATCTTGCCAACAATCAAGATTTCACCATCGACACTATTAGTAAACAAGCTAATCGTCTCACTCAATCCGCCCAAACAGCCCAATCGGCCCAAACAGCTCAAACAGCCCAGGTAGCTCAACCTCAACAATCTCAGGCCTTTACCCAATCTCCACAACCTCAAATCTTTACTCAAGCCCCACAAAACCAACCTCAATTTACCCAACCTCAATTTACTCAGCCGCAACCCGTTCAACCTCAATTTACCCAACCTCAACCGCAATTCCAGCCCCAATTCCAGCAACCGCCATCACCTTATCAATTCCAGCAACCATACCAGCCGCAATTTACTCCACCAACTCCACCAGCCAGTTCAGACAATTTTACCGGCATCTTCACCCCACCAGCCTCATAATAATTTTTAAAAAGGAAGCATATGAATCCACAACAACCCCAAAATCAAGCTCAGCCTAATTTTCAATCAGCACCTCAAGTGCCGCAGGCTCAAGCTCAGAATTCCAACATCCCCGCTTCTGGCTATCCCGCCAATAATATTCCACTCGCACCACAATCCGATAGTACCACCAACGTAGTTCAGGATAACCCTTCTTCCACCCAGTCCACCCTCCTCATCTCCGAACTCCGCGATGGCTTAATTATCATGAAAGATGGCTCCTTCCGCGCCGTCGTCGCCTGTAAATCTATCAACTACGACCTAATGTCCGAGCCTGAACGTGACGGTATTGAATATGGTTATAAAGGTGTCCTTAACTCTCTTGAGTTTCCAATCCAAATCCTTGTCCGTTCTCAGCGCATCGACATCGCTCCATACCTCGAGCGTCTTGCTGATATTCGTCGTAATAATGACAACATGCTCCTCGGTGTTTTAATGGACGATTATATTAACTTCATCGACCAAGTTTCCCAAGAGGCCAACATTATGGATAAATCCTTCTTTGTTGTCGTTCCATATTATTCATCCCCAGAGCTCGAAAAAGCCAGTACACAAAGTCAAAACATCTTCAACCTCCTCTTCGCTACAAAAACCTCTGAAATCACTAGGATTGATCGCAACACCTACGACAAAGCAGTTACTGAAATCAACAACCGCGTTCAAGCTGTCATTGGCGGCCTCTTTAATATTGGTATCCACTCCGTCCGCCTCAATACCAAAGAACTCGCCGAGCTCTTCTATAACTTCAACAACCCAGACACTGCCGTGAGGGAACCGTTTATTGATTTTAATAAAATAGGCACTATTTATACTAAAAAAGGTGAAAAACCAGAGACAAAACCACTAAATTAAGGAAGAAATATGGCAAAAAAGAAACTCACCGCTGCCGAACTTGCAGCTCAAGCACAATCAATGGAAGACGCCGAAATTCAGCGCGCGTTTGAACAGGGCATCACCACTCTCCGTGATCTTATTTCTCCTTCCTCAATTGAAATTCAATCCGACCACTTCCGTCTCGGCACCAAATATGGTCGCACACTCTATATTTACGGATATCCTCGCACCATCAGTACTGGCTGGCTCAGTCCACTCATCAATATGGATGAAGTCCTTGATATTTCCATGTATATTTATCCGGTTGACACCACTGTAATTATGAAAAACCTTCGTCGCAAAGTCACTCAGCTTGAAGCTGATATTTCCTTAAATGCTGAAAAAGGTCGTATTCGTAATCCTGAAACCGAACACGCCATCCAGGATGCCGAGGAACTTCGCGATGATCTCCAACTTGGCCGTGAAAAATTCTTCCGCTTTGGTTTATATGTTACCCTCTGGGCCGACTCACTTGATGAATTAAATTTTGTGCAACACAAAATCGAAAATTATTTTGGCTCTGCTATGATCTTCTCCAAAGTCGCCACTTCTCAACAAGAACAGGGAATGAACTCCACCATGCCAATGGCTACTGATCAGTTAATGATTCGCCGCAACATGAACACTAGCGCCATCTCCACCTCCTTCCCATTCACCTCTGCAGACCTTACCCAAGAAAAAGGCATTCTTTATGGTGTCAACCTTCATAATAATGGTCTCGTTATCTTCGATCGTTTCACTCTAGAAAATGCCAACCTTGTCGTCTTCGCTAAATCCGGTGCTGGTAAATCTTTTGCAGTTAAGCTTGAGGCTATCCGCTCCATGATGATGGGAACTGAAATTATCATCATCGACCCTGAAAACGAGTATCAAAAACTCTGCGATGCAGTTGGTGGATCATACGTTCGACTCTCCCTCAACTCCGATGTTCGCATTAATCCATTTGATCTACCAAAAGTGATTGATTCTGAGGATGCCTCTGATGCGCTCCGCGCTAATCTTGTTACCCTCCATGGTCTTTTCCGCCTCATGCTCGGTGGTACTCAATCAGGTCCCGGTGGTCAAACCGTTGCCGCACTTTCTCCTAACGAAGAAGCTGATCTCGACCAAGCTCTCATCGACACCTATGCTCGTGCCGGTATTACTTCAGACCCTCTCACACATCAATCCACTCCGCCAACCATTATTAATCTCTACGATACACTCGCTCACATGGGTGGCTCCGGTCCTCAACTCGCCCAGCGTCTTCGTAAATATGCCACTGGTACATTTGCAGGTATTTTCTCTCAGCAATCCAATATTGATATTAATAACCAAATGGTTGTCTTTAATATTCGTGATCTTGAAGATGAACTCCGCCCAGTCGCAATGTATATTGTCCTGAACCATATCTGGAACATTGTTCGCGCCAAACAAAAACGCCGTATTCTTATTGTTGATGAGGCTTGGCAGCTTATGAAATATGATGACTCCGCCAACTTCCTCTTCTCCCTCGCCAAACGCGCTCGAAAATATTACCTCGGTCTCACCACCATCACTCAGGACGTTGAAGACTTTATGAGTAATAAAATGGGCCGTGCCATCGTCATGAACTCGTCAATGCAGCTACTTCTAAAACAATCCAGTGCCGCTGTTGATGTCCTATCTGATGTCTTCAAACTCACCAATGCCGAGCGACAACTTCTCTCCAGCCTCCCAGTTGGGCAAGGTCTCTTCTTTGCTGGTCAATCTCACGTCCACGTTCAAATTGTTGCCTCTGAAACAGAAACCAATCTCATTACCACCAATCCGGTTCGCTATAATCGTTAAACAAAATAGCAAAAAATACCTTTTTCTTATATAATATAACTATGCCAAAGGTCTATTACGGCAAGGATTCCATAACTCCTAATTTTTTGCCGTCCAGTAAAAATTCTGAGACGGAACTTTTTCGTTCCCAGATTGCTAAGGAATCTTTACAGAATGCTGAGCAGGCCTCTCTTGATACTCTTACAGATTCAGATCGCAAACCTTCTGCTGATACTCTCGAAAATCAGCCTCTCTATACCGGAAGTCTTAATCGCCACAACATAAAATCCGCCAAAAATCTTGGCTTATCAAAACTTAGTACCGCCAAAAAAATTAAAAAATACTCTCCAGTCGCACTTGCTTTTGGTGCCTTCCTGGCCGTTATTCTTTTCCTCTTTTTTTCCGTCAGCAACCTAGGTAATCAAATTGAAATTCTCATCACGAGGGCCACTGATACCATGTTTGGTTCCTATTCCGAAAACACTCTTCGAATTACCGAAGAACTTCTCGCCAAGAAACAAGGTGCCTTTCCAAAATATTTTGAAAACCGCTTGAAGACCAACGGAATTGAAGTAGTCGATGCCGGATCCAGTTATCATTTAGTCTATGACGGCGCCACTATCACCTCCGAAAATTTTCGTAATTTTTATGCCAAAAATATTGCCTTTCAGGAAGCTTTTACCCGCGCCAAACGCGCTCGTGCCTCCAATTTTTTCGATAAACCAGCCACTATGAGTCTCGCCAAAATTGGCATCACCAGAAACCTCTTTTCCGCCTATAAAAACACTGGCAATCATGAAACCGACACAAAAAATTATCAAACCACAGAAGAAGGAGTCTTTGGCGACAAAACCAATTCTAGTATCAACACCACCACAGAAACTGAAGATACTGACGAAAGAGGGAATAAAACTACAAAAATCTCCAAAACCGGCGAAGATATCGATAGTAGTAATATCGAGGGTGATACTCCAGAAGTTAAAGCTAATAATTACTTATTAAGTACCGCTGGACGCGTCGCCGAAGCTGGTGGTCTTACTTGTACCGCACTTAAAGTTGCAAACCTCATTTCAGTTGCTATTGCCGCCAATGAAATTTATCAAGCCATGCATTTCTTCATGAGTAACCAAGAAAATATCAGCAAAACTAAAGCTGGCTATGGCAACGAAGCAGCCGCCAATTCTGTCCTTAATTTCCTCAACACTCCAGCCACTACTGAATATACCGATGTCTCCACCGGTGAAAAGAAAACCGTCACTGGTGCTCCTATTCAAGCCGAAGGATTTGGTAATGTCCTAGCTGGTGAAAAAGTTAACCTAAATTACACCAAAAACTTCTCCATCAACTCTGCTTTTCTTGCCACTGGTTTTGCTCTAGGTCTCACCACCGCTCGCGCCCGCGCCTGTGGTGGTATTCGTGCTGTTGGTGCCGCTATTAGTCTAGCCACCCTCGCCTTTGGTGGCGGTCTTATCAAAACTGCCGTTACTCTCCTAAAGACTACCGTTGTAAATGTCGCTCTCGCCAGTACTATTGCTGGTATGCTTTCCATTCTCCTCCCATATATTCAAAAAGTTCTCTTCGAAAATCCAGTAAAAAGCCTCGTTGGTAAACCAGCAGGTGAAAAATATGTTCAAGGTGCTGCCTTGGTTAATAAAAAAGTCGGCCGTTCAACCTCCGGACAAAGTCTCGCTTCTAAAGAAGCTGCCACCGCCTATCATCAAGAGACCCTCATCGCTGCAAACAGGGAAGCAGAGCTTGATCGCAAGTCTAAAAGCGCTTTTGACGCTTCCAGCCCAAACACCTTCCTCGGTTCCATCCTAGGCCGCTTCAGCCGTATAACTAACTCCGCCACTCTTTTCTCCAGCCTCTCAAATCTAAGTAAAGTTTCCAAAAACTCCTTCAGCTCCATTCTTGGTCACGCTGGACAATCCGTCCTTGCCGCAGATGGTTCCGAAGGATTCACCACTGACACCGAACTCGCCGGCACCGATTATCAAAAAATCTTTGGTAATGACGAAGATTGCGAAGCTCTTGCCAGTATTGGTGCCGCCTGTGATATGTATGGCGGAGAAGTAATCGCCACTGACGTCACTACCGAAAAACTCAGCTCCACCGATCCTGAATATCAACGCGTTGTCAATCAAAACATCCGTAAAAATGCCGAAGGTTTTGATGAGGTCATCCCAAACTCTCTTCTCGCCCATAAAACCATGTTCTGTGACGAGCGTGACTCACCATTCGGTCACTTTGATGCCAATATTGCCAATGCCATGAACACTAATCTCGGTTTCGCAAACAGTATTCCGATCATCTCGGAAGCTGTTGAACTCTATAATGCAGTCTCTGATATGTCACCAGAAACCCAAGGCTGGGCCTCCGGCGCCTATTGCGTTATGGGAAGCCAAAATCCACACTGGCAAGAACTTAAATATCTTCAACATTACACCGAGCAAACTCGTATCTGCACTCAAATCAAATGCGCTAGCGTTGTTGACTCAGAAGGGAACGATCGAAACCCAATCACCGCCTATAAAGAAGCATACTATGCAAAAAACCCAATCGATACCTCTCGCTCCGGTATTCTAGCTCGTATTTCTGGCATTACTAAGAACCAAGCTGAAACCCTAATTGCGTTCTTCGACTATGCTAATTATCTCGCGAATTATCAACCACCAAAAGCAGAAAAACCAGAATTCACTCTCAATAGTCTCACAAAAGAAACTCTAACCACTAAAGACTCTTTAGGTTCAGTAGCAAAAATCTCTTCCATATTAACCAAAAACTCCGGCTCAGATCACCACTTCATCTACCAAAACCTTACTCAATCTTCCTATGCTGATTTAAAAACTATTTCAAGAAATAGGAGTTACCTAGTATGAAAAACCTCGTCACTTGCATAAATCATTTTGCTTTAAGTATTAAAAAACTCAATCACAAAAAGGTCCTTCTCTTACTTCTAACTCTCATTGTTTCCATTCAGCCAGCTAAAGTTTTCGCACTTAAAGAATCCGAATGGGATATCTTCGATATTAATGGTATTTATTATTATGATCGAGATGCTGAAAACTGTGTTACCTCAAATCTTTCCGGCACTATCGGTAAACTCTATGATGGTTCTGAAATTATCAGTAAATCTGACCTCGATAAGATTAACGCCAACCGCCCAGTTTATGAAAAATCTGCCGCAAGATATGGTTTTCCATGGCAGCTCATCGCCACTCTTCACTATCGCGAAACCAGTCTTCGTCGCTACAATCCAACCAATGGTCAAGGTATTTATCAGCTTTATTCTTACACTAGTGGCGGTCACAATAGTAATGCTTTCACTAATTTTGGTGAAGTTTCTGAGGCGGAATTCCAAAGACAAACCGATATTATGGCCGAGCTCTTACAAAATAATTACGGCGCCGGCCTAAACTTAAAAACTGATGATGGAATCAAAACCCTCCTTTTCCGCTATAATGGCACCGCTCGCTCCTATATCTCACAGGCTCGTACTCTTGGTTATACCGAACAAGAGGCTGCCCGCGGTGAAGGCTCACCATATGTCATGAACCTTGCCGATAGTAAGCGTGATTCCAGAAAAAACTCTAATTGGCTAATGATAAAAACCGACCACGGACACCCAACCTCCGCCAACCTAATCCCAGGTGCCTTCCTTATCTTTTCTGCCCTCGGCGGCTCCAATGGTATCAGTAACTGCTCCGGCAGTGGAGGCGGCAATCTCAGTATTAATCAAACCGCCCTTAATCTCGCCTGGGCAAATACTGGCCACGGCATTACTCCAAACGATAATTATCGTAACGCACTTATTGAAACTGGCATTAATCGACTTGGCGATCGCTGGTCTATGATGGGTGCTAGCTGTGATGCCTTTGTCGCTACCGTTATTCGTTATTCAGGAATCGATAAAAATTTTGTTTGCTGTGGTGTCAGTAATGGTGGTCCAACTTCAAACTATGTCAAAAACTCCGGTAAATTCGTTGAAGTTGAAAACCGTCAAGGGTCACTCAAACCTGGTGACATTCGTCTCAGTTCTGGGCATATTGAAATCTATGTTGAGCAAAACGGTGTTGGCAAAATCGCCTCCGCTTCTCACGGCTCACGCACTGGCGAACTACTACCTTTTTATGACAACTCTCGTACTTTCAAAGCATATCGCTATATTGGAAACACTAATATCTAATACCTAAAATAAAAGGCCAAACATGATTACAAAAAGTACTATCACAAAAAAACCAAAATACCAAAATACACAAAACAGAACTATGCCAAAAAAATCTCTTCTTTCCATCATCATAAGTTTTTTAATTTTGGTCCTTATCATAATCATTGCTGCCTTTATTAATTGGATTACCAACTCCGACAAGACTGCAACCTTGGATTATTATCTCGCCCCAACCTCCGCTTCTTTCATAATCGATGGAAAAACTTATCAAGGTGATGCCAAAATAAAACTAAAACCAGGGAACTATACAATAAAAATTTCCAATGCTAATTTTCAAGAAATCACTCGTGATCTCGAATTGAAAAATAATCAAGTTACTTATCTCTATGAAGCCCTTGAACCAGATTCTGAACATCAGGATTATTATAAATCACACCCAGAAGATGAATCTCGCGTACAACACATTGCTGATTTTAAAGCTGACCTAGAACGTAAAAGCTACACCGATAGTGATCCAGTCTTTAAAGTTACACCTTATTCCAGCTACCAAGCCGGCTTTTCTATTGCTGCCGAAAAACAACCCCAAACCACCAAGGTAAAATTGAAAATTACTCTCTTTACTTGCTCCGACCAGCAAATTGAAGAACTTAAAACCGCTGCCTATAAATATCTCACAGACAACAAACTTAATCCTAACAACTACGATATTGAGGTTACTAGCTGTTAACCCAGCTATACTTCTTCCACCGAAGTAATAATCACCTGGTTATCCTTAAAATTCCTCACCAAACATTTTTGTCTAGTATTGTCCAATTCTGAGAATACATCATCAAGTAAAACTACTGGTTTTTTACCAGTTTCTTGAAAAATTAAGTCTGCTTCAATAAACTTCATCGCTAAGATCATCGACCGAAGCTCACCTCGGCTCGCCGTCCCATCTGCTTCCTTCTCATTAAATAAAAACACAAAATCATCACGATGAATTCCGAACCCAGTATAACCTAAAATTAGATCCCGCTCAAACTCTCTTTCTAATCGATTAAAATACTCCGCCTCTGAGACTTCACCTCCAAATAAATCTAATTTCAAAAACACCTGGTCATTATTTTCCGCGATTGAATGATAAACTTGATTAAAAACCATATTTAATTTATCTAAATATTTCTGTCGTTTCTTTCGAATCTCCAAACCATACTTGGCGAGTAGAATATTCCAAGAGAAAAAATCACTCGTTTCTATATAACTTCGACTCTGGCTTTTTTCTTTATTGCCGCAAAAATCCAAATCACTACGTTTATCATTATTTTTTATATATTTTTTTAACAAATCATTACGTTGCTTTAATGTCTTCTCATATTTTGAGAGGGAACTACTATACCCCTCATCAAATTCTGCAATTACTCGATCAAAATAACCCCTTCTTTTTGTTGGACTTGTCGCCACCAAATGTAAATCATCCGGTAAAAACAATACCACTGGGTATCGATATTTTTTTGGTAATCTTGCAGTTCTTTTATCTTCTACCAAAAATTGCTTTTTCTGCCCATCGAATAACACTACGGTTGAAAGCCCATTTATAAATTTCAATTCAACTCGATAAAACTCAGAGCCTCTTCTTAAAATTTCCTCATCCGTTGCTCGAAAAGATTTTCCACGCAACGCTTCATAAATCGCCTCTAATACCGAAGTTTTTCCAGAACCATTTTCCCCAACAATTAAACTAGTCTTCTTTTTACAATGTAACAAAAACTCATCATGACTACGAAAATTAACTAATTTTATACTTTCAATAATCATTCTAGCTTTTTAGAGGCATAATAATATGCGTATAATTATTTGATTTTTCATTTCTAATCACAACTGGCGCTAATTTTCCTGAAATACCAAATGACAAATTATCCTCTTCAATCACATTAATTACGTCCACTAGATAACGCGAATTCAAAATCACCTTTCCGTCATTCACCACCTCGGTCTCGAGTTCAGATGCATTTTCACCAAACTCATTAGCTACCGAAGAAACCGCAAAAGTTTGAGTCTCACTTTTTGCTTCACAAATAATTGATCCGCCGACACCACGTGAAAATAGAGCGGCTAATTTCACAATACGAAGCAGCTCACTTTTTGACATCTTAATATTTGAACCAATAGTTTCTGGAATTAAACGTCGATAATCAGGGAAGGATCCGTCAATTAATTTCGACGTAATTTCAATTTCCCCAAGTCTAAAGCGCACCTGTGAATTATCAAACACAATTTCAATCTCATTCATGTTATCTGACATCGCCCCCAAAACATCAGTAAGACATCCCGCCGGCACAATCGCCTTCACATCACTTTCTACTTTTTCAATAAACATTCGCTCAGCCAGACGATACCCATCGGTTGCAGCAATATATAAACTACCCTCAAAAGTATTAAAATACACCCCTGTTAATGACGGCCTAGTCGTATCGGATGAACAGGCGATTTTTACTTCATTAATCCCAGTCTTAAAAGCTTCAATACTCATTCGATAAATCACTGCTTCTGCATCATTAATATCAGGCAACTCCGGAAAATCCTCAGCGGGCGCTCCATTAAAGGATGACTTATATTTACCAGAAGCCACAGTTAATTTTGAATCACTTGCAGTTAGCTTTATCTCACCCTTAGGTAAGTTACTAACAAAATCCGCTAAAAGTCTCGCTGGTACNGTAATCTCTCCATCTTTCGAATTAGCAACCCCTAAATAACTCACTATCGCCATATCAAGGTTTGTTGTTACTAGTTTTACTTTTCCATCTAATGCCTTTATCAGAACATTATTTAAGATGGGTAAGGTGGTTCTACTTCCTGCCGCTACTCGACTAACAACTCCTAATGCCTTCGCTAGTTTTCCTTGTTCAACATTTATTTCCATATCTCTCCTTTATTAAATAATTAATTGTAGTAGTAATAGTCTATGTGGATTTTGTGTATAACTTTCTTTTATAGGGAAGAATCCACTTTTTTATTGTGTAAAACCACCTGGATAACTTTGGAAAACTTAGTGGAAAAACCTGACTTTTCAACACCTTTTGCGTATATATTATTATTTGCTTGACTTTCCACATAGTTTTCCTCGACTTTTTCACCTACTTATTCGCAAAGTCTTCCACAACTTTTCCACATTATTCACTCAACTGCTCCCGAATCTCACCAATTTGATCTCTCAGTGTAAAATTCATCTTCATATCTGTTTCGATTTTCTTAATTCCGTGCATTACCGTGGTATGATCTTTAACTCCTACCTCAAGGGCAATTTTTGGCGTACTCATCTGTAAATCTCTCGACATAATAAACATCGCAATCTGTCTTGCCGTCTTTATATTTGAGACCCGACTTCTTCCACAGAGTTCTTCCGGCATAATATTAAAATAATCAGCCACCTTATTCACCACTGTTTTACTGGTTAAGTTACGCCCTCTCACTCCACTACTTGGCAGGGTAGATGCTAGGCCTTCCTGAATTATGCTGAGCGGGGAAATGCCCTTTAATTCAGAAAGTGCTACAATTTTTCCATAAAGACTCTGTAAATCACGTATATTAGTCTCTACATTTCTCGCAATATGTTCAATTGCTTTATTTTCAATTTCTACACCGTCAAATTCTGCCTTCGCGTGTAAAATTGCACACCTATCTTCAAACGTTGGATATTGTAAATCAAACGCACCAGTCATCGTTAATCTCGACGCGAGTCGTTCATCCACAGTCTTAATCTGGCTTGGCAACCTATCACTTGTGATAATCACTTGTTTATTTGCCTGATGCATATCATTAAAGATATTGAAGAATTCTTCCTGACTCTTTTCCTTACCAACGATAAACTGAAAATCATCGATAATTAAAACATCAAGTTTTTGAAACTTTTTATGGAAATTCTCCATGTCACCTTTTCGCACTGCATTAATAAAATCAGTGTAAAAATGATTGATCGGCGTATAGAGAATTTTTAATTTTGGATTTTTCTTTAGTAATTCATTTCCAATTGCTTCCACAAGGTGTGTTTTACCAAGACCCGGCCCACCATATAGGAAAAACGGATTATATTTATCCCCAGGATTGTCGATAATGTTTTTAGCAACCGCCACCGCTAATTCATTATTTGTTCCCACCACAAAATTATCCATCGTGAATTTACTATTTANTCCGGTTGAAATTGTGGGGTTAAAGCTACTTGCAGGTACTGTAATTTTTTCTACTGTACTTACTCGGTTTTGCAACTCATCAAGACTCACCTCGCGTGATTTTTTTACCTTAGTAGTATTACTTATTACTACATAGCTGGTATTTTTTACTTCGATTTTATTTGATTCTAATGCGGCACGAATATGAGAATCAAATTTCTTTCGAATATTGGCCTGCATAAAAATATTTGGCACACCAATCTTTATTATTCCATCGTCCGTACTAATCAACGAAGTATGTGTCTGAGCAAAAAAAGTTGCATAATTTTCCTGAGAAATCTTAGTTTCAAGTTCTGCTAGCACATTATTCCACACGTCAAACACCGCCGCTACCTCCAGCTTTTTCTCTATAACCTTTAATTACCCCTATTATAACAAATCTTCATACTTTTCCACAGGTTTATTTTTATCTTATTTTATGCTCTAATAATGAAATTTATATAAGGGGTGGAGTTATCCACAATTTGAATCATATAGAGAGCCTTGTGTGGAAAACTTCTTGAAAAAAGTGGAAAACTACGGTATAATTAAACACAGTTTACAAATACAGGGATTATGAATATAATCCTATGTGAAATAAAGGAAACATATGCCAAAGCGTACATATCAGCCACATAAGCGTCAGCGCAAACAGGAACATGGTTTCATGAAGCGTAATGCTACTAAAAATGGCCAAAAAGTATTAAAACGCCGTCGCATTAAAGGACGTGCCCGTTTAACTTACTAAAAAAAAGAATACCGCACTTGCGGTATTTTTTTATACCACATTTTTCCAGCATTTATTCTTAAATGGTTATGCTATATAATAGAAACACATGCGACATTTTCTTGAAACAGTTCAAACAGTTTTTGAAATTGCCCCCAAAAAACGCTTTGAAGTTTTTGAACTCTTTTTGAGTTTTATGCTTTATAACCTCGTTAGTCTCCTACCACCAATTGCTACCGCTGGTATCATCGCCGTCATTACTCAAGGTTCCAACTTTCACGCCATCTGGTTTTATGTGATCCTCTTTCTCTTGTTTTATATCATTGAATATACGATTCTTGGCTGGAAGTATTATATCTATGTCGCACTTTCGCACTATTATTACGGCACTGTCCAGCAAAAACTTTTCGATCATATTATTAGTAATATTTCAATCACTGAGAAAATTTCTCGTGGCCGCATTACCGACACTTGTAAAGAGGATGTCTCATATTTAATTCAAACTATTAACTCCGCCGCAATCGCTCTTACTGGTATCATCCAACTCCTGATTATCTTTTTAATTTTTGCTAGTTATAATATTTTTATCGCCCTTATTGCCCTAATTATCGACCTCCTCTATATCTATTTAATGTCTAAAAATTCTAAAAACGTTGCAAAATATTTTGATGGTGTCCGAAAATATCAAGACCGTATTTTAGATGTTTTAAACCAAATCTTAAATAATTTAAAACAGATTAAAACCCTTAATTTGATGCCAATTTTAAATCGTAAAATCAGCTCCAATCGTAGTAGTTATGATGTTCAATATGATAAACGCTATCTTTATCTCACTTCGCGTTACTGTAAAATTCCGATGATTATTCAGGTTGGAAAAATTACGCTCTACATTGTTCTTGCAGCCCTTGTTTTTAATAACCAAATCACTATTGATAAGCTCGTGCTTTTAATTAGCTATTTTGAAATGGTTGTTACGAACACCGATAAAACTCTTGAAGAATTATTAAATCTCACTACTTTTAGTATCCGCATCCAGCGCATCAAATCTATCTTAAACTATACAAGTTACACTAAAAATAGCTTTGGCAACCTCAATAATGATTACATTAATGGTGATGTTTTGTTTGAAAATGTTTCTTTTAGTATTAGTGGTCGCGAAATTCTTAAAAATATTTCCTTTGAAGCAAAACCGAATGAAATTACTGCCATTGTTGGAAAACCTGGCTCTGGAAAAACCACCATCATAAACCTCCTGTATCGTCTCTATTCGATAAAATCGGGAAAAATTCTGATCGATGGTCGTTCGATTTTTGACTACACTAAAAAAGTTTACACCACCAACGTTTCTGGTGTTTTTCAACGTCCTATTATTTTCGAGATGAGTATCAGGGATAACTTAAGCGTAGTTGATCGTAATCAAAAACGTCAAATTGAAGCCTGTCGACGAGTTGGCTTATTTGAAAAAATTGCCAGTCTTCCTCGTGGTTTAAATACAGTCTTAAATGAAGAACGCGGGATTTTTACTGATGGGGAATTACAGAAACTTGCGATCGCCCGTGCACTTCTGAGTCAGGCGGAAATTCTCCTTTTTGATGAAGTAACCAGTAATGTGGATCCTGAAACCTCAAAAGAAATTATCAAAATCCTTGAAGACCTTAAAGATGATCACACTATAATTATTATCACCCATAAGCCAGAAATCATGAAAATTGCCGATAAAATAATTGTTCTAAGTGAAGGTAAAATTGTTGCAAAAGGTAAAAATAAGGAAGTTCTCGCAAAAAGCGCGCTCTATCGCGAACTTCGTTCCGCAACTTTCGCCAGGCCAAGTCTTGATGATGAATCGGAACATATTAAGGCTGACAGTCCAGAAGATTTTCTCCAAACAGAAGAGCCTTCTCTTGAACTAAAATAATAAAATTAACACCCCACAAAACTCCACAGAGGTGATAAAATTAATAAGATGTTATCTAGTAAATATCGTTTCCATTCTCGTGGTGGCGTTAAATATACTTATCAAAAAGGGAAGACTATTCGCACTCCAAAAGTCTCCCTGGTTTTCGCGCCAAACAAAAGAATGAGACAGCGTTATGCAGTGGTAGTCTCAAAAAAAGTTCTTAAAACCGCAGTTGGACGCAATCAAATCAGAAGACGTGTTTACGAAGCTATCCGCCTCGAGTTTAATCCTAATCTGAAGCTTGACTGTATTTTTGTGATCTATTCTAAGGATTTCACTAAGATGGATTTTGATCAAATTCGTGCCATGGTTTCCGACCTTCTTGAAAAAGCCAAAACAGAATAAAAAGAAAAATTGTTTTTTATTTACGTTTTTCAAAAACACTAATTATTTGATATAATAAAAGTACTTATGGTTAGGAGGTTTAGGTTTAAGAATCTTGCTTATCTAATTTTTGCTATTGTTTATTATTTTACAGCATCAATCACCCCAGTCTTTGCAATCCCGAAATTCCCAACAGGGCGTGATGCGGAATTTATCGAAAATAATATTCTTTTCTATAATCCAGATGGTAAGAAGAATAGTAGTTGTTTGAGTCCTGATCGCAGTTGCCAAACCAGTGATGGTTCTGATGTAAGTGTGGTTGGAGATGGCTTTTTAGGAACCGATAGTTTTAAAAATGAATTTAAATCCAAATTTTCTAAACTCGAAACCGCAGATACAAATTTTTCCACCACTAGTAATCTATCCTTTGATGATCTTATAAGTAATCTTAATACAAAAACCTATCAAAAAAATATCTTGATTAGTTTTGGTACAGAAAACGGACAAACCCTCACGAAAGAGCAGCTCGACCAGATAATCCTTGCTGCAGGCTCATCAAAAACCATATTATTAGCCAATAATTATAGTGCTACTGGCAATATGACAGATACAAATAAAGTCATAGAAGATGCCTCAAAGAGTTATCAAAACGTTAAATTGATAGATATCGCTTCAAAAATCTCCTCAAATACGAGCTTAATTGAAAATAATCAAATTTCACAAACTGGCGCCAAGGAACTTGTGGGTATTATTAGCTCCATCCTAAACGCTGGCTGTTCTGGGTCTTTTACGAAATATAATTTCACTGATGGACAGCTTCGTGGTATTTCTGCTATGGCAATACAAGAGAATGGGCTATCTCCTCCAGTTTCAGTCTTAACAGAAGCCTCGCAGATGGCTAATCTCTTTGAGTCATCACTGATGAATAGATATAATCAAAACGCCAATAAGGAACAAGGCTTTATTGATATGCTTCTGCGCAGCGGCTGGTATTACTCTGGGACAGTGGCAAAATATAGTGAAACTGCAAATATTTCACAGGATGTTCTTGATGGTGTTAGATCAGTTCTAAATAACGGTAAACGTACATTGCCGACCGGCATAGGTGAACATGATGACATAAATGATGTTGTATCAATTTCTAATGACGGTGTTGTAGTTGATAAAAGAAATCTAGCTAACTTTATTCCAAAAAAGACTATAATCAAAAATAACAATAATTCAACATATGTTTTTTATCGATGGGCCGATCCTAGTGCACCAGATAATCGAAAAGGGGATCCATTTGGTTATTTTCAGGATAAGGGAATAGGTGAGCTTGAAGAGGAAGCTAACTTATCGGTTGGTGGCTCTTCTAGTACCGTGTCCTCTAATCGTACGGCCTCTAATACTTCAGTTTCTTCAACTGGTCCAGCTACTGACCCTGAGGTGGTTGTAACAGCTGATTTTAAAAACTATGCTGGTGATGAGATTTTAAGTCAAGCCGAACGTGATAAAATTGCAGCCAATCGTCCAGTCTATGAAGAGGCGGCACGCGAGAATAATATGCCGTGGCAAATTTTGGCGGTACTTCACTATCGTGAGCATAGCTTAAATGTTTCAAACCCATCAAATGGACAGGGAATTTACCAGCTTTATTCATACACTAGTGGCGGAACAAATAGTAACGCCTTTAAACCAGCCGGTCCAGTTACAACCGAGGAATTTCTTCGTCAAACAAAAATTGCCGCTAAGTTGGTTAAAGAGCAATATGGTCCAGAGTTAACCGCTAATCCTGATTCCAGAATGGTGAAAAAAATGTTTTATCGCTATAATGGCGAGGCATATCAACAACAGGCGTTAGATATGGGCTTTACTCCAGAACAGGCTTCAATTGGGGAAGGGTCTCCGTATGTAATGTCGCGCGCGGATGCAAAACGTGATTCCACTAAAGGTGGTATGTCATGGTATATGTATGTTGGTGATCACCAAAGTACAACTGGTCATAATGAGCGAAATTTTGGAGCCTACGTAGTTTATCTAGCGCTCGGTGGGTTTACGGATAATTCTGGTACAAGTGGCTGTTCGAGTTCGAATAGTCAACCTGGTACTGGTGGCTATTCTGGTGGCGGTCATCAAGTGATTTCACAAACCGCTGTTGATTTAGCCTGGCATCGCTATGATATGGAAACAGATAGTGCAACCAGGGCTTACTTCTCAGGCGGACGAAAAAACCCTACCCCTGCCTATTCAGAGGCACAGCGTAAGGTTGGAAATGTGGGGGATGTAACGGATTGTGGACGTTTTGTTTCAGTAGTTCTACACTCTTCCGGGGCTGACCCAAATTTCCCACCAGTTGATACGACCGGATCAATGGTCCCGTATTTAAATAGACATCGAGAACTTTATGATGAAATCCCAAATACTGGAGATACTTCTGTTTTGCAATCAGGTGATATCCTAATTGTCCCTGGTCACATTAAGTTAGTGGTCAATATTAATGGTCACTTGCAGGAAGTTCAGGCCTCTCTCTATGGTCATGCTCCAGAAACCTCTGATCGTGTTAATTTAACTCATAGTCATGGAGCATATCAAATCTTTAGGAGAAAATCATAAGATGGAGAATAGTTTACAAAATCAAAGAAAAATCATGCTCAGTCGCGCCACTTTAATAAAAATCACAACTGCAGCTTTCTTTGTTTTAGTCGTCTATATTATTGTAATGTTCATAATTGACCTCCCGAAAACCGCAAAAGTTAAAATCCTAGTTTCTCCAGTCGATTCAAAAATAACACTAAATCAAGAAGCTTATTCGGCAGGTGAAAAAAAGATAAAGCCAGGGGATTATAAAATAAAAATAGAACGAGAGGGGTTCAAGACACAGGAAACTGAACTTAAAATATCTAAAGGTGACCAAAAATATATCTATTATTGTCTTACCCCAGAGGATAATAATAAAAAATGGTTCAAAGAGCATCAGAAAGACGATGAAGTCTGTAATCAAATAGAGCAAGCCTTGAATGAGATTGAGAAAAATGAGACTATGACTGACCCCATCTTTTCTATAACCCCATATCACAATGATGATAAAAGGTATTACATTGATAGTATTTTAAACCAAGATAATAGTATTACGATCAAAATTAAGCCACTTTCGTGCAAGGCCGATTTTAAGAAAATCCTTAAACAAAATGCGCTTAATTATCTAAAGGCAAATAAAATTGATCTAGATAAATACAAGATAGAATACGTCGAAGACTGCTAGTTTTTACCTTTATCTATGTTATAATTAACCAAATGTTTGAGTTAATTGATTTTCTAATTGTCAACCCGATTATTAATATTCTCTTAGTAATCTATAATTACATTGGTGATTTTGGTGTAGCGATGATCGTCTTCACTTTGATCGTTAAATTTCTTACCTGGCCACTCATTAAAAAACAATTTGTTCAGATGAAGTTGATGCGTAAAATTCAACCTGAACTTACCGAGATTCGCAAACGCTGTAATGGTAATAAACAGCTTGAGACTATCCAAATGATGGATCTCTATAAGCGCAATAATGTCAAGCCACTCACCTCAATCTGGACTCTTTTTATTCAACTTCCAATCTTCTTTGCGCTCTTCTTTTCAATTCGTATTATGGTTACTCCAACCGTCAAGGATAATGTTTCTAAGCGCGCCTACCCTGTAGTTTCCGAGATGACCCGCATTGATGAGATTATTAACTTGCAAAACACCTATCTTGAAAACACCACGGAGCGAACCTACGATTTTAAGCCTCAACTTTTTGGAAAAGTCGATCTCTCGGTTCGCGCCGGCCTCACTTCCTTAAGTTCATTAATTATTCTTCTATTTGCTCTAGGTTCTGCATTTACTCAGTACTATATGTCAAAAATGCAGATGCCAAAGAAGAGCGCTAAAAATACCTGGAAGAAAATGGTTGAAGACGCTAAAGCTGGTAAGGATATGGATCAGGCCGACCTTAATAATATGGTTTCTGGACAGATGAGTTTTATGATGCCAGTCATGATGCTGATGATTACAATCAATCTTCCTGGCGCCCTTGTTATGTATTACCTTCTCTCCAATTTAGTCACAATTTTGCAGCAAAAAATTGTTTTCAATCAGGTAGATGAAAAACTCGACGACAACACAGATCGCGCTATTCTTCGGGAACTAAAGAAAAAGACCTCCGATATAAAAGAGGCTGAAGTAATTGAGAATAAGAAAACCGGCACACGTATTACTCGTATTTCTGCCAAGGATGCCAAAAAATCTTCTAACGACTCTTCTTTAAAACAAAAATCATCTTCAAACTCAACCCAGCCAGATAACGGCTAGGAGAATAGGAGTTTTATGAATCGGGATGAATCGATTCGTTTTGCAACAAAATATCTTGAGGATCTTTTGTCGTTTTTCGGTATTAATGTAGCTGTTTGGTCCACTATCGACGATGATGTTATTCAACTGAGCGTACCAAGCACTAGTTTAAATTCACTTCTAATTGGCAAGAATGCGGACAATCTACGCGCCCTCCAGCACGTCGTTTCCATGGCACTTGTCGCCCATAATTCTGAAGTAACTCGCGTTAATGTTGATATAGCAGATTACAAACGTCAACGAGCGGAGCGTATTGAGCAGAAGGCTGAAGGTTGGATTCAAAAAGTCCGTGAGACTGGGGAACCAATGACTTTGGAACTCAATGCTGTAGATCGCCGAGTGGTTCATAAATTAGCTGAAGATTATTCCGATAT
>JAEHON010000005.1:30044-31198 GCA_016112465.1 Candidatus Saccharimonadota bacterium | reverse complement strand
TACTCTAAAACCAGCTTTTTCGAGTTCAATCTTTTCATTTGCCGCTATACCACCCTCATCGGTACCATTCAAGGCGAGGATACGTGAAGTGGCTGGGGAATCACTATAATCAGCAATCTTACTTTCGAGGAATTGTTGAATTTTTGTATAGTTTTGTACTCCGGCACTTGGAATCACAAATGAAATATCAATCCCACCAACTGGAAAACTTGCATTTTTAACTAAATTACCCTCCGGCGTGTTAATTAATGGCACCGACGCAATATTAGCAGGATTAAAGTCGGACATTACTTTTGCCGCCGTTTTAATTTCATCAATATTCACGTTAGTTTTTAGATTATCTCCCAGGACATTCACTAAATTAATCATAGCAGGGATATCCATACCTTTTTCGGCAATGCGATTTTTAATCGCCACAAGCACCTTTTGTTGGTTTTCTCCGCGTGTAAAATCACCACTTGCTGAGCCGTGTCTGGCGCGGGCAAGTCCTAGCGCTTTTTCACCATCCAGATGTGTTGGCACACCAGCCCTCATCACTACTTTTGTGTAGTAATAATCGTTAATATCTTCATCAACCGTTACGGTGATCCCGCCTAGCGCATTCACAATCTGTACCAACGACCCCCAGTTTACATGAATGTAATAGTGCATCTCAAGGCCAGAAATTTCACCAAGGGATTTCATTACCGCCTGCGCTCCCGCCTCTTCATTTTTACCATTATTACTCGCGCAAACATAAACTTCGTTAATTTTACCAGTGTAGCAAGCCTCGCGTCCTACTTTAAGGTCGCGTGGTAAGCTCATCGTTACTGCATTCTTTGCTTTCTGATCGATCGACATTACCATCAGGGAATCAGTTAATTGTGCACCATCATGCACGTATTTGCCCTCACTTCCGGCCATGTCATATCCAGAGGTCCCAAAAATTGCAATATTAGTGCGGCCTTGCTTATCGGACTTTAGTGGTGTTATTTTTTCTGTTACTACAGTCTTTACGAGATCAACCAAATTTGATTTTCCACCAGTCACTTTTGCAACTAATTGATCACCATATAAATATAGTGCAGTCCCGCCACAGAGTAATAAAAATAAGAAAATAGTTAATTTTGGATGACGTCTAATGAAGCCCTTCTTCTTCGGTTTTTTATCATCNT
>JAEHON010000005.1:10626-29946 GCA_016112465.1 Candidatus Saccharimonadota bacterium | reverse complement strand
AAGTGTTGTTTTGTGGCCTGATCCTCACCAATCTCTAGGCTAGCCTTAGGTCGCACGGTTCGCGCTACTCTTTTATTCCTCGAGGGTGATATTAGTCCATCAATATACGAATTGCTCATTTTTGCCACAAAATCTCCATCTACTATATAATTATAACAAATATGGCACTGAAATTGACAAAAAAGCAAAAGCGTTTAATGGATTTTCTGGAAGACTTTCAGAATAATCATGAATACTCGCCATCCTATCGTGAAATTGCGGCAGGACTCGGTTTACGCTCCGTCGCCTCTGTGGCTGAGCATATCGATAATCTAGTCCAGCTTGGTTTTTTGAAACGCAACGCTGGTTCCGCTCGCTCCCTAGAAATTGTCGATCTCACTTTTCCAGAAACCACCGCGCTTTTTAAGCAGCGCTTGCAGTTTGCCTCGGATTCTGATCATGATATTTTGATGCAGGCAGCTGAAATTCTTGGCCTCGATTTAGAGTCATAAACATAACCCACCTCTGTTAATCTGAACAAGAAAAACTCTCAGATATAAAAAACCGAACACCAAATTTTTCTGGATTTTATTAAAACCGAACAAATAAAATACATTATTTCCAAGCTTAAAAATGCTTGTGGAAAAAATCAACTTTCTGATGATAACTCAAACCGAACAAAGCGTTAATATTAAAATATCAAATTATAATAATAGCAATGTGGAGATGTGGAAAACTCTTTCACATCTATTTTGTGATAAAATAATCATAAATAAGGAGGTCGATGGTATTTTTTAACCTATCAAAAAAACAGGCTACAATCCAATCAAAATCAGTTAGTAATTCTGAGCGCACGTCCGGATTTGAGTATCTTAAACGCCAAGATGTATATTTTGATGGTGCCTGTCAGTCACTCCGTCCGCAACCAGTCATCGATAGTTTAGTGGAGTATTATCAAAAACATAACTCTTGTGGCGAACGTGTGAAATATCAATGGGGAAAAATCGCTGATCAAAAAGTTGAGCAGACCCGCGATCAAGTTCTAAAACTCCTTAAACTTAAAAAAAGAGACTACTTTGTTAGCTTCACGCTTAATACCACCTATGGTATTAACCTTCTTCTTTCTCAATTTGATTTTAAAGCTGCAGGTATCAAAACTGTTGTCACCTCAGACATTGAGCATAACTCAGTGTTTCTTGCTACTCAGTCCGCTGCTACCCGCGCTAAGCTAGAGCGTCTTGTGCTTTCCAGAGAAGCCGATGGCTCGCTTCCAATTTCTGAAATCCCTGACAACTCACTGGTTGTCATAAATGTTATGAGTAATATTGATGGGCGCACGCTAAAAAATCTCAAAGATGTTATCACTTATGTCCATCAAAAACAGGGAATTATTGTCCTCGATGCCGCACAGGCGATGGCTCACAATTATCAGCTCCTCCAGGAGACTGAAGCTGATGCAATTTGTTTTTCCGCTCATAAAATGTATAGCGCCTCACTTGGTGTCATGGTCGTGCGAAAGACCTTATTAGAAAACCTCAACCTCACTTTTCTCGGTGGAGGTATGGTGGATGATGTGGAAAAGAATTCTTATCTTCTTTCCGCTGAACATGATGATAAAATCCACACCGCCTTTGAAGCCGGACTCCAGGCCTGGGGTGAAATCATCGCCCTCGGTGCTGCGATTTCTTGGCTTGAGAAGCTGCCAGCTTCCGCTAAAGAATGCCTAGAATCCTGTGAAACTAAACTCTTTGACTTCTTAAAATCTCAACCTAAAATCCATTGTCTCAATCAAGAAAAATCTACCACCTTCTCATTTTATGTAGAGGGAATAGATAGTCATCTTCTCGCCGAGGCTCTTAGTGATCAAAACATCATGGTCCGTTCTGGCTATTTCTGTGTACATTATTACTTAGATCATAAAATGCATTTCCCGCCACTCATTCGAGTCTCGCTTGGCTATCAAACTACTGAATCGGATATCAATAAACTCATCACAATTTTAAGGAAATTTAACTAATGGTCTGTATTGCTGCTTTTATTATTCTATGTCTCATATCTGTTTTCGTTGGCTTTCTTAGTATTTTTAATAAAACACTTGGAAAAAAATATTGGGCAGTATTCAAAAAAGCCTGGCACTGTGTTTTTAAGAAGGTTCGCCTGCAAAAATGTGACACCAACTTTAAAGATGATGTTAAAAATACTCTCTTAAAACGTCTAGTTGTAAAAAATCCTAAACTCTTAAAACCTGCCAGCGCTCTTATTGAAGTCCTCTCCGTTCTGATTGTCTTTATCACGGTCTGGTCTTTTATTATTGCGATCAAGTCACTGCTCGCTCTCTGGGTCTTCGGCACGTGTAATGTCTCTCAACCTAGCCAGTGTGGCCTCGGCGCTACGTCCTGTACAATCGACCAATCTGAACCAACCGATCTAGCTGAAAAAATTGGTCGCAGTTTCTCCGAATGGGGTGAAATCTTCTCCGCCATCCCAGATCGTCTAAAAACCTGGGAATCTAAAGATTATTTCACAACTGCAAGTGTTCCACTACTTAATTTACAAGCTGAAGAGAATCAAGATGTAAAAGCTAAGAACACGGAAGTGCTCCTCAAGTTTTATGAAAATCAAGCTACCCCTGAATCATCTCAAGTAGCAGTCGATATCGTCGATCCAGGTTGTGTCGTCTGTATGCAATCCTATCGTAATCAAAAACAATCAGGTTTCTTTGATCGATATTTTACCGTCGCCAATCTCTATGCTATCCCTACTCCAGAAGGTGGTTATAAATTCGCTAATTCCAAGCTAATATCTGACTATATAGACTCTCTTGTCCAAGTTATTAAAAAGCAACTCCAGGAGAACCGCCAGGGAAACAATTTAGATGAGCTTTTACGTGTGCCGTCAAAAATTCTTGACCGCCTCTATTCTGGATCAAAGGATAATCGCAATTACATTGATTTCTTTAACTATTCATATGACCCGGAAGCTGCACTCTCTGAGCTAGATTCTTGGTCTAAGGAATTCGGTCTCTCCAAAACTCAACGCAAAAAAATATCAGAACAAGTAAAGCAGCAATTATCAAAACACGAAGAGAAAACTGCCTATGACCAGGAAATCAAAATCCTAGTTGAGGAAAAAATCAAGGCCAAAGGTATTCCAGTCGAAATCTACGACCAGAAAAAGCATAATGGTCTCTTTAAGATCTAACTTCTAGAAAAATCCCCCCTAAAAACAGACTATTAGATATAATAGGGTTATTATGGAGGTAAATAAGATAGAAAAGCAGAGAAATTATTCTCTCGATCTTTTGCGAATTGTAGCAATTATCATGATCATTATTTTTCATGTTTGTTATAAAGGTCTTATTTTTGAAAATTTAAGTGGTTTTAATAAAATTATCGTGGCTTTTCTCCTACACTTTGGTGAAATTGGTGTTAATCTATTTATGTTAATTACTGGCTTCTTCCTCTATAAAAGTCACAGCTCGAAGAAAACGAAAATTATTCATCTAATCTATGATATTTGGTTTTATTTCATCTTAAATATCATCCTCTGCATTATTATAAAAGGTGGATATATTCCAACTCTCAGTACCTTCTTTCCAGTCAGTCTGGGCTATTATTGGTATATTACTTCATATATTGCCATCCTATTGCTTTCACCATACTTGAATCTTTTTATTAGTAGTCTCAATCAAAAATACCATCGAAAACTTCTCGTCGTTTCTTTCTTTCTGCTTTCTGTAATTCCTACTATCTCTGGTCTCGCCGTTAATAGTACTGAAAGTGGGGTTATATACAGTCGCTTTATCTGGCTAATTTTTCTCTATTTTCTCGGTTCATATATCTCCAAATACCAAGAACTTGATTGCTTTTTAAAAAAGGATCGTGAATCATTCGTTAAGATTCATTTTTTCTCACTCATTCTTGCAGTGGTCTTTATCTTCATCTTCAAATATCTCTCCTCCCCATTCATGCCAAAAATCTCCATGTATTATATGTGGCCTCCAAACTCTATTGTTACGCTTTTGATGAGCGTTAGTCTTTTCATGGTCTTTGTCAAAACAAATGTGGCTAAGAAAAATCCTCTTATCAATATATTAACAAAGGCCTCAGAGCATACCTTGGGTATATATCTAATTCACGATGCACCATATAATTACTTACTCTTAACTAGTTTCTTTGCCTGGCTGCAAACATATAGCACTTCTAAAAGCCTTATCATTTTTATCGTCTTAACTACCATCCTTGTTTTCTTTGGAGGCTTAATTATCTCAATTATAAAAAAACACACTGCCGATAAGATATTTCGAAAATTTCTTAATTATATAAGTCAAAAATTCAAATTAGATCTAAAATAAACTTCTATACTATACTATTCATATTAAAAAATCCATTCTTTTTGTGCTATTATATAAACATAAAAGGGATCATCTAAATGGCAAAACAAACCACAAAAAGGCATCAGAAAAGCAAAACCCCAATTTTTGTTATCTCAGCGTTTATCCTTGCGGTTATTGCCACTATTATTGTTCTTAAGATTTTTAAGATAGTTGATTTTGGTAGAAACACTAATCATTCTCCAGAAACAACAGAAAAAATACATCAAAAAACTGACCAAGCCTCAGATGAAACCTCAAATCAGCCAATTCATACAGAAGATGGTACAAAGGAAGATGCTGAAGCTGGTCGTACTCCCAAAACCCCCGAACAATACGAAGGTCAGGACGTTAATCAACTAGATAAATTAACTGGCACAGTGACGTATTCCGAAAAAGCTGGTAATAAATATCGTATTCGTGTCAATATTAACCAATTTTTAAAGCTTCCCGGTACTTGCAAGCTTACGGTATTTTCGTCAGGAAATTCAGTCTATTCCGAAACTGTTAATGTGGTATCTAATCCGTCTTCTGGTAGTTGTGAAGGTTTTGATATTCCACTCGCAAACCTCCCCTCTGGTAACCTAAACTTTAAAATCGAAGTCAATGCAAATCAAAAAACTGGCTTAATAGAAGGACTAATTATAAATTAATGAAAAAAGATCTCGTACGCATTATTCCGCAAGATACTCTAAAAAGAAGAAAGAGAATTAATCTAGCTTTTTATTCTACTTTTTATAGAACTTCAAGAAATATTCTAGCGTTGGTTTTTGTCTTTTTTATGATCTCTACTCTTAGCTTTCTTCTAACCAAAAATTTAAAAGAATCTAAGGCATATGATATCTCAAAATTTAATGCCGGCAATATTATTTCTGACTATACAATGTCAAATGTTAGCACTATGACTGAGGCTCAAATTCAGGAATTTCTCACTTCTAAAAACCCATGCAATGATCGTAATATTCAGAGGGCCGCAAATTTTCCAGGCTATAAATATCATATTGAAAATGGTAAATTTGTCTGTCTTTCTGAAGAGACCTTTGAATACAATGGTGAAAAACAAACTGCCGCTCGGGTTATTTTTGAGGCAAGTCGAGATTTTCAAATTAACCCACAAGTTTTAATTACTCTCATCGAAAAAGAGCAAAGTCTCGTCACTGACACCTGGCCAAATCATATTCAGTACCGTAGTGCCACTGGTTTTGGTTGTCCAGATACAGCTGCCTGTGATTCAAAATATTATGGTTTTCGAAATCAAGTTCGCAATGCCGCCAGACTCTTTCGTGACGTCCTAGATGGTGGTTATACTAACTATCCTGTCGGTGAAAACTTTATCTACTACAATCCAAACTTTGCCTGTGGTGGTTCAAAGGTTAATATTGAAAACCTAGCTACCTCGGCCCTCTATCGTTATACTCCATACCAACCTAATGCTGATGCTCTTAAAAATTATCCAGGTACCTCCTATTGTGGCGCCTATGGTAATCGTAATTTTTATATGCTTTTTGGACGTTGGTTTGGTGATCCTACTATTTCCAAACAAGTCGTTAAATTTAAACCAATTGCAAAGCCTGACGCTTCTTCAAATAAACAGGGAATTATTCAGGATGGCAAATACTATATCTCCACCAATCTTAATCAAAAATTCTACATTGATGTCCAATATGCTAGCAAGAACGAAAACGCCTTAGCTCAAATGTATTCCCAATGGTCTAAAGAGAATCTTGCACAGCAGTGGCAATTTACTCATCTTGGCAACAATATTTATACTATTAAGAGCGTATTATCTAACAAAAATCTTTCTTATAATTTTAATGACGTCTTAAATCAGCCACAAATCAAACTAACCACAGAAAACCTTGACGATTGTTCGAGTCGTTGGAAGATTACTAAAGATCAAAATCAGTATATCTTCTATTCATCGTGTGACGAAAATCGAACTCTTCGCGTCCGAGGTGATTCTGTTACTTATGCTACTCCAGTAGAAATTAATCTATCAAGCAGTCCGACTAAGCAGTCTGAAAAATGGCAGCTTGAGCAAGTTGTTGATGCTTCCACTCCTTTCAAACCCCTCATCGAAGATGGCAACTACTATATCAAGACTACCCTCAATCCAAACTTCTACCTTGATGTCGCTTTCTCTAGTCCAGCAGACTATGCCAGGATTCAGCTCTATTCTCAATGGTCCAAAGAAAATAAAGCTCAAATCTGGAATATTAAACACCTAGGTAGTAATAAATACCAAATCAAGAGCGCCTTGTCTGGTAAGCTTCTAAGCTTTAATACTAACCATGTTTCAAACAATGAACCAATCTTCTTACTATCAGAAGGAAATAACAACTGTTCTCAAATTTGGCAAGCAGAACAAGTTGAAGGTGGCTTCTTCTTCCATACCACTTGCGATGAAACAAAAGCTCTTGATGTTAATGGTGCTTATGCCTACTATGGAACACAGATTCAAATTTGGGATAAATGGTCCAAGACTAATAAAGCTCAAATCTGGAGCTTGGAAAAAATCACATCAGCAAATGAAGCTACTACTACCCCCACAACCCCTACATCCGCTCCAGCTTCCACTCCTTTCAAACCCCTCATCGAAGATGGCAACTACTATATCAAGACTACCCTCAATCCAAACTTCTACCTTGATGTCGCTTTCTCTAGTCCAGCAGACTATGCCAGGATTCAGCTCTATTCTCAATGGTCCAAAGAAAATAAAGCTCAAATCTGGAATATTAAACACCTAGGTAGTAATAAATACCAAATCAAGAGCGCCTTGTCTGGTAAGCTTCTAAGCTTTAATACTAACCATGTTTCAAACAATGAACCAATCTTCTTACTATCAGAAGGAAATAACAACTGTTCTCAAATTTGGCAAGCAGAACAAGTTGAAGGTGGCTTCTTCTTCCATACCACTTGCGATGAAACAAAAGCTCTTGATGTTAATGGTGCTTATGCCTACTATGGAACACAGATTCAAATTTGGGATAAATGGTCCAAGACTAATAAAGCTCAAATCTGGAGCTTGGAAAAGTCTCTTTTCTAATTCATTAATTAGAGATACTTACCCACGCGAATCTCTCAGCGTGCTATAATAAAGATATGATGAAGGTAGATAAATCTTGCTTAAAAAACTGTATTTTAATATCCGGAACCGACCAGATTCTCTCGCAGAAAATTGCCGACAACCTTGGTCTTAAATTAGCTAACCGCACCTCTGATACTTTTAGTGACGGTGAAGTCCATGTCCAAATTCTTGACGACATTAGAGGTAAGGATGTTTTTATTATTCAGTCCACCAATCCTCCAATTGATCAGCATCTCTTTCCAGTTCTTCTCCTTGCTGATGCTGCTAGGCGTGGTTTTGCAAAAAGTATAAATCTTGTCATTCCTTATTTTGGTTATGCACGCCAGGATCGTATGGCTGAACCAAACACTCCAATTAGTTCCAAAGTAATTGCTGATATCTTACATTCTGTAGCGATCAATCATGTTATTACAATAGATCTACACTCCGCCCAGACCCAAGGCTTCTTTGATATGACTATTGAAAATATTACTCTAGAAAAACAATTTGCTGCATATATTGAGAAGAATTATAAAAAAGATTCTTTTGCCATCGCCTCACCAGATGCTGGTGGCGTCAAACGCGCTCGCAAGATTGCCGACCTTGTACACTGTAATGATGTTATTATCATTGATAAAAATCGTTATGTAAAAAATAAAAGTAAAGTCATGAACATTATTGGTGATCCAAAAGATAAAAATATCATCATTATAGATGACATGATTGATACCGCCGGCACTATCTGCCACGCTGCAGCCGCTCTGAAGGAAAAAGGCGCCAATCATGTTAGTGTGATGGCTACTCACCCAGTCTTTAGTGGTAACGCTTATGAAAACCTCAATAAAGAAGATATCGATAAAATCATTATTACGAATACTCTTACAATTAAACCGGAGTTAACCAAGGTTGATTTTATTGATATCTCTGAAATTCTTGCGGAAAATATTTACCAAATCTTTAGCCATAAGTAGGGAATTATATGCAAAAAATTAAAAGTATCATCAAGCTTCTTCGTCCAAAACATTCCATTAAAAATCTTCTAATTTTTCTTCCATTAATTTTTGGACTCCGTCATCTCACTCTTCAGGATTTTCGAAGCAGTGTGGCCGGATTCCTTGTTTTTTGCCTAGTCGCTTCCTCAATTTATATCATTAATGACTATAAAGATATTGAAAAAGATCGCTTGCATCCAGTTAAGAAAAATAGGCCATTAGCCAGTGGTGCTGTAACTAAGAAGGAAGCTTGGATCACTTTGGCTGTTCTTCTTGCCCTTGCTGTCATTATCTCGCTCGCCTTTCAGTTTTCTTGGGTCTCTATTGCTCTGATTGCAGGCTATTTTATACTTAATCTTCTCTATTCGCTTGGCCTCAAAAATGTTCCAATTATTGACGTGACTATCCTTGCTTCTGGTTTTCTTATTCGTCTTTTCCTTGGTAGTAGCTTGACCAATATCGCCATCTCCGCCTTACTTTACCTTGTAGTTATGTCAGGTGCGTTCTATTTAGGCATTTCAAAGCGTTATAATGAAATTACCAAAACCGGCAACCAAACCCGCGCAGTTCTAAAAAAATACAATGCGGAATTCCTTAAGTCAATCATGAACATGTTCCTTATGCTAATTATTGTTTTTTATACTGAATGGTGTATTAATGCTAATGCTGGACATCGTGACCTCTACCTAATCAGTGTCCCGCTATTAATTATCCTTATGATTTCCTATATCTATACCGCCGAAAAAGATAAATATGGTGATCCAGCTGATGTGATTATGAAAAATAAACATCTAGCTATTATGGGACTCATTTTTGTTGGTTATTTAATGGTGATTATTAGGCTCTAGTATGAATGTTTATGATTTTGATAAGACAATATATGATGGCGACGCATCCCTAGATTTTTGGAAGTATTCAGTAAAAAAGCAGCCACTTCTTGTAGCTTACCTACCATATCAAATTTTCGCAGCCATACTATTTAAATCAAAAGTTATTAGTCGCAAAGAATTCAAACAGCGCTTTTTTAGTTTTTTAAAGTCTGTCCGTTCTTTAGATCTCTCTGCCTTCTGGGATCAGCACCAGTGTAAAATTAAGAAATGGTATCAGGAGCAGAAAAAAGAGAGTGATCTCATTATCTCTGCCTCGCCTGAATTTATTCTAAAGGAAATGACCGATCGTCTTCAAGTTAGTCTAATGGGCACCAAAATGGACGAAAAAACAGGGAAGATCACTGGCGAAAATTGTCGCGGCGAAGAAAAAGGAAGGCGCTTCAAAAAAGAATATCAAAGTACCTCTATTGATGAGTTTTATTCAGATAGTAAAAGCGATACTCCATTAAAAGAGCTTGCTAGGAAAGCCTTCCTCGTGAATAAAAATCAACTCACTCCTTGGGACTAAAAATCCTATACTATATTATTCATACAAACTAAGCTAAAAAAGAAGCCCACTTTCGGGCTTCTTTTTAATATAATGCTCTCCCCCAGAAGAAGACGTGAGGATGTTTTTCTTTCGCTTCACGATCAATCTCGCGTTTCAAGAACTCAAAGTTGCTTCCATCCGCCCTGACAATCCCACGATCTAGCAGGTTATAGAATACCCCCATGTAGTGATTATTAATGATCACCTTAGCTTCTGGATTTCTTTCAATATAATCCTTCGCCTCCATTAATTCAGTCTTTACGATCCTATTTCCTTCAGGCGTAATTGCCCTAAAATAAATAAATGGCAGTTGATTTAAGAATATCACAGTTACAAAAACTGCTAAAGTTGCTTTTATTAAATTATTCTTAGGGGATCGATTCATTTTACCAAAAATTATTGCTAATGCTATTGGTGTTAATAAATAAATATTTGGCGCATATCTGGCCCACCAGTTTTCGGTAGGGAGTACTAAATAAATTAAGATACTAGCTAAAATACAGCCCACAATTATTCTTTTTAATGCACCATCAGAGTCAGTCTCCATCTTCATCGAGCATGCTTTTACTAGGTATATTGCAATCGTCAGTATACTAATAATGAAGATAAAGCTATAGAAGATTCCAAAGCCACCAATTCTAGTATCTGTAATATTTAGACTATTAATTTCTTCAGTATTCCAAGTTAATGGCAATTTATATTCTAATGCTTTCCATGAATATAGCTGCACATTATCACTTCTAGAGAAAATTGATATTAATAACTTTTCGAGCTGATTTTTTCCCATTAATTCAGCCGGCTGCATGGTTGTGATAATATCCGAACGATTGTCACCTAGTAGTGGATAGAACGGATTATGCATAGTAATAGTGTTTTTTACATAACTAGTACTTCCAATCACTAAAATTGCAAATAAGATTGAAGCTATGGTCGTTCCAAATAGTTTCCAGTAATCAGCAGCTTCGATCTTCTTTTTTACAAAAAGAACAGTAAGGTAGACTGCCAGTGGTAAAGTACCTGCTGCAATTAATAGAATACCGGTTAACTTTAAATTGGCTAAAATACAAATACTGAAGAAGAAGGGGAATATAAGGTCACCTGAAAGTCTTTTTTGTTTGATCAGTTCAAAGATAATTAAGCTTATTGTTGCGATATATAAATAGAAAGCAACTGCAAGGTTTCCATCAATATAAAAACTAAAGAACTGGGACAAGACTACTGGCGAAAAAACTGTAACAAATGCTAATATTATGCTTTGACTATTTTTGAACCTAAATCTTCTAAAATAATTCATTAGGATAAATAGGACACCACCAATCAGCAGAAAGTTTAAACTTTTAGCTGTTTCGATATTGCCAAAAACTCGATAGACTGTGGCTCCAAAAATCCAACTCAAATTTTGATAATGATCAATCCAGGTAAAGATCTTTGCTCCGCGAATATGGAATATATTATCGCTATAATCTTCTGCCGTCTCATATACTGGATTCCAACCATGTGCCATCATTCCAATTGCTCCCTTATGGTAGCTATTACCGTCGTAGGATGAATCATAAATCTTACTAGCTACAAAGATTGAGCTAAATAAAATTACCAAAAATAGTAAAACGCTAATTGCCTTCTCGACGTAAATTCTATTATTGTTTTTACCAATCAGTAAGTAAACAAGCATGGTAATAATTAGTGACGCCCAGAAGTTAATCACTGAAATATGTAGCTTTAGGCAAAAGAGGACTATTGAGATAAAAACATCAACGACTATAAAACCGACCAATAATATCCCACATTCGTATAATATCTTAAATAATTTGTCATACTTCTTCATGATGTCTCCCTTCTTATTTTAGTATATATCTTGTAAAGAAATTTTGATCTGGTGAATATTTTGTAATAAAATTCTTGATAAACATCTTTGATTCATTATGTTCAAAGTTGGCCAGTGTCCCGTATCCGTCACTCTCAAATCTGTATGTCACTGAATCTCTTTTGTAAGTATAGATTAAGGATCGATTTATTTCAGCTAGATTTGTTGGTAACGATAATATTAATATTAAGTTTACAAACCAAATTCTATATTTACGACTCCTGTTGTCAACATAGAAGTTAACTGTCTCAATGAATAATAGAATCATTATAGGAATAGTCGTGCGATTCCCAAAATCAGCCCCACCTCCTAAGTAAAATAACGGTAGTATGGTCAGGAGTATTATTGAGAATAAAACCACACTTTTATTCTTTTTTGTCATGATGAAAAAGAAAATGAAAACTTCAAAAATCAAATAAACTATATAGGATAATAGATATTCCCTTAGTGGTACGATATATGTTCTTGAGAACATCAAACCCACTGTACTCGAATTTTGTCTAAAAAGCAGCAATATTGGCACTATACCTAAGATTGGCACAATATTTTCTAGACACAGAGCCTCTTTTAATGCTTGCGTAAAGCTACTATGTTTAATTTTTATTATAAGTTCTCTCACTAAGATTAATCCGAATCCCACTGTCGGTAGCGGCGCAAAGGCTACTGCTAGCGAAATATAAAGACCGAATAATCTAATATCCTTATTATTCATGAATAACATCATTACTATCCAAATTGGAATAGCTTGATGAAAGATCCAAAACCAATGCGTGAAAAATCCGTGAAAGGAAAACATCTGTAGTGGGGTATCAAGATAGTTGATCAGATTTGGAAACTCAAAAGTTCCGCGAATTAGTAATCGATCAAAGAAGTACGCAAGAAAATCTACTCCAGTTATCATCAGTAGTACTAATAATATCTTCAGACTTGCTCGATCAAAATAGCGAAAGATTAAGTATATCACCGCTAAAACGCCAAAAAGCAACCAGAAGAATGAAAATATTGAAGCCATATTGAAGCTCTTACTTACTTTACCTATTGCAGCCGCTGGTAGAAACCATGCCAAGTAATAAGATAATAATCCTTGTTCTGATCCGATAAAATCTGCTTCGGGTGATCCTGCTTCGAACTGATATTTTACTGGCCACTGATGATCCACCATATCTTTAAGTAAAGCGTTGCGGCTATGGTAGTCCCAGTTCTGAAACATCAATCCCCCAGCTCCAGAGATAATATTAAGACCCAGTACTAAAACACAAGTAATGGATATTATTTTGACATTGAAAATTCTTTCGTATCCATCCAGCGATTTGTATTTGATATTTTTTCTAAATACCAAGAATCCATAAATGATAGTCAAAATACAGGGAATTGAGATATATTTTTTGAACCAGAACCATAACCACATCGCAATTGGCACGGCCAAAAATAAATAGATCAAAGTAAGTAAAGATTTATCAATCTTTTTAAAAAGTCTTAGTCTCTCATCTTCTTTTTTTAGCATCACACTACTCTCTATTTTCTAGCATTAAGAACATTTCTGAAGCATGCCAAATGCTTGATAGTTTTGGCCCCTTAACATGACTATAATGATCATTAATTAGTTTTTGCTCATCTGCCTCTTCTTCGGTTAATTCGCCGTCGAAAGTTAGTGGATATGATTCATCAAGGATTGTTGTCAATCCGTAATGTCCAGGCTCTTGATGTACGCTCGCCCATTCTTTTGCTGGATGTACTGGATCTACAATGTTACCATGCTTAGCCTCCTTATATCCGTTCAACCACCAAGTTAGCCCGAGGTATTTATCGGCCTTATCTAGATGTAGGTCATACCCAAGATCAATCTTATTTTTCCTCGCGCCATTAATTAGCAGTGCGGTTGGATAGTATCCCATCTCGCTCCCATCCACTGGGCCAGTGAATTCTCCGTCAACAGTCTTCTGCTTAACTTCTGCCTTAATTTTATTCACCAAATCCTGTCGATGATTCGCCACTGCGCCAATAAGATAGAGCAGTTGACCAGGATTATCCGCTGACTCTACACACTTTGTCTCATTTTTTTCTAATCTATTTCGGCAGTCGTAAATACTATTAATCTGCTTCATCCATTCCTCAAATAACCAGGTATTACCAGTCTTTTCCAGAACCATAGCCGCCATCATTCCTTCACGATATAGCCCCGCTTCGTTCGTTTTGGCAAGTAGTGTTGTGTTTGGTCTTCCGCGATTAATGTTTATCAAAATCTCCTGATGCAAAACCTTAAGTACTCGCCCCACTGGTGACTCATTAAAATCTGGTAAATGAATTTTTTTCTTGCTTGTTGTAATTGTCTCGTTCGTTAAATTCTCAACCAGTTTGGTCTCTCGGTTATTTAGGCGGTCATCCTCCCATTGGTTAAAATTATTCCAATCCTCCCAGACTTTTGCCTTACGCCCTTTCTCAATATGCACTCCAGTCTCATCCTCATAGATTCTTGTAATATTACCAGCCTCATCAAGTAGAAGCACAGTATACATATTTGGAATAATCATCTCGTGGCTAAAATCAAAAGTACGAATCACTTGTTTTGTGTGAAGATCAATCAATTTGCCCTTTCTGTAAACCATCTTCCTCCGATCACCCATACCAAAGCTCAGGAAGTCCGAGTTCTTTTTATGGCTAATCTCATGTTTTTGTACAAAGTACATTTGCGCTCGCAGTGGTACATCTAACTCATATAGATATTCCGCCAACTCGTTTGCCATATTTTTGCTAAAATCATTTTTTAAAAATGGCTTATAGTCAATACCAGCTCGATCCAGCGCCTCGACATTCTTAATCTCTCGATGATTTAAGTTTTGCGTAAAACAGAACCAGCTAAAAACACTTACTATAATAATCGCCACTCCAGCTACTATCTTCAGATAGCGTTTCTTAATCACGATTGAGCTAAAGATTATTAAGTTAATTATAATTAGACCTAAAATATATTTCGGCATTGTATCTTTAAAGCCAAATTTTGCATGTACTTCTTGTAGATATTTAATAATACCCATGACTTGTAAAAATACATATCCAGCCATAACTTGGATTCTATACTTACTAAGAAAATCTCTCAGTGTATTTAAAATCTTAGTCTTTTCGTCTAAATGCGTGAAGATATAGAAGAGAATTGCAATAATTAAGAAGTTATAATGCATGACATAGAGAAAACTTTCATACGGGTTGTAGAAAATATGCAAAATAAAGTTAAAACCGTAGGCAAATAATAATGCGAAGTAAATCTTCTCATGAAAGATCTTTTTCTTACTAAAGAAATAATATAAATTAATTAAGCCAAATATTCCAAATCCCAATAATCCTAAAGCATTAATTAGGTTATTTTTTTCCAAAATTAATCCACCTAGTAAACCAAATTGATAAACGAACGATGTATTCATCTGGAAAATCACACGCTTCATGCTCCAGGTTCGTTCAATATAGGTAAATTCTTCAGAGTTTTTATCCAAAATAAATCCGTTAATACTGGAAGTGAAGAAATTATTTGCTGATGGCCAGAATGCCTTTTGAATATCAGCTAGCATCACGGTAATTGATAAGACTACCAGAAGAATTGAACTAAATTTTATGATTTTATGCTTTACGTTCTTATTTAGAAAAATAATGATAGTCAGGAGAATCAAAAACTGAACAATATTAGTTAAAGTAAAGGCAAGGCTTCCAATTCCCGCAATCACAAGTAATGCATAGTCTTTTAGCTCTAGTTTTTTGTCGATCATGCCGGCTGCAATTACCCACATTAACATTAACCCAAATTGCGAGAATACATAAGTTTCAAAAATTGAGTTGAAGGCAACTTGAGTAAAAGCAAAAGTTAGAACAATTGTTGCAAGCAAACTAGTCTTCTTGCTAATCTTTAGCTTTTGCATCAATTGATAAAATAGCGTTACACTTAAGGCTCCAATCGCAGCTTCGAAAATCACCGCCGCAACAACCACGCCAGTTAACTTTCCTAGAACTCTTACAAATGGTTGAGTTAGAATTACAAAAAGTGGATGCACCGACGTTCTATAGTGTAGTCCATCTTGCAAAGTCATATCCTGTAGGACTCTAGGAGTATCCCCACCATAGAAAACGTCAGTTTCGGTACCGTTAGTTATGAGGTTTACAAAGGATAATAAGAATAAGTTTAGCGCAAAGACCAGTGAAAATATTTTTAAGAACTCTTTTATTCTGTCACCGTGGTTTTTTAGAAAATCTTTCATCTTCACCTTTATGTCTTTCATCTTATTTTTTCCTTACTCCACCTCTTAATCTAGAAATCTTCCTTCATCTTTTTTATAAACGCCTTCCAACTGTGTCTCTCCTCTAGTAATTTCTGAGCTGCCTCCACATAGTTTTCATATTTCTTTGGATTTTTCCTGAAGTCCTTTAGTTTCTTCACATATCCATCAACGTCCCGAATTTCTTTTACTAGGGAACCGGTCTTGCCGTCCTGGATAAACTCATGCACCCCACCATCATTACTAGCCAAGATTGGTAAACCTGCCGCTGTTGCTTCCAATATAATATTTGGTACGCCATCCCCCACGCTTGTGTAGAGTAGTATGTCATAGTCATCAGTTGGTATGTTTGAAAAACCATCAAAAGCTCCACGATATTTAATTACAGGTACACCATTGAAGAAATCTTTATTAACATCATCAGAAAATGCACCAAATACGTCGATTTGAAATTCATCCGGATTTAGTTTGTTTGCAATCAACTTAATCATGTCTGGCATTTTTTCTCTCGTTACTCGGCTTGCCCAGAGTACGCGAACTTTTTTATTTGCCTCTGCATGGTGTATTTTTTTTACTTCATCCATAATCGGCTGATATTGTACCTTAAACATCTTTTTGTCTAATGCATTTTTCTCAACCGACTCCTCCACGAAAGTTTGGTTATCGGTAAAAATCTTCTTCACTACTTTATAGACGTCAAAAATGAATGGATCATCGAACGAGAATCTACAAGTAAAGTTACTCTCTGGAATAAAACAAGAAGCGAACACCGAAACTGTTAACTCATAATGGTTCTTAATCAACTCCTGATGTTTATAGGCCCAATCATAGGCATATTCAGAGTTGATGATATGTAATCGCTTACATTTTAGCTGTGTGATTACCCTTGATAATAACTCATCCTTTTCATATGGTGGTAAACCATCTGCTAATTTACCAAACTCGATCAAGTCGGTATTCTTTGGAAGCATCTTAGCCCAAACATTCTTGTTTGGTAGAGTCGTAATCACGGTAAACTTAGAGCCTGGGTGAATTTCCTCAATCGCCTTCATCATATTAAGCATCACCTTGTCAGCCCCACCTCTAACTACCCAAGGTACCATGAAAACATAATCCGGCGTATGTGTTACGGATTGAGCAATCTTTAGATAAGTCTCCCCAATAATCGATAGGTCACTTGGGTCATAAATCTGAGTGCGCTTCAAAATGAAAGGGTATGGATAAAGCTGGGTTTCAAGCGGATTAATCTTAGCCCATTCTCTCACTACAAAGTCAGGAATCTTACTTTGTCGATTTTTCTGATTGAGACTATTTAGAACTTTAAGAGTTAGTTTTGCTGGCGGTGTAATAAAATAATTTAAGAAATTATTATCACGGATTTTCTTATATAGCCTGTATCCTTTTCGTTTTATTGAAACCCCAACTGACACATCAGCATGTGTCTCATGACCAAAACCACGTACTTTATCAAAATCAAAGAATTCCATATATGGGATTATCTGATTCATGCTATTGCTCGATGAAAGACGAGAATTACTAGATCTACGATAAAAGAGAATAGTTTCTTTGGCAATTAGGTGTTTAATTCCAGCATGCGTGGTTTCTACATTGAAAACATAATCTTCATGGGAATATCCGCCGGTTAAATGTTTATAAGGATGTTTTAGGATAGTTGAAGTTTTTGCCATTAAAATTGCACACCAACGATTCTCACCTAATAGAACGATCGTATCCTTTTCTATTGGGAGGGTTTCTTTCTGGATCGTCAGCACATTATTCACTCCTGTGCCAAAAGTCAAAATACCCTCAGGGTGTACGATAACTTCTTCTGTTGCTCCAATCAAAACCCCATATGCGGCTATCAGCCAGTTGTCAGAAATTAAGTCATCTCCATCTAGAAATGTTATGTATTCGCCCCGTGCCTTTTGTGCTAAAAAGTTACGTGATGGTCCAGGATCACCAAAGCTATTTTCAAAAATCTCAACAATAGGATTATCCTTATATCTCTGGAAGTAATCCTTAGTAATTTGATCCCCATTATCAATATGAATCAATATCTCATAACTGATATTTTTTTCTTCAAGCTTTTTGGTTGCCTCCAGGATGCTCCGCATAGTTTTATGGGCAACTAAACCCTCATTATGCGCGGTTATCGCAACCGTTAAATCGTACCTCTTCATATTATCTTGTATTATAGCATAGTGTATCTAATGTTATAATTAAGATATGGAAAAAACCACTAAACGGTCATCTACTTCGTCGAGCATCATTTTAATCCGTAACACGCTTCCTCAAAATTATGGTGGTGGTGAAACTTATCAACTCACTCTTGCCCAGGTTCTGTCTGACCATCATTATCACCCAATTATTATGTCATCCTCTTCTCAGCTTCTTGAAGGTGCCAAAAAGAAAAAAATTAGCTCTCAAAAAGCCCCCTTTTTAAAAAACCAAAACTGGAGTGGTCTCAGGAATCTGCTTCTTCCACTATATGCCTTATGGCAACACTACCTCTATTTCTGGTATCTCCATCAATTCAAAAGACTTAATCCTAGAACCGTTATAATTGAATCTCGTGACGATTGGATTGCTGCTACACTTGCTGCTAAAAAACTCGATATCCAGATCCTCTGGCTCGACCACATGGATTTTAGAAGTTGGGTTCTACAAAATGTTGAGCAAAAATACAAGAATGCTATCGGGAAAAAAATACTTCACCTTGCTAAATATGCTGACCGTGTAATTTTTATTTCTGATTTTGAAAGAAATTATTTTGAAAACTTAATTAAAAAGACTTCAATCAAAAACCTCACGAATTTAGTTACTATCAAAAATGGGGCCATCGATTCATTTTCTAACTACCAAAATCAAGTTATAGAAAAAGATTCATTTATCTATCTCGGTCGTCTCGAGGCATACAAGGGAATTAAGGAACTTATTTCTGCCTTTTCTGATGTTGCCCCAGATTTTCCTACTGCCACTCTTCACATATATGGCACGGGGTCGCTTGCAAATTATTGTGAAGAACACCAAACATCTCAGATCATATATCATGGTTTTACCGATAAGCCTCTAGAAAAAATCGCTGCCGCAGAAACTTTTGTTCTAGTCTCCCATATTGAGGGCCTTAGTCTTTCACTGATTGATGCCGCCATGCTCGGAAAACCGATTATCGCCACCAATATTGACGGTAATCCAGAAGTAGTTCAGCACCAAAAAAATGGAATATTAGTTCCTATTAAAGATGTTGACTCTATTGTGAAAGCCTTGCGGAAAATATTAATGAATAAAGAATTAAGAATACAATATGGTCAAGCCTCAAGAAAAAAATACCTTCAAGATTTTAATTTTCCAAGGACCATAAAAGA
>JAEHON010000005.1:0-10526 GCA_016112465.1 Candidatus Saccharimonadota bacterium | reverse complement strand
GCCACCAAAAACTTTCTTTTAAAGCAACAGGACTTTGACATTTTAATCTGGAATAAACTTTGCAGAAAATCTCTATTCGACGACCATGCTATTTATTATCCAGTCGGCCAGATTCATGAAGACAATCTTACGACCTATAAACTTTTTGCTGCAGCTAAGAAGATTCAGTATCTAAAAGATGAACTATATTTTTATCAACGAAAAAATTCTTATATTACCAAAAACTTTACCTCGACTGAAAAAACCCTAAAACGTCTCCAGGCGAAAGAGCAAATGGCAGAAGAAGCAAGAAAATATCTCAATACCCCAGATTTTGATCTCGTTTGTGACATTGCGCTAATCTATGCCTATTTCGCCTTTATTGATAATTCCATAACCGGCCACATCGAAAAGAGTTATTTTAAGGAATATCGTAAAAAAGCCCTAAAGGCCTTAAAATCTAATAGCCAAAATCCCTATCTCACAAACAAACTCCGCCTCTATAATAAACTACTCTCGTCTCCTCTTAGCGCTCTCTATTGGATTTTTCGAAAAATCACCCTAAAGAGTATATAATATAGGAAGGTTATAAATAGGAGTTAATAATATGAAGATTCTCGTCACCGGCGGCACTGGCTATATCGGCTCTCACACCGTTGTTGAATTACAAAAACAGGGTCACCAAGTTGAAATCCTGGATAATTTATTTAATAGTAAAATCACCGTCCTAGAAAAAATCAATCAACTCACTGGGCAGACTCCAGTTTTTCATCAAGTTGACTTACTTGATTATCAAAAAATGCGCGAACTTTTTGCTGCCACTCAGTTTGATGCAGTCATTCATTTTGCCGGACTCAAAGCTGTTGCTGAATCGATCGAACAGCCACTCCGCTATTATGAAAACAATGTCACCGGCACCCTCAATCTCTTGAAGTGTATGGCCGAATTCAACGTTAATAAAATTATTTTCTCCTCATCTGCTACTGTTTATGGCAGCCTCAATTCTGGTAAGCTCGATGAGTCCATGACTACCGGCGTTGGTATCACTAACCCTTACGGTGAAACTAAACACGTCATTGAAAAGATTCTTGAAGCTGAGGCTATTGCCCGCCCAGAACTCTCTGTCGTGATTTTGCGCTACTTCAATCCGGTTGGTGCTCATGCTTCCGGACTTCTTGGTGAAGATCCAAACGGTATCCCAAACAACCTCATGCCAGTCGTCATGCGTGTTGCCGAAGGTAAAATCAAAGAGCTCCAGGTTTATGGTGATGATTATGATACTCCAGATGGTACCTGTATTCGTGATTACATTCACGTGGTTGATCTCGCTAAGGGTCATCTTGCTGCTTTGAAAGCCACAGAAACTCCAGGCGCCAAGGTTTATAATCTAGGCTCAGGCAAGGGCTCTTCGGTCCTCGAAATCATCAAGGCCTTTGAAGAAGCTAGCGGTAAGCCACTTGCTCATCGCATCACCGACCGCCGTCCAGGTGATCTAGCTGAAATCTATGCCGATCCAGCGAAGGCCAAGCGCGAACTTGATTGGCAGACTGAACTCACCGTGGCAGACGCCATGCGCGATACGATTAATTTTCTTAATCACCAGAATTAATTTATAAGACAGACTCCTAGAAATAATAAAAATATCGAACTTTAAGTTCGATATTTTTAGTCGTTCTAATTAAATTTTTATTTACGTATCCTAGCCGCCACGCTCGCAAATGGCAACAACAACGGATTTAAGTACTTCCATTTTGCCGTTAATTTCTGGTTACTGCGCGCTACCGCCAGCGCGTGTGAAATCTTCCAACGCAACATCACTCGCGCCAGCCATTTCTTCTGTTCCTTGGTCGGATTTTTGCCTACCCATTTCTTTAAATAATCAAAACTTTTCTGCCAATTTCTCCAAGGTAGGGAAGAACTCGCCACGGTACTAGTTTCGGTTCCATAGTGATAGATATAATATGGCTTTGCCAAAAATTTCAGCCTATCAAACCCCTCTTTTTCGGCACATTTTAAATATTGCAATACGAAATTCGTATCTTCTGCAAAATCCCAGCCAATAGGGAATTTCAGCTCGTATTTTTTGATGATCTCCGCACGGAACATCTTATTTACGGAGGCATAGAGTCGACCATCACTTGCTAAATTCTTCAAAATATAGGCCTTAAAATCCTCTTCACCCCGTTCAGAAATTTCATTTGTAAACATTGGTTTCTCGGTTTTCTGGTGAATCCTTTTGTATAAAAATCCAGATGTCGCCACCGCTACCTTGTCTTCAAGTAACAGTTTGCTCATCTCACTCAAATATTTTTTTGATACCGCATCATCTGAATCGATGAACGCAATCAGCTCTCCACGTGCTTCAGCGAGTCCACGATTTCTTGCCGCCGCAGGTCCCGCGTTCTCTTGTCGAATCAGTACAATTTTTCGCCCCATTCCCAAAAGTTTCTGTTGCCTCTTAAATTCATTGAGGAGTAGATAACTATCATCCTGAGATCCGTCGTCAATACAGATAATCTCTAAAATTTCATAAGCATCTTTCACTAACTGATTCAAAAGTTTTACGGCCTTGTCACCAGTATTATAAACAGGAATAATAATCGAAATTAACGGTTGCTTCATATGCTTATTGTAACATCAGAAAAATATTTTTCACTATGGTATAATTTAATCTATGAAAATCCCTAACATCTGTAGTCGCAAAAACCGCATTCTTTTGAAGGAGTTAGTTAAAACCGATTTTAAACTACGCTACCAGGGATCCGTCTTGGGCTATATGTGGGCTGTGCTGCGCCCAATGATGCTTTTCGCCATCCTCTATGTCGTCTTTGCTAAAATCCTTAAAATGGGTAGCGACATCCCGCACTATCCAGTTTATTTACTGGCTGGTACAGTGCTCTGGAGTTTTTTCTCTGAATGCACAAGCCAAGGCATCCAGGCTATTGTGGCTCGTGGTGATCTACTCCGTAAAATCAGTTTTCCAAAATGGATCATCGTCGTCTCTGCTACCACTACCGCCTTAATTAATTTTCTCATCAACCTCGGCGTGGTCATTATTTTTGCCATCATTAACGGCGTTACTCCAAGTCTCTCTTGGCTCATCGTTCCATTTATTGTCCTAGAGCTTTATTTACTCTCTCTTGGTATCTCATTCTTTCTTGGCGCCATCAATGTTAAATATCGCGACATCTCCTCAATCTGGGAAGTTTTCATGCAGGCTCTCTTCTATGCCGTCCCAGTCATTTATCCAATCACCATGGTTGCTGACGCCAGTCCTCTCGCTGCAAAAATCTTTCTCCTAAACCCAATCGCTCAAGTCATCCAGGATGTTCGTTATTTTCTAATCACCAACCAAACCATCACCACCTGGAATTATCTTCCTGAACAGCTGCTGCACTTTGTACCAATTCTCATTGTAATTGTCATTATCACTCTCGGCGGTCTCTACTTTAGGAAACGTTCAAAATACTTTGCGGAGGAAGCCTAATGTTTAAAAAACTATCAAAAACTCATCCAGAAGCGACCAAAAAGACTCAGAAGAAAGCTAATTCCATGAAAAAAGATTCCGCCGAAGATATCATTATTGTCGATCATTTATCAAAAAGCTTTAAGCTTCCTACTGAGCGTTCTTGGGGTCTCAAACAAGCCATCTTTAATCGTCTCAAAGGTATTAAGGGGTATACAAAACAAGAAGTTTTAAAAGATATTAGCTTTAATGTTAAAAAAGGTGAATTCTTAGGTATCGTTGGTCGTAACGGTTCCGGTAAATCCACTTTGCTTAAGATTCTCGCCCAAATCTATGTCCCCGATTCTGGCAACATCACAATCAAGGGCTCTCTTGTTCCATTTATCGAGCTTGGTGTTGGTTTTAATCCAGAACTGACTGGTCGTGAAAACGTCTACATGAATGGCGCCATGCTTGGATTCTCCAATGAAGAAATGGATAAAATGTTTATTGACATTGTGGAGTTTGCTGAACTCGCTCCCTTCATGGACCAGAAGCTTAAGAATTATTCCTCAGGTATGCAAGTTCGTCTCGCTTTTTCGATTGCGATTCGCGCTCGTGGTGACATTCTGATTCTTGATGAAATTCTCGCCGTCGGTGACGCCGCCTTCCAGGAGAAATGTAATCAATATTTTGCCTCACTTAATAAAAACCAAACCGTCATTCTTGTCACCCATTCCATGGAAAATGTTCGCAAATTCTGTGATCGCGCCATCCTTATTGATCAGGGAAAAATTATTAAAGAAGGTGACCCTGAAATCGTTGCTGACGCTTACCTCAAATTGTTTTAAAAAGAAAAGAATAATGTGAATTACGATTATCTGATTGTTGGTGCCGGATTCTTCGGTGCTGCTGTTGCTGAGCGACTTGCTACTTCCGGAAAGAAGGTCCTCGTTATCGACCGTCGACCACATCTTGCCGGTAATGCCTATTCCTACACTGACTCTGAAACTGGTATCGAAATTCATCAGTATGGTTCCCACATCTTTCATACTGAAAGCGAAGAGGTTTGGAATTATATTACCAAATTCACTGAATTCAATGATTACATCCATACCGTGCCTACTCGTCACGACGGTAAACTTTATCCAATGCCAATCAATCTTGATACGATCAATCTCTTGTATGATAAAAACTTCACCGCTGAAGAAGCCAAAGCTTTCATTGATGAAGAAATAAAAAAGGATGTTGAAAAATACCATATTACGGAGCCTCAGAATTTCGAGGAAAAGGGAATTGCCCTCATTGGCGAAAAACTCTATCAAGCTTTTATTAAAAACTATACCGAAAAACAGTGGGGTACCGACTCCAAAAATCTCAGTGCTGAAATCTTGAAGCGAATTCCGGTCCGCTTTGATCATGATAATCGCTATTTTGCTTCCGCCAAACATCAGGGAATCCCAAAAGCTGGCTACACTAAAATCGTAGAAAATATGCTTAATTCCGACAACATTGAAGTCCGCCTAAATACTAGCTTCAAAGATATTGAATCTGAAATTAAAGGAGTAAAGGTCATCTATACTGGCCCAATTGATGAACTCTTAAATTATGAATTAGGTATCTTGCCATACCGTAGTCTTCGTTTCGAAGCAGAGTGGACCGACCAGGATCTTAGGTACGCTGTTGTCAATGAAGCTGATAAGGATGTCCCATACACCAGGACCCATGACTATAAATATTATCAAATCCACCAGCCAGCAGTTCTTGCTTCCAAGAAATCTTACATCTGTAAAGAATATCCAGCCGATTATGAGGTAGGGAAGGAAGCCTACTACCCGGTCAATAATGCTGAATCTGAGGCGCTCTATCAAAAATATCTTGACCTCTTAAAGGAATGCTATCCAAACATTATCCTTGGTGGCCGTCTCGGCGCCTACCGTTACTGGGATATGGATGTCGCCATCAAAAACGCACTTGAACTTGCCGCAACTCTCGAATAAACTGATAAAAGACTAGGAGAGGTATATGAATCAAGAATTAGAGCTCGAACTAACATATTTAGCTAAGGAGATTCCGAATGAGATTCAAAACATTCAGCCCACTCGTATTGTAGATCTATATATTCCAGATACGTTGGAGCATGCTCATTTAAGACTCCGTCAAAAAGGTGAAAAGTATGAAATTACTAAAAAGACACCAGTTAAGCAAGGTGATTCTTCCGAACAGATCGAACAAACCATTCCGCTCACCAAAGAAGAGTTTGAAGCTCTGGCTACCTGTAGCCAGAAAAAAGTCGTCAAGGACCGCTATAAAATTAAAATAAATAATCATCTAGCAGAAGTTGATATCTTCCAGGAAAAACTTGCAGGTTTAGTCATGATTGATTTTGAGTTTACTTCTTCAGTCGAAAAATCCTCCTTTAAAATGCCAGAGATAGCTCTCGCGGATGTTACTCAAGAGGAATTTTTAGCTGGCGGATTCTTATCTGGCAAGAGTTATAATGACCTTGCTGATAATCTTGCCAAATTTGATTATCAGAAATTATTCCAAGAACAGAGCTGTTAATAATTTCAGAGTGCTATAATAAAAAAATATTAAGGAGATACATTTATGTGTGGAATTGTTGGATATATCGGTGAAAAAGATGCTCAGGATTTTCTCTTACAAGGTTTGAAACGCCTCGAGTATCGTGGTTATGATTCAGCTGGTGTCGTTACTTTAGACCATGAAAACCACCCAACCCTACTTCGTGCTGTCGGCAAAATCAAAAGCCTTGAAGAAAAAATCAAAAACCATCGCACGTCTGATCACATCGGCATTGGCCACACCCGCTGGGCTACTCATGGTAATCCATCCGAGCGTAACGCTCATCCGCATCAGGCCGGCTCAATTTACTTAGTCCACAACGGTATCATTGAAAATTACAAAGCCCTCAAAGAGCAGCTTAAAGATTATGACTTTAAATCAGATACCGACACTGAGGTTCTCGCTGCCCTTATTGATAGTTTTTATCAATCCGGCAAAACTAGCCTCGAGGATGCAGTATCTCAGGCACTCAAACTCGTCGAAGGGACTTTTGGAATCGCTGTGCTTAGTGTTCTTGATCCCGACCATCTCGTGGTTGCTCGCTGTGGCTCACCGCTCGTTATTGGCGTCGGCGAGACCGAAACCCTCGTTGCTTCTGACGCCTCCGCTCTTGTTGGCTACACACAAAAAGCCATCTATCTCAATGACAGTGAAGTTGCAGTGCTTTCCAAAAATAGTGTCGACGTTAAAACCCTCGATCTAAAGCCAGTCTCTGCCAAAGTCGAGGAAATTCTCACAGATCTTTCTGCTATTCAAAAAGGTGGCTATGATCATTTTCTTCTCAAAGAAATTATGGAACAACCAAACTCTCTCACGGAAACCCTCCGCGGTCGTATTAATCAGGCAGAACACACTGTTCATCTTGGCGGGCCAAATCTCTCAGCTAAGGAGTTAAAATCTATTCGTCATCTCATTATGGTCGGCTGTGGTACTGCCTATTATGCTGCCAAGACCGCCGCTTATCTCTTTGAGCAATTCTTGCCGGACATCACGATTGACCCAGTAATTGCCTCTGAATATCGTTACCGCCATGCTTATATCCCAGAAAATTCAGTCGCCTTAATTATTTCTCAGTCTGGTGAGACCGCCGACACTCTCGCCTGCCTTCGTGCAATCAAAGCACAGGGAACCAAGACCATTGGCATCGTTAATGCCATCGGTTCGACTATCGCTCGTGAAGTTGACGGTGGTACCTACGTTCATGCTGGTCCTGAAATTTCCGTTGCTAGCACCAAGGCCTTTACTTCTCAGGTAGCCGCCCTTCTTATGTTTGGACTGACTATTGCTGAAGCTAAAGGCGTCAGTCCTCGTGCGCTCACCCCAGTTATCGATGAACTCGCTAAGTTGCCGGAAGAAATTGCTAAGATTCTCAAAGCTTCAAATCAGGAGATTGAACAATTAGTTAAAAAGTTTGCAAGTTACGACCACGCCATTTACCTCGGTCGTGATACTAATTTCCCGATCGCTCTCGAAGGTGCGTTGAAGCTTAAAGAGATTTCTTACATTGATGCCAATGCTTATCCAACTGGGGAATTAAAACATGGCCCAATCGCCCTCATCGATGATCGTTTCTTTGAGGTTGTCATGCTACAATCTGGCTTCCTTTATGAAAAATCCATCTCAGGTATTCAGGAGGTTCTGGCTCGTGGCGGTCACGTGGTTATCTTTACTGATACCGATGTAGACCTGTCAGTTGATGCTGTAGTTAGGATTAAAACAGACTTCAAAATCCTCACTCCAATTCTCTTTAATCTCTTAAACCAACTCTTCGCTTATCACGTTGCTGTTGCTAAGGGGAATAACGTTGATCAGCCGCGCAATCTCGCAAAATCTGTTACCGTAGAATAATCCAAAAATCACTCTAGGATAACCGGTAAAACTTCTGTACCTTTTACCGGTTCTAGAGTAAAATATCTATAAATGAAAAAAGATTCTAGCGTAGTTTTTTTCCGTTTCTGCCTTATGCTAGGCGACTCTTTGGCAATTATTGCCTCCTTTCTGTTTGCCTATTTAATCCGCACACATTTTGACAGTCGCCCTTATTATTTCGTCTCCGATCCACTCCGTTTCACTCTTTCGGTCGCTTTTATGGTTCCGGCCTGGCTCGTCATCTTAGCTGTTCTCGGTCTCTATAACAAAAAAATCTTTCTCGGTCGCTCAAGATGGCAGGAGCTCTCGCGCCTTTTTACGGCTTCCGTGATTGGTATTATGTTTATTATTACCTTTGATTTCTTCGTTGAAGGTGATCTTTTTCCGGTCCGCTTGATCGCTCTCTATGCCATGATCATCTGTTTCTTCTCACTCTCTCTCATGCGCTTCATTCTAAAATTCATCCGTCGCTGTATTTTGCAGCAGAGAATTGGCGCCATGAAAGCGATTATTGTTGGCAACTCCAAACTCACCACGCACTTAATTAGCCAAATGACCGATTATCCAGAGGAGGGATATCGCGTTGTGGGCGTCGTAGCTGGCAGTCAATATATTCCTAAGGAATTTCGCAGCACTCTCCAATACACTTCACTCAAAGAAGCTTTAAAAAAATGTGAAGCCGATGTAATCTTCCAGACCGACGAAAAACAAGTTGAATATGTTTATCGTCAATCCATCAATCATCATCTGCAATATTATTTCACTCCATCTGAAACCACTCTTTCTACTTCAATGGGGGAACTAGAGCTAATCGGCAGCACTCCAGTCATTATGGTGAAAGCTACTCCCCTTATGGGCAACGCAAAAGTTGTTAAACGAATTATGGATCTTATACTTGGCACCATCCTTCTCTTGCTCTCCTCGCCCCTTATGCTAATAATTTGGTTGATTATTAAGATCTCTACCCCAAAAGCTAGTGCGATTTATTCTGAGATTCGTCTTAGCCGGTTCAATCAGAAGGTTAAAATCCATAAGTTCCGCAGTATGAAAATTGAATATTCTGGCATGAGTCCAGAGGCTGCTTTTGCCAAAATGGAAAGGGAAGGGAAGCTTAAAAATGCTGCAAAACTTAGCCAGGAATACCGCGAAAACGGCGATTTTCTAGAACATGACCCTCGCATTACTAAGATTGGCAAATTCATCCGCGCCACTTCACTCGATGAGCTTCCGCAACTCATTAACGTAATTAAGGGCGACATTTCACTCGTTGGACCTCGCGCCCTCGTCCCCGGTGAACTTAGAAATTATGGCGATCGTTCGCTACTTCTGACTGTTAAATCCGGGCTCACTGGCCTAGCCCAGGTCTCTGGTCGCCGTTCAATTAGTTTTGACGAGCGTCGCGCTCTTGATCTCTATTATATTCAGAACTGGTCCGTCCTCTTTGATCTCCAAATTCTCCTACGCACCATCCAAGCCGTACTAATTCGTAAAGGTGCTAAGTAGGTGACTAGAATACCTCAAACCAAACCACTCGAGGCAAAATCAGGATCTCAAGAAGCCGAAACCTCATCAAGGCCCCTCAAGGATCTCAAAGTTGCTCTTGTCTGTGATTGGTTGACCGTAGTTGGTGGGGCCGAGCAAGTACTCCGTGAAATTCACCATCTTTTTCCATCAGCTCCAATTTATACTTCGCAGTACCGACCAAAGGGAATTGATTGGTTCAAAGATGCAGAAGTAAAAACTGGTTGGCTCAATCTTCTCCCGGCTTTCTTACGCCGTTTTATTGCTCCACTTCGTCAGAGCTATTTCAAACATCTCGATCTTACTGAATATGATCTCGTCATCTCTGTTTCTGGCTGCGACGCAAAATACGTCAAGACCAAGCCAGGTGCTCATTTTTGCTATTGTCACGTGCCTACTCAATATTACTGGGGAAAAACAGAAGAATATCAAAAGGATCCAGGTTTTGGCCCGCTTAACTTTTTTATCCGCCCTATCTTCAAGCTACTTCTACCAAGATTAAGAAAAAAAGATCTAGAAGCTGCCGCCCGCCCAGATCATTACATTACTATCTCAGAATTCGCCAAGACTGAAATTAAAAAATTTTACAAGAGGGAAGCAGAGGTTATCTATCCGCCAGTCAATACAGAGATTTTTTCAGAGGTGGCAAAATATAAAAACATCACACAAGGGAATTGTCAAATAATACAACAACATCAAAATGACAAAAGTCAAATAAATAAAAAACTATATCAAACCATTAAAAATGACAAAAGTCAAATTGAACAAAAAAAGTATCACCACATAAAATCGAGCATAAGTCAAACAGCTTCAGTTTCTTATCATCACATCTAAGAGCTCACACGTCCATGTGAAACTGTGGAAAACTCTGATATTTCCGAATTGTGTCGAAATGTGCGCCATGATGGTTATTTTATTAACTTCTCTCGACAGGTCGGCTGGAAACGTCTCGATCTAGCAATTTTGGCCTGCCTCAAAGAAAATCAACCACTTATTTTGATTGGAGACGGTCCTGAACACAAAAATCTTGAACGACTTGCAAGCCGAAATCCAAAATTGATCACTCTCCACAGTGTGATGCCGCAATCTGAACTCAAAGAATATTTAAAAAACGCCAAGGCCTTCA
>JAEHON010000035.1:0-5024 GCA_016112465.1 Candidatus Saccharimonadota bacterium | reverse complement strand
AAAGATCCTACCTAAGCTTATCGTCACTGCTATCATTGTCAACTTCTCGTATATTATATGTGGTATTATTGTTGATATTTCAAATATGGCTGGAGATGCACTGAGGGGGATCTTTGAAAATATCGCACACAATACTACTGGCACTCCGGATCGTTCAACTATAACGCAGAGCGCCATGGAAATCATCACGTCGATTGCTGCCGTTGCTGCAGGTAGCACAGCAATTGCGTTGCCACTAATTTCTGGTGCACAAGCTATAGCGGGTGGCTCATTCCTTGCGTTTATGTTTCCTATTTTAGCTTTTGTGGGATCCGCTGCACTTGCCGGTATCTTTGCCATGCTCATGCTTGGTCTTCGACAGGCATTAATCATCATAATGATTTCGATTTCACCAGTTGCTTTTGTCTTATATGCGATTCCGAATACTAACGGCATGTTTAAAAAGTGGTTCTCCCTATTTAGAACACTCCTTATTCTTTATCCCGTATTCTGTTTTATGGTTGGAGGCGGTTTTCTAGTATCGACTATTATCATACAGTCAAGTAATGAATTTTATATGAAGTTTATTGCCGGCTTACTCAGTATCATGCCATACTTCACTGTTCCATCTATGACAAAAAATGCATTAAAAGGTTTTGATGGTCTCGCTAATGGAATCGCAACGCTTCAACAAAAAGCTGGTCGCGCAGGCGATTCGATTAATAGACAAGTTATGGGGTCAGATTTAATGAAGACCCAGCAGCAAAACGCACAGACCCACAAGTTACAGCAGATCGTTGGTAAATATAAGGATGTCGATAAGTCAAAATTAAAACCGTGGCAACAGAGAAGATTTGCTTCAGCTGTTAATGCACTCAATAAAGATGAGCGCACTAGGGCTGGACTTGACGCTGCAATGGAAAGATATAATTACATCACTGATCCAGGCCACGCGGCGCAAATTAACGAGGCTGAGATGAACGCCCTTAATGACACTGTAAAAAGTGATTTAATAAGCTCATATAAATCTGAGAACCTTAGCAATAAGGATGCACTGGAGCAATTAAAGGACGCTCAAGGCTATGATTATTCAACCGGTACTACTGAGGCAAACCGGGATAATGATAATAGGATTCGTGCGCTCAGCTCCTATCTCGCTTCAACTAAGGAAGGTCAAAAGGCACTTGATCAATATATGAGTGGGGGGTACGTGAAAAAGGATGCCAGCGGAAATGTCATCGAGTCAGTTAGTATGGGTAATTCGTCTAAGCGAGCAATGGCCGTGATGGGTAGGAATATGGTTGACAATCATGCCAATTTAAGAGATAAGCATCAAGTCGCCTTTGACCAATTTGATAATATGAGAGGCAACCAGAAGATCGAAGACATGACTAGTACTGCTGATGGTCAAGCCGCGTCTAACCAGACCTTAAGTTCAGGCCTCGATGCTTCCCTATCGAATGTTGTTAAGAGAATGGACCTCGACGATGAGAACAAGCTTGGTAAGCAAGACTTTGAAAAGTTATACAAAGAGGCTAAAATTGGTCCTACTGGTCAAACTTTTAAACCTGGTACGGATGAATACAAGAAGTTACAAGGTCTTGCAGATGCACGTATTAAGCAACTAAAATCAGACACAACTTTAATCTCAGGTCTATCGGACGAAGAGAAGAAATTCCTTTCACTTTATAGCACTGGTAATGTCGACGCTAGTACGATCAGTAACGTCCTATATATGAAGGATGCGAGCGGTACGGTCACAGGCACTATTGAACAGTCGTAATATCTGACTGAATGACCAAGCTCCACTGGATCAGCATAAAATAATACCTCACATGAGGTATTATTTTATCTAGCTCGACAAGGTTTCAAAATAATCTCAGGCTATCCCTACTTCTCACCCGCGGCGGCTAAGACATTTTCGAACAATACTCCCACAGTCAATGGACCAACTCCGCCAAGTTTTGGTGTAATTGCCGAAATGTCGCTTCGATCGCGAATCTCATCTGAAATATCGCCAACTAGCTTCCCGCCCTCACTTGCCGTNCCAGCATCGACAATCATCGCGCCAGAACGAATCATCTCTGAGGTAATCAAATCTGGCACACCAGTTGCCGTCACGATAATTTCATATTCTTTCAGCTTTGAAAAATCCGAACCGCGGTGAAAGACCTCGATTTCAAGGCCAGAATTCTGCCACATCGAAATTAGTGGCTTCCCCACCAACTTACCGCGCCCTACCACCGCAATTTTTTTACCAACTAGGTCAATATTATATCCAGTAAGTAGCCAGTTAATCGCCGTCGCTGTCGCGCTATCAAACCTTCCGCGCCCAGATAGGCCATCAACGTCTTTCTCTGGCTGAATTAAAGAAACTACCTCCTCGGTAATCTCGCGGTCAACTAGCGGCAACTGCACAATAATTCCAGACACCGTCTCATCCAGGTTGGCCTCGGTCACAGCCTCAACTAGCGCCTCGCGTGTTGGCTCAACCTTTGCATCGACCACCTCGACACCAATATCTTCTCCATATTGACGCTTTAGTTTTACATATTTCTCAATCACTGGATTATCCGAATCACGAATAATCACGAGCTTTGCTCGCTTCTTATTGCTGCGCAAAATCTGCACCAGGTGCGCCTGCCTCTCCTTAACAAATCCCACCAGCTCTCGTCCGTTCAGTTCTTTTACCATTTATTCTCCAATTTCGTCTGGCTCTTGTTCAATCCTAAAACCAAACTTCTCAAACACAATATTCGCAATTTCTTCGCGTGCTGCTGCAAGATCGGCATAGGTTTTCGCGTCCTCATTAATTAAAATTAGGGCCGCCTTCTCGCTCACCTTCATGCCGTGGAAGACCTTACCTTTAAGCCCCGCCTCTTCGAGTAGCCAACCAGAGTTCACAAGATTAGTGCGTTTTTCTGGAGAGTCTGGCCCCACCTCTTTTGCGTTGCGCCAAACCTGGATTCCGCGAGCCTCTGCCTCGTCTGCTTCCTCATCGGTTAGGTAAACATTCTTAAAAAAGCTACCAGCACTCGCAATCTTCTCAGGATCAGGCAACTTGCTATTTCGTACTTCTTTCACCATGCGAGCAATATTGAGTGGGGAAAAATCCGTCTCGTAATGTTCGTCCACATAGGCCTGCAGGGAACGATAAAACGGAGGATTTAACTGTCCCTTCTTCACGCGCACAGTTGTGGCGTAAATAAAGTAGCGTCCGACATTTTCACCAGAGTTAAAAATCGACTTGCGATAGCTCATCTTCATTTCACTAGCTGGGATTACCACAAACTCACCGGTTTTCGTGTCATAAGCATCAACAGAGACAATCACCTGTGTCACTTCCTGGCCATAGGCGCCAATATTTTGTACTGGTGCAGCGCCTGCAGTGCCTGGAATTCCCGCCATTGCCTCGATTCCAGAATATCCACGCTCGGAAACGTACGTCACAAGGTCGTCCCATTGCTCGCCGCCATAAGCCTTAAAGTAGGCTATGTCGCCACTCTCAGAGCTTTCATCCTCAGAACTTTCACCTTCAGGGTTCTCGACTTCAGAGATTCCCATAATGCGGTCAAGGATAATTACTCCGTTGAACCCCTCATCTTTTGCAAAGGTATTCGCGCCGCCGCCGAGTACGCAAACTGGTAGATTGCGTTCCTTAGCAAACTGATAAGCCTCCGGAATTTCTTCCTTTGAAGTTACGGTAATCACAAAGCGTGCTGGACCACCAATTCGCATGGTCACAAGATTTCGAATCGGCACATTTTCTTCAATTTTCAACATTTTCCTCCTCTTTTGTGAGTTATAATACCTAATTTTAACATAGACATACAACATTCAGAACCTATGCAACATTTCAGCAGGAGTTCTATACTCTAATCCTAAATGTATACGTTTATAGTTATAAAAGTCAATATAGCTAAGGACTTTATTATCTAATTTCTTTAATGGTTCACTTTCTAAGTAATAATTTCCAGTACATTCTTCTTGTATGGTACGGTTAAACCTCTCTATATGTGCGTTATCGTTAGGTCTACCTAACCTCGTATGGCGAATCTTAACTCCTTTAGTCTCCAATCTCGTCTCAAAGTATCTCGCAAATTCTAAACCATTATCACTCTGTACTGTCTTAAACTTAAAACCAAAATATTGTTCTGCTTCTGTTATGGCATCTATAGAATGTCCTGGCTTCAAATCCTTATAAACCCTAGCATATGCCATTCTAGTGTATAAATCTATCACTGTATAAACATAACGTTTTTGCTTGCTAATTGGATTAAATAGGTGAATTGTATCAATCTCGACCAAATCTCCTGGGCCTAATATTCTAGGCCTAGGAATACTCTTGTATTTCCGATTACGATGATATTTCGGCTTAACCATTCTGTGGTGGCGTTTCAATATTCTACGCACGCTAGATAGACTTATATTGATGCAAAGAATCTTGTTGATATAATGCCATACCACCTCAGCACAACGCTTTATCTGGTCTCTAACATCAAGTACTAACTGAACTAAGTCCTCTGCTAGTGTATGTGGGTGTTTTGGTGATGATGATTCACTCTCTATCCTCCATTTACAGATTTCATACTTATACGGAGAAACTCCAAGATACTGTCTTCTCACCGCATTAGTGAATTGAATATGGCTATTTATATTTTTCCACTTTTTACCATCTCCAGATAGTGCTTCTATGTACTCCAAAACGATCCGCTACTGCCCCCACTGGTTTTTTCTCCAAAACCAGCATTTTGATGGCTTTTCCTCTTGCTATTTCTATGTTCTTACCAGTACAATATGACATAGGTAGATTCTCCTTTTATTAAGTGATATTGATTTAAGTATAGAATCTACCTATTTTGATGGCAATAATCTTACCATTTTATGTTGCAAAGGTTGTGAGTTAATACGCATAGATTGACAAAAAGCATATTACATTATATAATAATAATGTTTAGATACACTACCTAGGTGTGCTACGTACATTTTAGGTAGTCTTTTTTATCTTGTCAGAGTATGAGGAAACCTCATCGCAAGCCACGGGC